>DATKMZ010000175.1:0-3526 GCA_035541575.1 Caulobacteraceae bacterium | reverse complement strand
TCGACTTCGCGCCGGCGATGCTCGACGGAGCGGAAGCGATGATTGAGCGCTGGTCGCGGCGGCCAGACGGCGCGGCGCTCGATCTGTCGGTCGAAATGACCCGGCTTACGCTCGACGTGCTGGAGCGCACCATCTTTTCCGATGGCCTGGGGCGCGACGCCGAAGACATCCGCCGCGCCATGGCGACCTACTTCAACGCGATCGGAACGATCGGCCTGCTCGACATCCTCGGCGCGCCGGACTTCGTTCCGCGCCCGGCGCGGTTCCGCGTCCGCGCGACGCTGCGCTTCTTCGAGGCGGCGATCGATTCGGTGATCGCCGCCCGCCGGCGGCTGTTGGCGGTCGATCCGGACGGCGCGCCCAACGACATCCTGACCCATCTCTTGAACGCGCTCGACGATCCGCACGGCATGACGGAAGCGGAGATGCGGTCGAACGTGCTGACCTTTTTCGCCGCCGGCCACGAGACCACTGGCAACGCGCTGAGCTGGGCCTCGTTCCTGATCTCGCAGTCGCCCGGTTGGCGGGCCCGCCTCGAGGCGGAGGCGGATCGCGAGTTCGCCAGGCCGGTCGCCGGACTGGCCGAGCGGCTGGTCGAAACCCGCGCGGTGATCGAAGAGGCGATCCGCCTCTATCCGCCGATCGCCGCCATCAGCCGGGTGGCGCTCGGCCCCGACGAACTCGGCGAGAAAAAGGTGAAACGAGGGTCGCTGATCGTCGTCTCGCCCTACGTGCTGCATCGGCGCGAGGGGCTGTGGGAGGATCCGGCGGCGTTCGATCCGCGCCGCTTTCTCGGCGAGGCGCGCGCCAAAATCGACCGCTTCGCCTATCTGCCGTTCGGCGCCGGCCCGCGCACTTGCATCGGCGCCGCCTTCGCGTCGCAGGAAGCGACTCTGGCGCTGGCGAGCGTCGTCAGGCGCTTTCGCTTCGAACTCGAGCCCGGCTACGCCGTCTGGCCGCTGCTGCGCGTCACCCTGCGCCCACAGGGGGGCTTGCCGATGCGGCTGTGGCGAAGGGAGAGAGCGACCATCGGATAACGCGTCGCGCTACCGTCGTCCTCTCGCCGTCAGTACACCCGCGCCTTCGGCTCCACGTAGGCGACGTCGTTGGTCATCGTATAGGCGTGCACCGGGCGGTCGCCGAGCCTGACTTCGTGCTTGTCGGAGTCGATCCACGCCAGGGTGTGCTTCATCCAGTTGGCGTCGTCGCGGTTGGGAAAATCTTCGCGGGCATGGGCGCCGCGGCTTTCGGTGCGGTTCAGCGCCCCTTCCATCGTCACCACCGCCTGGACGATCAGGTTGTCGTATTCGAGCGTCTCGATCAGGTCGGAATTCCAGATCAGCGAGCGGTCGGCGATCCGCGCGTCGGCTCCGGCGAGCCACGCCTCGCGGATCATCTGCTGGCCCTCGGCCAGCGTCTCGCCGGTGCGGAACACCGCGCAATGGCCCTGCATCACCTTCTGCATGTTGAGCCGCAGTTGGGCGGTCGGCGTCGCGCCGGCGGCGTGGCGGAAGCGGTCGAGGCGGGAGAGCGCGCGCTCGGCGCTGTCGCGCGGCAGGTCGGGCTGGCTGGCGCCCGGCTTGATCGACTCGGCGGCGCGCTGGCCGGCGGCGCGGCCGAACACGACGAGGTCGATCAGCGAATTCGAACCGAGCCGGTTGGCCCCGTGGACCGAGACGCAGGCGGCTTCGCCGAGCGCCATCAGGCCGGGGACGATCGAGTCGGGATCGCCGTTGGCCTTGGTCAGCACTTCGCCGTGATAATTGGTCGGGATGCCGCCCATGTTGTAGTGGGCGGTCGGCAGCACCGGGATCGGCTCCTTGGTCACGTCGACGCCGGCGAAGATGCGCGAGCTCTCGGAAATGCCAGGCAGCCGCTCGTGCAGCACCTTCGGGTCGAGATGATCGAGGTGGAGATAGATGTGGTCCTTGAGCTTGCCGACGCCGCGGCCCTCGCGGATCTCTACCGTCATGGCGCGGCTGACCACGTCGCGCGAGGCGAGGTCCTTGGCGTGGGGCGCGTAGCGCTCCATGAACCGCTCGCCTTCCGAGTTGACCAGATAGCCGCCTTCGCCGCGCGCCCCCTCGGTGATCAGGCAGCCGGCCCCGTAGATGCCGGTGGGGTGGAACTGGACGAACTCCATGTCCTGCAGCGCCAGGCCGGCGCGCAGCGCCATCGCGTTGCCGTCGCCGGTGCAGGTGTGGGCGCTGGTCGCCGAGAAATAGGTGCGGCCGTAGCCGCCGGTCGCCAGCACCGTGGTCTGGGCGCGGAAGCGGTGAATCGTCCCGTCGTCCATCTTCAGGCAGACGACGCCGCGCACCCGGCCTTCGTCGTCGCGAATCAGGTCGATGGCGAAATACTCGATGAAGAACTCGCACTTCGCCTTCAGCGCCTGGCCGTAGAGCGTGTGCAGCATGGCGTGGCCGGTGCGGTCGGCGGCGGCGCAGGTGCGCTGGGCGACGCCCTTGCCGAATTCGGTCGTCATGCCGCCGAACGGCCGCTGGTAGATTTTGCCTTCCTCGGTGCGCGAGAACGGCACGCCCCAGTGATCGAGTTCGTAGACCGCGGTCGGCGCGTTGCGGCACAGGTATTCGATCGCGTCCTGGTCGCCGAGCCAGTCGGAGCCCTTGACGGTGTCGTACATGTGCCAGCGCCAGTCGTCCGGGCCCATATTGCCGAGCGACGCCGAGATGCCGCCCTGGGCGGCGACGGTGTGCGAGCGGGTCGGGAACACCTTGCTGATGCAGGCGGTCTTGAGGCCTGCCTGGGCGCAGCCGACTGAGGCGCGCAGGCCCGCGCCGCCGGCTCCGATCACCACCACGTCGAACGTGTGGTCGACGATCGGATAGGCCCTGCCGCCGAGGGCGGCGGCGCTGGAATCGGGGGAGCCGTTGGCCATCGCGGTTTCGAACCCTTCTTTAAGATCGCGTCAGACGAAGCCGATGCGCAGCACGGCGTAAACACAGGCGAGCGCCACGGCGCCGGCGAAGCAGATGTTGGCGACCAGCGCCCATTCGCGCGCCCGCCCCCCGACATAGTCGAGGATGATCGAACGCATCCCGAGGTGCATATGGTAGGTCGCCACCAGCGTGAACAGCAGGGTCAGGATGGCCGGGAAGGGGTGGCTGAGCTCGGCGCGCACGCCGTTGTAGTCCTTGCCGAGCAGCGTCAACAGCAACAGCACGAAGGCGAACGTGAGCACGACCAGCGCCGCCGCCGTCACCTGGGTTCGCCAGGCGTCCTGCGAGCCGCGGCGCGCCGAGCCGAGATAGCGGGCGCGGGCGAGCGGGCTGCGCAGGGATTTTTCCGATTCCAACATCGCCGCCGCTCCCTAGCGCACTGCGTAGCCGATGACCCAGACAATCACCGTCAGCGCCAGCCCGCCGGCCAGCGTCGCCTGCGCCAGCTGCTCGCGCTCCGGTTCGTCGAGGCCGTAGCCGGCGTCCCAGATGAGGTGTTTGACCCCACCGAGCATGTGGTGGAACAGCGACCAGGTGAAGCCGAACAGGATCAACTGACCGATGAA
>DATKMZ010000174.1:0-5547 GCA_035541575.1 Caulobacteraceae bacterium | reverse complement strand
TCCCCTGCTGCTCCAGGGAAAGCACCCTGTGCATCTCGGCGCCCGGCCTCGCGGCTGCCGGCCGGGTTGCGCCTGGCGCGCCTTTCAGTCCCTCGACGTCGCGCCGGATGATCCTCCCGTGCGGCCCGGACCCCTTCAGCTCGCTCAGATCGACGCCGGCCTCCTTCGCGAGCCGCCGGGCGAGCGGGCTGGCGAACCGTCTCCCCCCTCCTCCTTGAGCGGAGGGGCTGGGGGGTGGAGGTCTGCTTGGGGCGGGCGCCAGCGCCGCAGGCTCTACCTGGGCTTTGGGCTCGGAAGCCTTCTGCTGAGGCGGACGCGGCTGAACGAGCTCCCCGCCCCCATCCCCTCCCCTCGAGGGGGAGGGAGAAGCCGCCTCGCCGTCTCCCTTCAGCCGTGCGATCGGCGTGTTGACCTTCACCTCCTCGGTCCCTTCGGGCACCAGGATCGCCTCGACCACGCCCTCGTCGACGGCCTCGACCTCCATCGTCGCCTTGTCGGTCTCGATCTCGGCGATGACGTCGCCGGAGCGGACCTCGTCACCGACCTTGACGTGCCACTTGGCCAGCGTGCCCTCCTCCATCGTCGGCGACAGCGCGGGCATCAGCACGTCGGTCACGCGGCGATCTCCAGCGTGACGGGGGTCCAGCGAGCGCGACGCCGCTCGAGGCGGCTGGCGGGCGTCTCGTCGTCGTAGTCCACCGGCACGGCCTGGAGCACCGCAAATGGCTGGATGTCGGCGCCGACGACGTTGAGCACCCCGAAGCCGTCGTCGATCACGGCGGCGACGTAGTGCCCGCAGGTGCGGCAGATCAGGAAGTCGGCCGTCCGCGCGCCGAACCGATGCCGGCGCACGTCAGCCTCCCGGAACGCCAGGGTCAGCCGCCCGTGCGGATCGCTGACGGTCTTCGCGCCGTGCCGTCTGCAGAAGCCGCACTGATCCGCGCGCACCTCGATTGTCTCCGGGTCCAGCGCCGTCTCGAACCGCGCGCTGAGCCGTCCGCAGTGGCAGCCGCCCGCGTAGAGGCTCATGGCCCCTCCTCGGAGAGATGCTTCAGGTCGTCCGCGTGCGCCTCCCAGTTGCGGCCGTCGAACTCCGACAGCAGCAGCCACGGCCGCGTCGCCTCGTCGAGGCAGCGGGCGTTGACCGACCAGCCGTCGGGGTTCGACCGCGGGCGATAGAAGGCCTTCACGCCGCATACAGAGCAGAAGGTGTGCTTCGCGAGGTGCGTATTAAACGTATACGTTGTGATCTTGTCCGCCCCCTGAAGGAGTCGGAATCGGCTCTCGGGCACGATTACGTGCACGAACCCTACCTTCTCGCACATCGAGCAGGTGCAGGTGCGCGCGTCGACCTCGTCCGCCAGCTTCGCCTCGAACCGCACCGCCCCGCAATGGCAGCCGCCCGCGCGCCAGATCGGTCCGCCGCTCATCGGTAGCAGACCGCCCTGGCCGCCCTCACGATCTTCTCGACCGAGGGCAGCGACAGCGCCTCGAGGTTGGCGGCGTAGGGCATCGGCACGTCCTCCTGATGCACCCGTGCCGGCGGCGCGTCGAGCCAATCGAAGGCCGCCTCGACGACGCGCGCGGCCACCTCCGCGCCGACGCCCATCGGCCCCCAGCCTTCCTCGACGGTGACGAGACGGTTGGTCTTCTTCACGCTCTCCACGACCGTTCCATGGTCGAGAGGCCTGAGCGTGCGAAGGTCGATCACCTCGGCCTCGATCCCGTCTTTGGCCAGCTCTTCGGCCGCCTGGAGCGCGAAGCCCACCATGCGAGAGTGGGTCGAGATGGTGACATCGCCGCCCTCACGACGCACCCTGGCGCGGCCGATCGGAACCAGCCAGTCCTCGACCTCGGGAACGTCGAACTCCTGGCCATAGAGCATTTCGTGCTCGAGAAAGACGACGGGGTTCGGATCACGGATCGCCGCTTTCAGCAGCCCCTTGGCGTCGGCCGCGTCGTAGGGCGCGATCACCTTCAACCCCGGTACGTGGGCGTACCAGCTGGAGTAGTCCTGGCTGTGCTGAGCCGCGACGCGCGCGGCCGCGCCGTTGGGCCCACGGAAGACGATCGGGCAGCGCATCTGTCCGCCGGACATGTAGAGCGTCTTGGCGGCCGAATTGATGATGTGGTCGATCGCCTGCATGGCGAAGTTGAAGGTCATGAACTCGACGATCGGTCTCAGGCCCGCCATCGCCGCCCCAACGCCGACGCCGGCGAAGCCGTATTCCGTGATGGGCGTATCGATCACGCGCCGGTCGCCGAACTCCTGCAGAAGGTCGCGGCTCACCTTGTAGGCGCCCTGGTACTGCGCGACCTCCTCGCCCATCAGAAACACCGTCGGGTCGCGCCGCATTTCCTCGGCCATGGCGTCGCGCAGCGCGTCGCGCACCGTAATACGCACGAGCTTGGCGCCGGCGGGGATCTCGGGGTCTGGGGCGGTCGTGACTTCGGCGGGCGCCGCGCCCCCTCCACCGCTTCGCGGTTCCCCTCCCCCGGCGGGGGAGGAAGCGGACGGCTTGTGTTCCGCCACTGGGGGTGCTGTCGGCGCAGCCGACTGAGGGGGCGTGTCCGATGCAGCTCCATCGCCCTTCAGCCGTGCGATCGGGGTGTTGACCTTCACCTCCTCGGTCCCTTCAGGCACCAGGATCGCCTCGACCACGCCCTCGTCGACGGCCTCGACCTCCATCGTCGCCTTGTCGGTCTCGATCTCGGCGATCACGTCGCCAGAGCGGACCGCATCGCCCACCTTCACCAGCCACTTGGCGAGCGTGCCCTCCTCCATCGTGGGCGACAGCGCCGGCATCAAGACGTCGGTCACGCCGGCGCCTCCACGTAGACGTCGGTGTAGAGCTCGGCGGGCTCCGGCTCGGGCGCGGTGCGGGCGAACTCGGCGGCGTCGGCGACGATCCGGCGCACCTCGCCATCGATCGCCTTCAGCGCCGCGTCGTCGGCGACCTTGTTCGCGCGCAGCAGCTCCTCGATATGGTCGATGGGGTCTCGGTGCTTCCTGACCTCATCGATCTCCTCGCGCGTACGGTACTTGCCCGGGTCGCTCATCGAGTGGCCGCGGTAGCGATAGGTCTTCATCTCGAGGATGATCGGCCCCTTGCCGGAGCGGGCGTGCTCGGCCGCCTCCGCGGCCGCCGCGCGCACGGCCAGCACGTCCATCCCGTCGACCTCCTTGCCCGGGATGTTGAAGCTGGCGCCGCGGCGATAGAGATGGGTCTCCGACGAGGCGCGCTCGATCGACGTGCCCATGGCGTACTGGTTGTTCTCGATGATGTAGACGACCGGCAGGCGCCAGAGCTCGGCCATGTTGAAGCTCTCGTAGACCTGGCCCTGGTTGGCCGCGCCGTCGCCGAAGTAGACGAACGCCACCGCCTTGTTGTCGCGGTAGCGATTGGCGAGCGCCAGGCCCGTGCCGAGGCTGACCCAGGCCCCGACGATGCCGTGCCCGCCGTAGAACTGGTTCGCGACCGCGAACATGTGCATCGAGCCGCCCTTGCCGTGCGCGACGCCGGCGGCGCGGCCGGTCAGCTCCGCCATCACCGCCTTCGGGTCGATCCCCGCCGCAAGCATGTGGCCGTGGTCGCGGTAGCCGGTGATGATCTGGTCGTCCGGCTGCTTGGCCGACTGCACGCCGGCCGCCACGGCCTCTTGGCCGATGTAGAGGTGGCAGAAGCCGCCGATCAGTCCCATGCCGTAGAGTTGGCCCGCGCGCTCCTCGAAGCGACGGATGAGCAACATGGTCCGGTAGAGCGAGAGCGTGAGGTCCTTGTCGACCGGCGGCGGCTCCTTGGGCTTCGGCTTGGCCGCCCGGGCCATGGCGCGCTCTCCGTCGCGGACGAAAGGACCGAACGCCCGCCGAGGACCCGCGGGTCAGCGGGCGACGGCGGGCGTGCGGATCACATAATCCCTGGGATCGGCGAAGCCTAGCACCACGTGGGCTCTTTCCTCGAGCAGGTCGCGCGAGAGGTCATCGTCGCGCAGCAGCCTGGCGCGCAGCGCCAAATCCGCGTGCTCGGCCTGCAGCGCCTTCAGCGTCGCCTCGTCCTCGGCCAGCGTCGCTTCGCGCTCCCGCGTGGTGAGGATGCCGCGGTCGCCGGTAAGGGCGTTGAACCCGAAGTAGAAGATCAGCGCCGCGAGGACGGCTGTCGGGATGTAGGTGGTCAGCCGCGCGATCACGCGGCGACTTATGGCGGATTCGTGCTTAGCGAAGCCTTACCGATCGCCAGATTTCATCGCCGCTTCAACGCCCTAGCGCCGGGATAGAGGGCCTGGTCGTCGAGCTCCTGCTCGATCCGGAGCAGCTGGTTCCACTTGGCGAGCCGGTCCGAGCGGGAGAGCGAGCCCGCCTTGAGCTGGCCGCAACCGGTCGCGACCGCGAGATCGGCGATGGTGGTGTCCTCGGTCTCGCCGGAGCGATGACTCATCACCGCCGTATAGGCCGCCTTGTGCGCCATCTCGACGGCGTCGAGCGTCTCGGAGAGCGTGCCGATCTGGTTGACCTTGATCAGGATCGAGTTGGCGCAACCCTGCTCGATGCCGATCCTCAGCCGCTCGGGGTTGGTGACGAACACATCATCGCCCACGAGCTGGACCTTGGCGCCGAGCGCCTTGGTCAGCAGCTTCCAGCCGTCGAAGTCGTCCTCCGCGCAGCCGTCCTCGATCGTAACGATCGGATAGCGCGCGACCAGGTCGGCCAGGAATTCGACCATGCCCGCGGCGTCGAGCGTCTTGCCCTCGCCGACCATGCGGTACCTGCCGTCCTTGAAGAACTCGCTGGCGGCCGCATCGCAGCCGAGCTGGAAATCCTCGCCGGCGCGGTAGCCCGCAGCCTCGCCCGCCTTCATGATGAAACCCAGCGCCTGGTCGGCGTTGGCGAAGTTGGGCGCGAATCCACCCTCGTCACCCACGTTCGTGGACTCGCCGGCGTCGTGCAGCGCCTTCTTCAGCGCCTGGAAGATCTCCGATCCCATCCGCAGCGCGTCGGCGAAGGTCGCTGCGCCCGTCGGCAGGATCATGAACTCCTGGAAGTCGAGCGGATTGTCGGCATGGACGCCGCCGTTGATGATGTTCATCTGCGGTACGGGCAACACGCGCGCAGAGACGCCGCCGATGTACTTGTAGAGCGGCATATCGTGCGCCTTGGCCGCGGCCTTGGCGCTCGCCAACGAGACGCCGAGGATCGCATTGGCGCCGAGGCGACCCTTGTTGGCCGTGCCATCGAGTTCGATCAGGATCCGGTCGAGCCGTCGCTGGTCCTCGGCCTCCGCGCCCGAGAGCGCGTCGAAGATCTCGCCCATGACCGCGTCCACTGCGCCGGCGACCCCCTTGCCGCCGTAGCGAGCCGGATCGCCGTCACGGCGCTCGACCGCCTCGTGCGCGCCGGTCGAGGCGCCGGAAGGGACGGCGGCGCGGCCCATCGAGCCGTCCTCCAGCACGACGTCGACTTCGACGGTTGGATTGCCCCGGCTATCGAGAATTTCGCGGCCGATAATATCGACGATAGCGGTCATGGCAGGCTCTTTGGGTCCGGCTGAA
>DATKMZ010000173.1:0-3946 GCA_035541575.1 Caulobacteraceae bacterium | reverse complement strand
TCCGCGCAACGGCATCGTCCACGTCGTCGGGCCCGAGCAGGGCCGCACCCAGCCCGGCATGACCGTGGTCTGCGGCGACTCCCACACCTCCACCCACGGCGCGTTCGGCGCGCTGGCGCAGGGGATCGGCACCTCCGAGGTGGAGCACGTGCTGGCGACCCAGACGTTGCGCCAGCAGAAGTCGAAGAACATGCGCGTCACGTTCGCGGGCGCGCCGCCGCCCGGCGTCGGCGCCAAGGACTATGCGCTGGCGCTGATCGGCGAGATCGGCACGGCCGGCGGCACCGGCTGCGTGATCGAGTACGCCGGCGATGCGGTGCGCGCGCTATCGATGGAAGCGCGGATGACGCTCTGCAATATGACGATCGAGGGCGGCGCCCGCGCGGGCCTCGTCGCGCCCGACGAGACGACCTTCGCCTACGTCATGGGGCGCCCGGCCGCGCCGAAAGGCGGGGCGTGGGAGATCGCGCTCGCCTACTGGAAGACGTTCTTCTCCGATCCCGACGCCGTGTTCGACCGCGAGATCACCATCGACGTCTCGAAGCTGACGCCGGTGGTGACCTGGGGCACGAGCCCCGAAGAGGTCCTGCCGATCGATGGGCGGGTTCCAGATCCGGCGGCGTTCGACGAGGCGCGCGCGGCGCAGATCCGCCGCATGCTCGACTACATGGGCCTCGAGCCCGGCCAGCCGATCCAGTCGGCGAGGATCGACCGGGTCTTCATCGGTTCGTGCACCAACAGCCGGATCGAGGATCTGCGCGCCGCCGCGGCGATCGTGCGAAGGGCGCTCGACGCCGGACAGAAGGTCGCGCCGCACGTGCGGGCGATGGTGGTGCCGGGCTCGGGTCTGGTGCGCGAAGAGGCCGAGGCCGAGGGGCTCGACGAGGTGTTCCGCGCCGCCGGCTTCGACTGGCGCGAGCCGGGCTGCTCGATGTGCCTGGGCATGAACCCCGACCGCCTCGCGCCGGGCGAGCGCTGCGCCTCGACCTCGAATCGCAACTTCGAGGGCCGCCAGGGCCGCGGCGGCCGCACCCACCTGATGAGCCCCGCCATGGCCGCCGCGGCCGCGTTCGCCGGCCACATCGCCGACGTCCGCGACTACCTCTAGCGAATCTCCGGTTGCGCTCAGTGCAACCGCCAAGCTAGAACATAACCAGAACTCAACGTTTCTGGGCTGGTCAGTGTTCAAGTTGTTCGGCGACGGCCGTTTCCTCGACGCCGAGATCGAGGACTGGGTGCTCGAGACATGGGGTTGGCTGATGACCAATCTCGGCGGCATGGAGCGGCTGCGCGTGACTGAACTCGTGCTGCCGACGAAGGACTTCTATCCGCCGACGGAGGCGACCGGCCACGCCCGCGCACTCTACATCTTCGAGCGCACCAGAGCCTGGATGGCGATGACCGACTGGCCGGTCGAGCTCCAGGTGGTCGAACGGCCGCCGCGGG
Source organism: Caulobacteraceae bacterium (assembly GCA_035541575.1). GTDB lineage: Bacteria > Pseudomonadota > Alphaproteobacteria > Caulobacterales > Caulobacteraceae > Acaudatibacter. The sequence goes on along the minus strand of DATKMZ010000173.1, from coordinate 2,500 downwards.
CGCAGCGGGTCGGGACCTACGCGGCCCTGCAACGCGGCGCGTCGGCCAACGGCACGTTTCGGATCGAGGACAGACAGGTGTGCATCACCTACGCCGCCGACCTGGTCGACAACCCTCGCCAGCTCATCGCGACGCTCTCGCACGAGCTGGCTCACTACCTGCTCGCAACGGTCCGCGAGCCGATCCCAGGCGGCAACCAACTGCACGAGCTCGCGACCGAGCTGACGGTCGCCTACGCCGGCTTCGGTGTCTTCGCCGCCAACGCCGCGTTCAGCTTCCAGCAGCACCAAGACGCCTTCGGTCAGGGCTGGAGCGCCCAGCGCAGCGGCTACTTCTCGGAGCGGACCTGGGCGTTCGCGCTGGCGCTCTTCGCCGCGCTGCGCGAGATCGAGATCCCGCACGATCAGCTCAAACGCAGCGTCGCGGACTTGACCCGGCAGGCTCAGCGCTATCTCAAGCGGCGTGGGACGCTGCTCGAGCCGCTGAAAGCCATTACGGGATGATCGAGGCCCTGAATCACATCGCCCTGGCGGTCCGCGACCTCGACCGCGCGGCCAGTCAATTCGGCGCCCTGTTCGGCCGCAAGGTGGACTGGCGCGAAGAGGCGGCGGGCGCGCGGCACGCCTGGTTCCAGCTCGCGAACATGGCGCTCGATCTCGTGCAGCCGGACGGGCCGGGCGAGAGCGGCGACCGCGTCCGCGCCCAGATCGATGCGCACGGCGAGGGGCTCTGGGGGCTGGCGTTCGGGGTCACGGATCTCGACGAGACGCGCCGCGTGATCTCGCGCCGAGGCGCGGCGGTCGGCGATCCGGCCGGGCTGCTGTCGACCGACGCCTGGCGCCTCGCCTTCGTCGATCCGGCCGCGACCCACGGCGTTTCGATCGCGCTGGCCGAGCGCACCGGCAGGTTCGCCGCCAAGCCGGCGCCGGCCGACGGGGTCGTCGGCCTCGACCACGTGGTGATCAACACCCCCAACCCCGACCGCGCGGTCGCGCTTTATGGCGCCCGGCTCGGGCTCGACTTCCGGCTCGACCGCGCCAACCCGCAGTGGGGTTCGCGGCTGATGTTCTTCCGCTGCGGCGGCGCGGTGGTCGAGATCGGCGCGCGGCTGGGGGCGGAGCAGAGTCCTGACGGCCCGGACCGGTTGTCGGGCCTCGCCTGGCGGGTGGCCGACGCGGACGCAGCGCAGTCCCGCCTCGCCAAGGCCGGCTTCGACGTCTCCGAGGTGCGCGTCGGCCGCAAGCCCGGCACCAAGGTGTTCACCGTCCGCGCCGGCGTTCCCGGCGCGCCGACCCTGATGCTCGCGGCCGAGCCGGCGGCGGAGGAGGACTAGATGCAGCCGTTCACCGATCTTCACGCCAAGGCAGCGCCGCTCGACATCGCCAACCTCGACACCGACCAGATCATCCCCAAGCAGTTCCTGAAGACGGTGGACCGCGAAGGGCTGGGCAAGGGCCTCTTCTACGACCTGCGCTTCGATGCGGCCGGCAGACCGCGCGAGGATTTCGTGCTGAACGATCCGCGCTACGCCGGCGCCGGCGTGTTGATCGCGGGTGACAAGTTCGGCTGCGGCTCGAGCCGCGAACACGCGCCCTGGGCGCTCCTGGACTACGGTGTGAAGTGCGTGATCGCGCCCAGCTTCGCCGACATCTTCTACAACAACTGCTTCCAGAACGGCCTCCTGCCGATCGCGCTGCCGGAGCCGCAGGTGCGGGCGCTGATGGACGAGGCCCGCGGCGGCAACCACGTCTTCTCGGTCGACCTCGCGACCCAGACCGTCACCGCGCCGTCCGGCAAGCAGTTCCGCTTCGAGATCGATCCGGCGCGCAAGGAGAAGCTGCTGAACGGCCTCGACGCGATCGGCGAGACGCTGCAGCGCGCGAAGGACATCGACGTCTACGAGCAACGCCAGGCGCTGGCCCAGCCCTGGCTGGAGCCGGCGTGACCCTGATCGTCGCCGGCACGGTGCGCGTGCCGCCACAGAACCTCGACGGCCTTCGGCCGCATATGGCTGAGATGATGGCCGCCTCGCGCGCCGAGGACGGCTGCGTCGCCTACGGCTACGCCGAGGACGTCACCGAGCCCGGCCTGATCCACGTGTTCGAGGTCTGGCGCGACCAGGCTGCGCTCGACGCCCACTTCCGGACCGAGCACATGGCCCGCTGGCGCGCCGCCTGGCCGAGCTTCGGGGTTTCCGACCGCCGCCTCTTCGCCTACGAGGTGACGTCTGAGCGTCCGCTCTAGGACCCCTCACCTCACCTCTCCCCGCTTCGCGGGGCGAGGGCTGCCGAAAGATCGCGGCCGGCATCGATAGCCGAAGCGTGCCGCTTTCTCAGTAGCCCTCTCCCCGACCGGAGGCTGGGGAGAGGTGAGGTGAGGGGTCGGGCCTCGCTTCCCGGATCACGACGGACCCGCACCCCATGCCCAAGCTGCTTCTCCTGCCCGGCGACGGGATCGGTCCCGAGATCATCGCCGAGGTCCGGCGCGTGGCCGAGCGGAT
>DATKMZ010000172.1:0-99349 GCA_035541575.1 Caulobacteraceae bacterium | reverse complement strand
GGGTCGAAACTTGCCGCCGCGACGGCGCCCAGAAGCGATGGGGTGGACGCCCCCCGACGGCATCGAAGTGCCAGAGTGGAGGTGTTGAACACCACTGCGAAGGAGGCGTCCGTGGTCGAGGTTATCACTATTGGGCTTGATCTGGCGAAGTCGGTTTTCCAGGCGCATGGCGCCGATGCAGCTGGCGAGGTTGTGTTTCGCAAGAAGCTGAGGCGCGACCAGGTCGCGCCGTTCTTCGCGAGCCAGCCGCGCTGCCTGGTGGCGATGGAGGCCTGCGCCAGCGCTCACCATTGGGCGCGGGAGATCGGCGCGCTGGGGCATGAGACGCGGCTGATCGCGCCGGCCTACGTCAAGCCGTTCGTGAAGCGGCAGAAGAACGACGCGGCCGACGCCGAGGCGATCTGTGAGGCGGCGCAGCGGCCGACCATGCGCTTCGTTCAGCCGAAGAGCGCCGAGGCGCAAGGCGCGGCGGTCGTCTTTCGCACCCGCGACCTCTTGGTCCGCCAGCGAACCCAGCTCATCAACGCCCTGCGCGGCCACCTGGCGGAGTTCGGCCACATCGTCCGCAAAGGCGCGGATCATGCGCCGGAGCTTGCCGAGCTGGTGCGCGATCCTGAGACAGCCCTGCCAGCCGAGGCGCGATCGGTGTTGCTGATCACGGTCGAGGCCTTGGAGGTTCTGCACGCCAAGATCAAAGTGCTCGACCGTGAGATCGGGGCCAGGGTCAAGCGGAGCCCGCTGGCGCGACGGCTGATGAGCGTTCCCGGCGTCGGGCCGATCCTGGCGACGGCCATGGTGGCGTTGGCGCCCGACCCGAGCACGTTCCGGCGCGGACGTGACTTCGCTGCGTGGGTGGGGCTCACTCCGCGCCAGCACTCGAGCGGCGGCAAGGAGCGGCTCGGGCGCACCACCAAGATGGGCGAGCGCTCGCTGCGCCGATTGCTGATCCAAGGCGCCAGCTCAGAGGCCGCCGCCGCCGCCCGGCGCGGTGCGCGCGATCCATGGCTGGCGCGCATGTTGGCCAGGAAGCCAAGGATGCTGGTTACGGTGGCGCTGGCCAACAAGACCGCGAGGATCATCTGGGCGCTGATGGCGCGCGGCGGGTCCTACAAAGCTCCGGTCGCGATGGCCGCTTAGCCAGCCGCGATCCGAGGCGTCGAGGAGGCGAAAGGTCGACGAGAGGTATGGCGCACGGTCAGTGAGACGGGGCCGGGAAAACCAGGGAAGTGTCCGAGCGCCTCGAGCGCGTGGAAAGCGGAATGGACCTGGCCCGCGAACTCCATACAGGCCAGCGGCCGTGAAAAGGGCCGCATCAACAGGCCGGACACACGGAAGCACCTGACAGCCGCGCCCAGCCTATCGAAATACCTCTTGCATCCGTGGGGGCGTCCACACACGGACGCGCCGGACGACGGGCAGGTCGGAAGTTACAGCTCGACGGATGCCCGCAAGGAGACCCTCGTAGGCCGAAGAGAAGGGCCCCCAGCAGCATCGGGGGCCTTTCACCGAGAGCTTTAGAGGCTAGCAGCCTTAGTGATCGTCGGCGGGCGCTTGATCGTGGCGCCCGTCCGCTGGCGGGTCATCGTGGCGCGGCGTTGAGGCGGCGCCGGCGACGGCGCCCGTGCCGCCACCCACGGCGGCGCCAATCGCCGCACCAGGGGCGCACCCAATCGGAAGCGTCACAATACACCCGATTGCCGCGCCGACACCGGCGCCCGTCGCTCCGCCCGCCAAGGCGCGCGCGCCCGGATCCGCGTGCCAACTCCCATCCCGCTCGTAGTACCCACGGTCATCGTCCGGGTCGGCGCGCCAGTGCACATGCGGGTCACTTTGGTGGGCGTCATACCAATCGGACTTGTAATAGGTGATCGGCGCGTCAGGCCCGTAGGCATACCTCCGGTGCACCCGCCAGCAGTCGCCGTACTGATTACAGGCCACATAGGTCTTGGAGTCCGGCTCTGCGGCTGCAGGGGTGGCAAACAACGACCCGCCACTAATAACGGCTAAGTATGATCCTAGGCCAAGCGCGGCCCTGAAGACACGCATAACGACGTTCCTTTGTTAACGCTGTTGGCCGAAACGGAACCAAGTGGCGAAGAGTTCCCGAAATATCAGGCCGAGAGCCATGCTCACCGTCATTATTGTTAAGCTCAGACTTGGTACTGGACTCGCTCCCCAAAGATCCGAGATTTGCCGCCATGCTTGCGACCGCCGAGGCGCGTCGGGCCCAGCACGACCGCTAAGGGTCGAGAACTGCCGGCGCGAAGGTCCGCTTCCCCGAAGTGCGCTGATGTCCGCTCATGGCGCATCGACGACATCAACGTCGCGGCCGGTCAGCCGGCAGCGAGACCTGGGGATGAGGAGGCTCCTCAAAGAACCCGGCGAAGCGCGCGTCGAAGTTCTGCGACGCCATTAGCGTCACAGCATCGCCCGTGGGCGAGGATTATCCGTTCGGGCCCCCAGGCCCGCATCACCTCTGCCGCCGCCATGACCGTTGCGCGACGGCCCAGGAAACTCAGCTGCATATCGATTGGGGCCTTTCCGTCCGGATCGGCCGCGCCCGCCAGCTGCATCAACCAGCGCAGCACCGGACTGCGCACTCGGCGCGGCTCGAAATCTCGATGAGGTCGCCCGCGTCCTTCGCCGTCGCGAGGGCCTCGCCGATCTTCTCAGCTTGTTGGGCAGCGGCTTTGGCGGCGCCTCGGACGAGCGAGTCGCCAAGCCCGCCTAAGCGCCTCGCCACGCGCATGTGAGGCTGCGAGATCGGCGCCCTCGCCGACGGCGCTCACCAGGTCTCGGACGTGAGACGCAACGGCGTTGAGTGTGGCCTCTCCCTTCTGCGCGAGCTCAAGCGCCGCTTTGAGATCCGCCGCAGGGGCAGAAGTTCGGTCATCACGGTCGCTGCCTGGCCGTGATCCTCACTTGCGACGCGTTGTCAAACTCCCGCCGTGTGGCGCTCCGCGGGTGCGAACGCCGGCGGCTCTCCGCACGGCTCGAGGACGTGCGCTCAGTTCGCCGTCGCGCTTGGCCGCGCCGCCACCCGATCCTTCCAGGCTGCGAGGTTCCCGTTCGCTGGGTCGAGCGGCTGGCCGACATTGGCCCCGAACTCGAGGAAGCAGAAGAGGTGGATGTCCGCCAGGGTGAAGCGTTCGCCGACGATCCAGGTTCGGCCGGCGATCAGGCCGTCCAGCCAGGCGAGCTTCTCGCGGGCGATCGCCTTCAGGTCGTCGGCCGCCTGCGGGATGCAGTGGACCCGGTTCTGGAAGAGCTGCAGGCCCTGGGAGAAGCGGAAACCATTGGCGAGGTTCTCGCAGATGTTGAGATCGATCCGGCGCGCCCACATGCGGGTGATCGCCCGCTCCTCGGGATTGGTTCCGATCAGCGGCGGGCTGGGGCGGATCTCCTCGAGGTATTCGCAGATCGGCAGGATCTCGGCCAGCACCACGCCGTCGTCGAGCTCGAGCGCGGGCATCTGGCCCGTCGGGTTCTTGGCCGTGTACGGCGCCTGGCGGTTCTCACCGCCCATGATGTTGATCTCGACTCTCGGGATGTCGAGACCCTTCTCGGCCATGAACATCTTCACGACTTGGGGGTTTGGCCCGATCGAATTGTAGAACTTCACGTTTCCTCCTGCCGGCGGTCACGCGCCGCCGGCGCATTTCAGCCATCGACTTCAAAAAAGCAAGCCGGCTTGTTTGTATTTGGCTCGCCTGATAGCGTCCTCGCGCGACACAGGTTCTGGAAGTCATCGAAATGGCGGACGATACGACGCGGGCGGTCCCGGCCGGCACGGCGCGCTGTCCTGGCGTGGGGTGGGACGACCTCATGCGCGAGGACACCGTCGATCCACCGGCCTTCATGAAGCAGGAGGCGTACGAGTACATGGGCTCGGCGCCGCTGGCGACCGAGCGCTACACCAGTCCCGATTTCTTCCGGCGTGAGCTCGCGGCCATGTGGCCCAACGTCTGGCAGTTCGCGGCGCGGGAGGAGGAACTGCCCGACCCCGGCGACGTGGTCGTGTACGAGAACGCCGGCCGTTCATATCTCGTGACCCGCCAAGCCGACGGATCGGTGCGCGCCTTCCATAACGTCTGTCTGCACCGCGGCCGCAAGCTGCGGCTCGACTCCGGCTGGTCCAAGGATTTCAAGTGTCCGTTCCACGGCTTCACCTGGAACACGAACGGGTCCCTGAAGGAGATTCCCTGCCGGTGGGATTTCGGCCACCTGCGCGACGCCGATATGCAGCTGCCGGAGGCCCAGGTCGGCCGCTGGGCCGGCTACATCTTCGTCAAGGAGAACGACGGCGGCGCGACCCTCGAGGAATACCTCGCGCCGCTGCCCGAGCACTTCATGCGATGGCGGCACGAGGACTGCGTGACCGGCGTATGGGTCGCCAAGGTGATCCATGCGAACTGGAAGGCGACGGCCGAGGCCTTCATGGAGGCCTGGCACTCGGTGGTCACCCATCCGCAGATCCTGCCGTTCACCGGCGACGCGAACACGCGCTACAACGTCTACGGCGACCATGTGAACGTCGCCTACACGCCGTTTGCGGTGATGTCGCCGCATCTGGATCCGGCCGCGCACCCGCAGCAGTGGATCATCGACGAGTTCCTCAAGTACAACGGACGCGCAGGCGGGACGGATCTCGACGTCAAGGTCCCCGAGGGGGTTTCGGCGCGCAAGGCCATGGCCGCCATGAACCGCCAGCGCTTCACCGAGATGTTCGGACACGATCACAGCCACGCCACCGACGCCGAACTGCTGGACGCGTTTACCTACAACGTATTTCCGAACTTCGCCCCCTGGGGCGGATTCATGCCGAACATCGTCTATCGCTGGCGCCCCTGGCCCGACCAGGATTCCACCCTGATGGAGGTGCGGCTGCTGATGCGCGTGCCGCCCGGCGCCGAGCGGCCGCGGGCGCCGGTCATGCGCCTGCTGGGAGAAGACGAGCCCTGGACCGCCGCCGGGGAGCTCGGCCATGCGCTGGCGAGCGTCTTCGAGCAGGACATGGCCAATCTTCCCTACGTGCAGGACGGGCTGAAGGTCTCCAAGAACAACCGGGTCCAGCTCGGCGACTATCAGGAGATCCGCATCCGGCATTTCCACCGCACACTGGACAAGTATCTGTCGCGTTTCGGATGACCCTCGGCGCTGCGAGCCCCATTCCCCGGACCAGCCTCGGAGGATCACGAGCATGACGGCCGTTACGCCGATCCGCATGCCCAAGTGGGGCCTTTCCATGCAGGAGGGGCAGATCGTGGAGTGGTCCAAGCGCGAGGGCGAGCGCGTGTCCGAGGGCGAGGATCTGGTCGAGATCGAGACCAGCAAGATCACAAACGTCTATGAGAGCCCGGCGACGGGGGAGCTGCGCCGCATCGTGGCGCAGCCGGGCGAGACCCTTCCCGTAGGCGCGCTGATCGCGGTGCTGGCCGAGGCGGACATCACGGACGCGGCGGTCGAGTCGTTCATCGCCGACTTCCAGGCCAGTTTCGTGCCCGAGGACGCCGACGCCGACGCCGGCGCGCTCCGGCTCTCGACGGTGCGCGACGGGGAACGATCCCTGCGCGTCGGGCGCGCGGGCCCCGAGGCCGGGGAGCCAGTCGTCCTCATTCACGGTTACGCCGGCGACCTGAACAGCTGGCAGTTCAACATCGACGCTTTGGCCGCGAAGGCGCCCGTCGTTGCGATCGATCTGCCGGGACACGGGGGATCGTCGAAGGACGTCGGCGATGGATCGCTCGCCAGCCTCGCCGACGCCGTAGGCCAGGTCCTCTCCGCCCTCGCCGTCGAGCGCGCCCATCTGGTCGGACACTCGCTCGGCGCGGGGGTCGCCGCCTGGCTGGCGGCCGAGCGCCCGGGTCTCGCGCTCAGCCTGACCCTCGTCTGTCCCGCCTACCTGCCGGGGATCGCTATCTCGGAGGACTTCGTCTCGGGCCTGATCGGGGCCCAGCGGGCCAGGGAGCTGAGGCCTTGCCTAGAGATGCTGCTCGCCGACCCTGCCGCGGTCAGCCGCGACATGATCGACGACATGCTGGCGTTCAAGCGAACCGACGGCGTCGAGGAGGCGCTCTCGACATTGCGAGACCGCATGCTGTCCGGGGCGGACGCAGCCGCCCTTCAGGCCCGCCTGGGCGACCTCCCCCCGACGCTTGTGATCGCATCGCGCGGAGACCGGATCGTGGGCGCGCCGGACGAGGCGCTGCTGCCGCCTCAGCTGAAGGTGGCTTGGATCGAGGGCGCCGGGCACCTGCCCCATCTCGAGCAGCCTGGCGCGTTCAACGCCTTGCTGCTCGAGGCGATCGCTTAGCTCCGCCATTCGGGCGCTTGCGCGCCGGCCGGCTCGCCGAGGCGCGCGCGATCGCCGGCGGCGAGAGCCGCCCGTCGCGGACCTCGAGGATCGTCTTGGAGATAAGCCCTCGCAACAGCGCGCGCCGTTCCTCGCCTTCCCAGACTTCCCGGTTGAGCAGCAGCCCCTCCATCGAAGCGATGCAGAAATCCATGCAGAGCTCGAACAGCTCGGGCTTGTTCTTCCACTCCGGGAACGCCTCCATCACCTTTTCGCGCTCGACGCGCGCGAAACGGCGGGCCTTGGGAACGAAGATCTCGTGCAGCTCCTTGTCGGTCCGGGCGGCGACCGAAAGCTCGAGGTAGGCTGCGAACTCCCGTGACAGGACGCTGTGCCAATAGATCTCGATGCCCGCCTGCTCGCGGACGCGCGCATCCTCGCTGAGCTCGCCGATGCGGGCGATGAACTGCTCCATCCGCTTGTAGAACGTGTAGTCGATGACCGCCGCGATCAGGTCCTGTTTGGTGGCGTAGTGGTGCAGCATGGCGCCGCGCGAGATCTCGGCGGTCTGCGCGATCATCTGAGTGGTCGTCCGCGCGTACCCGTATCGTTCGAGGCAGTCGACCGCCGCCTCGAGGATTGCGACCCGAGTCTGAACGCTCTTGCGCTGCTGCCAGCTTTGGCCGGCTGTAGCGAGCCCTTCCGGCTCGAGTTCAGCCAGGCTGTCGTCCATACCGCTCTCCTGTCGCGCCCGGGGCGCCGACTCGGCTCCTGCTTTCGTAACCATCGGATTATAGGCCCAAGGCCGCCCTTGCGAGGATGTTCAGCTGCACCTCGCTCGAGCCGCCATAGATGGTCGCGGCGCGCGCGTTGAAATACCGGGCTGTGGTCGTGACGCAATCCTGTCCGGAAGCGGGGCTTTCACCGCCCGCAGGATCGAGCATGAGGCGACGCCCAAGGACGTCCGTCGCAAGCTCCGTCACCCTCTGCATCGTCTCCGAGCCTCGCAGCTTCAGCGTGGAGGCGGCGGCGTCGCCGACGCTTTCGCCGCTCGAAGCCTGCGAGACGACGCGCCGCTCCATCAGATCGACGGCCAGGACATCCATCTCGACTGCGACGAGCTTCTGCCGGAACTCAGGATCGTCGTCCGAGCCTTCCAGGCCTCGGGCCATGGCGCGCACCTGGCGCAGCGCACTCTTCAGGCGCGGAGCGTAGGACCCGCCGCCGCGCTCGAACTCCAGCAGATACTTGGCCACCCCCCAGCCCTTGTTCTCCTCGCCGACACGCAGGCTGATGGGCGTGCGCACGTTGTCGAAGAAGACCTGGTTGATCTCATGCTCGCCCGAGATGGAGACGATCGGCCGGATCGTGATGCCGGGCGAGGCCATGTCGAGCAGCAGGAAGCTGATGCCGGCCTGAGGCTTTCCTTCCGTCGAGGTGCGCACCAGCAGGAACATCCAGTTGGCCGCGTGCGCGTGCGTGGTCCAGATCTTCGAGCCGTTGATCACGTAGTCGTCGCCGTCCCTGACCGCGCGGCACTGCAGCGAAGCAAGATCGGACCCGGAACCTGGCTCGGAATACCCCTGGCACCAATAGTGCTCCCCGGAGAGAATCCTGGGCAGGAAGTAGGACTTCTGCTCGGGTGTGCCTCGTCCCATCAGCACCGGACCGCACATCTGCAGACCCATCGCCGGCAGGGTCGGGGCGCCGGCCTCGGCGAGCTCGCTCTGGAAGATGTAACGCTGCACCCGCTTGAAGCCTGGACCTCCGTATTCCTTCGGCCACGATGGGGCGACCCACCCCTGCTCGAAGAGGATCCGGTGCCAGCGGCGCGCGAGTTCGGGTTCGGCGAAGACGCCCGCCTGACGCCGCGCCCAGGACCTGAGCTCGGGCGAGAATTTCTCGTCCAGGAAAGCGCGCACGCTGTCGCGAAAGGCGCGGTCGGCCTCTGAGAGGTCCATGCGATCCTGATCCCCTAAAGCCTAGCGCCGCTTTCCGTTGGACGCGACCGCCCCCGACGTTCTATAGATCAGTCGATAAAAAACAGGTAGTCCGGTTTTTTCTTGTGGCTGCCTCGGGGAGGAAGGCATGGATCTCGGGCTCAAGGGCATGAAGGCGATCCTGGCGGGCGCCAGCAAGGGAATTGGCCGCGCGACGGCCGAGGTCCTGGCGGCCGAAGGCTGCGACGTCGCGATCTGCGCGCGCGGCCAGGAAGGCGTCGATGCGACCGTCCAATCCCTGAAAGCCAAGGGCGTGAAAGCGATCGGCGAGGCCGTGGACATGGCCGACGGCGAAGCCTACCGCGCCTGGGTGGGCCGGGCCGCCGATGCGCTCGGCGGGTGCGACATCTTCATTTCGTTCGCTTCGGCCGGCGGCGGCCCCGCCTCGGAGGCGACCTGGAAGGCGACGTTCAACCTCGACCTGCTCGCCACGTTCCGCGGCGTCGAGGCCGCCCTGCCCCATCTGGAGAAGTCCAGGGCCGGCTCGATCGTGGCCGTCGCGTCGACTGCGGCCCTCGAAGACTTCTTCGGCCCCCAGGCCTACAACGCGATCAAGGCCGCAGTGATCAACTACGCCTCGGCCCTCAGCCAGCAACTGGCGCCCAAGGGGATCCGGGTGAACACCGTCTCGCCGGGGCCGATCTTCATCGAAGGCGGCTCGTGGGACACGATCAAGACGCACATGCGGCCGCTCTACGACCAGACCCTCAAGGCCGTCCCGATGGGCCGGCTCGGAACGGGAGAGGAGGTGGCCAAGGCCATCGCCTTCATGGCGTCCCCCGCCTGCCCGTTCATGACCGGCGCGAACGTCGTCATCGACGGCGGCGTGACCAAGCGCGTGCAGTATTGAGCCATGGCGGATCCGTCGAGACGCCGGCTGAACTGCGTGCTCGTCGCGGGCGGCAAGTACCATGACATCGACTTCGCCCGGCTGGAGCTCCTGAAGCTGCTGGCCGAGGACGATCGCGTCCGGGTGCGGGTGTTCGAGGACTATTCCAACGTCGAGGCCATCGCCGCCGCCGACTTCCTGGTCACCTACACCTGTGACGTGACGCCCAGCCTGCCCGAGCAGGAAGCGCTTCGCGCCTACGTCGAGCGGGGCGGACGATGGTGCGCCCTGCACGGCACCAACTCGATCCTGCGCTTCCTGCAGAACGGACTGGTGGATAGCCCGAGGTGGGCGCCGCATTTCATGCAGACGCTGGGCTCTATGTTCATCGCCCATCCGCCTATCGCGCCCTATCGGGTGACGGTGGCCGATCCGGACCATCCGCTCGTCAAGGGCGTGGAGCCGTTCGACGCGACCGACGAACTCTATCTGTCAGAGTACTACGGCAAGCTGCACGTGCTGCTGGAGACCGAGTTCGGCGGCGAGGCCAAGGGCTTCGTGGAGTCGTCCTGGCCGCAGGCAAAGCACCCGGTCTTCTACCTCCACCAGGTCGGCGAAGGCGCGGTGCTGTACCTGACGCTCGGCCATTGCCGGGGCCACTACGACATGCGGCCGATGATCGAATACTACCCCGAGCCGGAGAAGGGCTCGTGGGAGCTTCCGGTCTTCTACGAGCTGCTGCGCCGAGGTCTCGCCTGGGCCAAGGCGCCGGCGCTGGCGACCGTCTGATGTCTACCTACCTGCACGTCACGCTCGAAGTGAACGCTGCCGGCATGCGGCGGTTCGTCGAGGTGATGTCCGAAGTCGTCGCGATCATGGAGGGCAACGGCTGGAAGCTCGCTGGCGCCTTCATCCAGCGCACCGGCCGCCTCAACACCGTGATCGACCTCTGGGAGCTGGAAGGCTTCGACCACTTCGACCGCGCGCTGCAGGCCTTTCGGAAGCATCCGAGGTTCCCGGAGATCAAGGCCGCGCTCGACGAGACGGTGATCAGCGAGACGATCGTCTTCGCCGACCGCGCGCCCTACATGCGCTGACGCGCTTCCCAGCCGGCTCAGTCGAAGGCGAGGTGCAGCTCCAGCACGCCCCGCAGGAGGATGTTGGGGCTGTAGCGGAAGGTGTTCCGCCCTTCCTGGAAGCGCAGGTTCTTGAGCCGATCGAGAAGGATCGGAAAGGCCGTGACCATTTCCTTGCGCGCCAGAGACGCGCCGATGCAGGTGTGGATGCCGGCGCCAAACGCCAGATGGCTGCGCGCATTCTCGCGGGCGACGTCGAAGCGGTCGGGCGCCGGGAAATGCGCTGCGTCGCGGTTGCCCGAGCCGTAGCGGACCAGGATCATCTCGCCCGCCTTTACCGGAAAGCCGCCGATCTCGGCGTCCCGGGTCGCCACGCGCCACATGTTGTTGGTGGGCGTCAGGTACCTCAGCGTCTCCTCGACGAAGCCGGGGATCAGGCCCGGGTCGGCGCGCACCTTGGCCAGCTGGTCGGGGTTGGAGATCAGATAGTAGAGGCCTGCCGTCAGGGAGTGGGCGGTGGTCTCGTTGCCGGCCACGAGCAGCTGCTGGAGGATCGACAGCAGTTCTGAGTAGTCCAGCTTTCGGGGATCGCCCTCTTCGGCGAGGTCGGCGTGCACGAGGTCCGAGATGATGTCCTCGGTGGGCGCAGCGCGCTTTTCCTCGATCTTGTCGACGAAGTAGCGCTGGAACTCGACGATCTTCTCGGCTGCGTCGAGCCTGGCCGCACGGTCGGCCAAGCCCCCGAGCTGGACGACAAACGCGTCGGACCAACGGTGGAACCGGTCCATGTCTTCCCGAGGCGCCCCGAGGCAGTCGGCGATTACGGTCATCGGCAGGTGGTTGGCGAACTGCGACTTGAACTCGCAGCGGCCATCGCCGACGAACCGATCGATCAGGTCGTTCGTCACCTCGGCGACGTAGTCGCTCATGCCCTCGACGCGCTTGAAGGTGAAGGCCTTGGAGGCGAGCTTGCGGTAGCGCGTGTGCGCCGGCGGGTCGGCCGTGAGCATCGTGTTGGCGACTGTCCAGCCCTTCTCGAGGATCGCCAGTTCGTCCTTGTCGACCGCCTGCGTCGAACCCGAGCGCAGCGCCGTGGAGAAGTCGCTGGAGAACACCTGGGGCTGGCGGTTCACCTCCATGATGAGGTCGTAGGTGGAGACCGAGACAATGCCGGTGTTCGGATCGCGATAGACCGGCGCTTCCGCCCGCAAGCGTTCGAAATACGGATAGGGATCCTGCAGCAGGTCCGGATCGAAAGCGTTGATCTGCGACAGCGGACAGGTGCGGATGTCCAGCGCAGACGCGTCGTCGTGAGCCATCGCTGTCTCCCTTTAGGCCAGGTAGCCGCCGTCCACAGGCAGGTCGGCGCCCGTGGTGAAGCTGGACTCGTCCGAGGCCAGGAACACCACCGCTTCGGCGGGCTCGCCGGGTCGCCCCAGTCGCTTCATCGGATGCACGTTGGCAAAGCCGGCGATCACCGAATCGCGGGTCGCCCCAGCCGCTTCGCCGGCGGCGATGTACCCTTCCACCATCTCGGTGTGCACCGCGCCCGGCAGCACGGCGTTGCAGCGGATGTCGTAGCCCTGTTCGGCGCAGTGGAGCGCCACCGCGCGGGTAAGGAGGCGCACGCCGCCCTTGGAGGCCGCATAGGCCGGGAAGATCGCGCCGGCGCGAACGCCGAGCGTCGAGGCCAGGTTCACGATCGAGCCGCCTTTGCCGTGCTTCAGCGCAGCGACGCCGTACTTGCAGCCCAGGAAGACGCCCTCGAGGTTGATCGCAAGCGTGCGCCGGAACCCCTCGAGCGTTTCCGCCTCGATGTTGGCCGGTATCGAAATCCCGGCTGAATTGACCACGGTGGTCAAGGCCCCGAAGGCCTGCTCGCCGCTCTCGATGGCGGCCGCCCAATCCGCTTCCAGCGTCACGTCCAGACGAACGAAACGAGCCTCGTCGCCCAGGGCCCCGACGACGGCCTCACCCTTCTCGGCCTGGATGTCGCCGATGACGACCCGGGCGCCCTCTTCCACAAACCGCCGCGCCGTCGCGGCGCCGATGCCGCTGGCGCCGCCGGAGATCAAGGCGACCTTCCCTTTCAGGCGCATGCTATCGCTGGGCTCCCTGGTGCTCGCGTCATCCTCGGCCTTCCCAGGACCGAGCCGCGCGGCTTGTCGTCAAGAAAACAGAAGCGCCGGCTTCTAACAAGCAAAACCGGACGGCAAGTTCGAAAAGAACGTCCGTGACTTTTTTGTCGGCCGTCGTATGGTTGGAAGCGAAGAGCCGAGCGTAGGGGAGCCGGGAGAATGCCCACCGCCGTCGCCGAGGGGGTTTTCGTCGTGCGGCCCGACGGTGCGCGGCTGATCGCCGGCCGTCGCAAGCAGGACGGCGAGATGCGCTTTCCGATGCCGACCGGGCCGGAGGCCGATCTCTACGAGCCCGTCGAGCTCGCGCCTGAGGGTCGGCTTTGGTCGTTCACCGTGCAGCGGTTCCGCCCCAAGACGCCGCCTTACGTCGGCGATGACGACGATCGAAGCTTCAAGCCCTTCGCCGTCGGATACGTGGAGTTTCCAGGTCAGGTGATCGTGGAAGGCCGCATCCTCATCGACGACTTTGGCCGGCTCAGGCTCGGCCAGCCCATGAGGGTCGACCTCGAGACGTTCCCAACCTCAACCCGCGGCCAGGTGGCGACTTACGCCTTCCGCCCCGCAAGCTGAGCCAGGTGGCCTATGACTGACGTTCATATCGTGGGCGCTGGAATCCATCCTTTTGGACGCCACGCCGACAAGACCGGGCTAGATCAAGGCGTCCATGCGGTGCGCGAGGCGCTAACCGACGCGGGGCTCGAGTGGCGCGACATGCAGTTCGCCTTCGGGGGGTCCTCGGCCGCCGGCAGCGCGGACGCGGCCCTGCCCCGGCTCGGGCTGACCGGGGTCCAGTTCATCAACATCTCGAACGGGTGCGCCACCGGCGGGTCGTCGCTGTTGTCGGGCTATTGGGCCATCAAGTCGGGCGAGTTCGACCTCGGGGTCGTCCTGGGCTTCGACAAGCATCCGCGCGGCGCGTTCAACGCGGACCCCGAAGCCTCCGGCCTGCCACGCTGGTACGGCGAGACCGGCATGATGCTGACCACCCAGTTCTTCGCGATGAAGATCCGCCGCTACATGGAGCTCCATGGGATCAGCGCGACCACGCTCGGGCGCGTGGCGGTCAAGGCGTTCGAGAACGGCGCCGTGACGCCGCACGCCTGGCGGCGACAACCGGTCGACCTCGAAACCGTGCTCGCAAGCGAGATGCTGTCCGATCCGCTGACGAAGTTCATGTTCTGCTCGCCGGCGGAGGGAGGCGCTGCGCTGGTGCTGGCGTCGGACCGCAAGATGCGGGAGCTTGGGCTCTCCGGCCCGCGCATCAGGGGCGCGGCGGTGCGCACGCGGCCCCGCGGCTCCTTTGAGGTGTTTGCGCCGTCGCTCGACGTGCAGCGCGGTAAGTCGCCCACCGAGCTCGCCTCTAAGGCGGCTTACGAGATGGCCGGCGTCGGTCCGGCCGACGTCGACGTCGCTCAGCTGCAGGACACCGAGTCGGGCGCCGAGGTCATGCACATGGCGGAGAACGGCTTCTGCGCCGACGGGGAGCAGGAGCAGCTTCTGGTCGAGGGAGCGACCCGGGTTACGGGCCGGCTTCCGATCAACACCGACGGCGGCTGCATCGCGTGCGGAGAGCCGATCGGGGCGTCGGGCCTGCGCCAGGTGTTCGAGAACGTACAACAGCTGCGCCAACGCGCAGTCGGCCGCCAGGTCGAAGGCGCGCGCATCGGCTACAGTCAAGTGTACGGCGCGCCCGGCCTTTCCGCCGTCGCGGTCCTGGAGGCCTGAACCATGGATGATGGATCGACGCCCAACTATCGTCCGGACCGTCACCCCTCCGAGTCCTACGAAGATATCTTGAACCGTGACAGCCGTCCGGTCCCTGACTTCCTCCGGCAGGGACCGGTTCCAGACATCGGCGTCGAGCCCGTCCCCGCCTCCAATTACTTCAGCCCCGAGTATTTCGCCAAGGAAGCTGCGCGTCTCTGGCCGCGGATCTGGCAGATGGCCTGCCGCGAAGAAGACATTCCCGATGTGGGCGACTACCACATCTATGAGATCGTCGGAAAATCTCTGATCATTGTTCGCACACCGACGGGCCAGATCAAGGCGCTCTACAACTCATGCCTGCATCGCGGCCGCAAGCTGGTGACGCTCAACGGCTGCAAGAACGAGTTCCGCTGCCCCTACCATGGCTTCGCCTGGCACACCGACGGCAGCTTCAAGGAAAACCCGATCGCCTGGGACTTCCCGCAGTGGCAGGACAAAGATCTGAGCCTGCCGGAGGCGAGGGTGGAGACCTGGGGCGGCTTCGTGTTCGTCAACATGGACCGGAACGCCAAGCCGCTGATGGACTACATCGGTCCGTTAGCGGAACATTTTGCGCGATACGACTTCGCAAATCGCTACAAGTCGGTCCACGTCGTCAAGCCGGTTCGGTGCAACTGGAAGGCGCTGGCCGAGGCTTTCATGGAGAGTCACCACTCGCTGACGACCCACCCGCAGATCCTTCCGTTCCTGGCCGACGCCAACAGCCAGTATGATCTGCTCTCGGAATATGTGTCGCGGCAGTTCTCCGCTTCCGGCGTGCCAAGTCCGTTCGTGTACGACCGGAACTACAGCCCCACCGAGATCATCCAGGCCATGGGCGGCTCCAGCGGCGCGCGGCGCCGGGGCTTTAAGGAGGGCGAGTCGGCGGTGCCGGCGGGGATCACCGCCCGCGCCTTCGCCGCCCAGCAGGCCCGCGATGCGCTCTCGCTCGAGGACGGATGGGACTACTCCGACGCCTCGGACGCGGAAATGGTGGACGCCCTGCTCTACAACCTGTGGCCCAACATGAGCTTCTGGGCCGGTTACGCGCCGAACATCGTCTATCGCTGGCGTCCTTACGGGATGGACCCCGAGGCGGGGATCATGGACGTCATGATCCTCAAGCGTGTCCCGAAGCACGGGCCGCGTCCGAAGCCCGCCCCGGTCCACGAGCTCGGGATCGACGAACCCTGGAGCAACGCCAGCGAGCTCGGCGGTCTCGCGGGTATCTTCGAGCAGGACATGGGCAACCTGCCCTACGTCCAGCTGGGGCTGCATACCGGCAGCGGCGAGGTCCATTTCGGCCGGTATTCCGAGATGCGGATCCGCAAGCTGCACCAGCTCGTGGACAGTTACATCGCTGACGTCTGAGCCGGTGCGGCCCGGCGCGCGTTCACCCCGACGCGGCCGCCGCGGCCATCACCGAAGCGGTGATCTCCTCGCGGGTCGGGTTGCGGCGAAGCGTCAGCCCGCCGTTCACCTGCAGGTTCTGACCGGTCATGAAGCATTCGTCTTCCGCCAGCCACACGGCGGCGGCGGCGATGTCGTCCGAGGTGCCGACGCGACCCAGGGGATAGGCGCTGGCGAAAGCTTCGAACAGGCCGGGCGTCGCCTTGGCGCCCGCCGTCATTGGCGTGTCGGTCAGGCCCGGCGAGATCGAATTGACCCGGATGCCGCGACCGCCGAACTCGTTGGCTGCGCAGCGCACCACGTGATCGATCCCCGCCTTGGTCCCCATATAGGCGGCGTGGTCGTTGAGCATGATGGTCGCGGTCGCCGAGCTGATCTGGATCAGCGAGCCGCCACCCTCCATCACGCCGATCATGGCCTGCAGGAAGTAGAACGGGCCGATGAACTGTAGGTCGGTCATCCGTCGCAGGTCGTCCTCCGTGTTGTCCAGGAACGGCTTCAGCAGACCCCAGCCGGTCGCGTTCACGCCAATGGAAACACTACCCAGCTTCTCCTTTGCGGCGCTGGCCAAGGCGAAGACCTCATCCCGTCGGGTGATGTCGCAAAGCGACCAGTCCGCGCCGATCTCGGCGGCGAACCGCGACAGCTCGTCGGCGTGACGCCCGGCGACGAGAACCTTCGCCCCCTCCGCGGCGAAACGCCGGGCGATCGTCTGGCCCATGTTCCCGCGGCCCGCCGCGCCAAGAACGACAGCGCCCTTTCCCTGCAGACGTCCCATGCACGCTACTCCCGTTCTCTTCTCACGCCCCGATCGCCGGCTTTGTCAGACGCTGGCGAAGAGCGCCTCCAGATCCTCGTCCTTGGCGGCGATCAGTCGATCGACCCAGTGATGGAACCGCTGTGCGCCGCCCTCGTTTTCGCCGAACAGGACCTGTCGCCGCGGGCCGCCTTTCAGCGCCCGTTGCTGACGAAGGCCGGTGGCGTAGTCCTCGTCGCGGACCACGTGCTCGAGGAACTTGAACTGGGCGTCCAGCTCCGCCGCAGCCTCGGTGGTTGGCTCTGTCTCGGTCAGGTAGATTTGCGTCGTGAACGACTCGTTGACGGTGTCGCCGGGCAGCAGCTGTGAGATCATCACCGCGCGTCCGCCGCGGTCGAAGCTGGCGATCGAGACGTGCGGGAAGATGGTCCAGACTCCTCCCAGCATCGATCTGGACGTCCACTGATCTTCCGGAACAGCTTCCAGCTCAAGCAGGTTGTCGGTGGGCGCGTGAACGCGCTGATGCGGTCCCCAGGCATAGTAGAGAGCCCGGTTGTACATGTTCTCACCAAACGTGTTCTTGTGAAGCACCGGTAAGTGGTAGAAATCGAGATAGCCGTCGTAGGCGATCTTCCAGTTCGGCCCCGGCAGGGTGCGGGCCGCGAAGAAATGCCAGTCCTCGAACCCGAAATGGGAGAGCACCCGGTCGTAGCCTGACAGGAAGCTGTCGACGCCGACCTTGGGCGAAGGATCGAGCGTCACCCAGATAAGCCCAGCGCGTTCGGCGGCCGGAAGCTCGGTCAGGCCGTGGCAGGCCTTGTCGATCTCGCCGAAATCCTGCGGCGCGGCGACGCCCATCAGCTCGCCCTGCTGGGTGAAGGTCCAGCCGTGATAGGGGCAGACAAACCGGCGCGCGTTGCCGCGCGGTTCGACCGCCACGTTGGCGCCGCGGTGGCTGCACGAGTTCAGGAAGGCGCGGACCATGCCATCCTGGCCGCGCGCGATCAGCACCGGCACGCCGGCCGCTTCGATGGTCTTGAAGTCGCCGGGCGCGCGCATCTCCGCGGTGACCGCCAGCACGAGCGGGACACGGCGAAAGATCTGCCTGAGCTCGGTCTCGAAGAACGCCGGGTCGTAATAGCGCGCGGCATCCAGCTTCAGCACGCCGCCGGCCTTGGCGATGGTGCCCGCCTTCGCATGAGCCAGGCTGCGCCGCGTCATCTCGACGAGCTCGGCTGTGTCCAACGGCTTGTTCATCAGGCGCCCTCCAGGGAGACGGCGAGGCGATCGCTCAGTCGGCGGTGAAGAAGTCGGCGCGCGGCCGGCCCTGTGGGTCGTAGACGGGCTCGGAGAGATCGACCCGGTGCTTGCGCGTCACGGCGTTCTTCACGCCGACGCCCTGCAGATGGCCGAGCATGCTCCGGTAAGGTTGGCCGGCGAGGTGGGCGGCCAGATCGTCGCCGCTCTCCCATTCCTCGAAGACGTTCACACGCCCTGGGCGGTTGAGATCGGCCGTCCAGGCGTAGTGGACGCAGCCCTTCTCGGCGAGGGCGGCCTCGATGAACGGCTGGGCGTCCCTGAGCGCCTGGTCCCGCAACTCCGGGGCGAGGTCGATCTCGCCCGAAATCAGAACGCGATTGCTCTTCACGGTAAGGACTCCTGGTGGCGGATGGCGTAGGTGCGGCTCAGAAAGAGCCAGACGCCGTCGCTCTTGATCAGCTCGTCCTCGTAGGCGCCGACGATGCGGCGAACCGCTCCGCCGTGGTCGACGAGAACCTCTTGCGTGTAGACGCGGGCCGTCGCGCGATCTCCGGCGACCTCGATCGCGCCGGGCGTGGCGAAGAACCCCGCGAAGGCGAAGGCCGACATGGCCTGAATCCAGGCTGCCTTGATCTGCGCCTTTCCCGCAACATCGAGTCCCGGCAGGCGCCAGACGCCCTCCTCGTTCCAGTTCTCGATCCAGGCGTCCGCGTCGTGTCGGAACACCGCGTCGCTATAGGCCTCGATCCGCTCGCGGATCGCCAGACGGTCTTCTAGGGCGCCCTCGAACATCTCGGCCTCCTCTAGCCTGCCGGCGGGCGGCGCGCGTTGGTCATGCGCCAGTCCTGCCGTCGCGCCCATTCGCGCATGGTCTCGAGCTCGATCGGGATGCGCTCGAGCACCGGCCCCATGTCCACGGCGAACGGCTTGAGCGGTGAGTCGTTGTTGAACCGGTAGAACGCCTCCATGCGCGGCTCCATCACGGCCCGCTCCTCGGGCCCCATCTCGTCGCCGTAGGCGTTGGCGAGCAGCCGGCCAAACTCCCTGGGCGTGCAGGGGTCGTAGCGGATCGGGCGACCGAGGGTGTCCGAGAGCAATTCGGCGACCTCGGGCGGCCGTATCGTCTCCGGGCCGCCGATGTTAAGCCAGGCGCCCTCGAGATCGGGACGATCGAGCGCGGCGATCATGAACTTCGCGACGTCGTCCAGGCTGATCCATGCGCACTCGAGGTCGGGTTTGTGCGGATAGACGTAGCGGCCCTCGTTGACGATGAACGGGAAGGCCCAGTTGGTCAGCAGATTGTCCATGAAGAGGACCGGGCCGAACACTGTGGCCGGCGCTCCGGTGGCCCAGAGCGCGTTGATGGCGCGCGTGTTGCCGCCGTAGGTGAAGGGATCACCGGCCCTGTCGGGAATCCAACTGCTCGTGTTCCAGACCAGACGGCGAATGCCCGCCCGCTTGGCGGCCCGGCCCACTCTGGCGACAGCCTCGGCCCGGTCGACGCGCGCGCGCAGCGGGTGGGTGTAGAAGGCCGCGTCGACCCCCTCCAGCACGCGCAGCAGCGAGTCCTCGTCGGCGATGTCGGCGGGCTGGACGTCGACGCCCTCGAACGTCTCGCCGTAGAAGGGATCGGCCGAGCGCGACACCGCTCGGACCGCGTGCCCCGCGGCGAGCAGCTGGCGCACCTGGGCCAGGCCCTGCCGTCCGCTCGCGCCGAAAACAGCGACGTAGGCCATCCGACTTAACCTCCGATGGTCCGCTCGGTGGGCCAGTACCGCCGACGCAGCGCGCGCTTGTTGATCTTGCCCATGGCGTTGCGCCCGAGATCCGAGACGAACTCGAACGAGCGCGGGCACTTGTAGCCGGCGAGATGGGCCCGGCAGTGCGCGTCGAGCGAAGCGAACGAGGGCGGTTGGTCGGCGTCCCGGGCGATGACGAGGGCTTTCACCTCCTCGCCCATCTCGGCGTTCGGGGCGCCGATGACCGCCACGTCCGCCACGTCAGGGTGACGGATGAGGACCTGTTCCGCCTCGGCAGGGTAGATGTTGACGCCGCCGCTGACGATCATGTCGGACACGCGGTCGGTAATGAAGACGTATCCGTCCTCATCGACGTATCCGACCTCGCCGAGCGTGAAAACGCCCGGGGCCAGATGCGCCGCGCGGGTCTTCTCGGGATCGTTGTGGTAGATGATCCCCCTGCCGGTCGTGTCCCGGAAATAGAGCTGCCCGACCTCGCCGGCGCCGAGCGGCGTCCCGTCCTCGCCCACCACGAGGAGCTCGAAGGGCGGCAGGGTCTTGCCGACCGAGCCGGGCCTCTTCAGCCACTCCTCGGCGTTGATCAGATTGGTGGTGCCCGACTCGGTGCCGCCATAGGCTTCGACCAGGACCGGCCCGAACCAGTCGATCATTCGTTGCTTGACGTCGCGCGGACAGGCCGCGCCGGTGTGCGCGACCCAGCGCAAGCTGGAGACGTCGTAGCGGGCGCGGGTCTCGGCCGGCAGGGCGAGGAGGCGCTGGAAGTGCGTGGGCACCATCAGGGTGCTGCTGATGCGGCGCCGCTCGATGGTCTCAAGCACCCGCTCCGGATCAAAGCGGCTCATGACCACCAGAGGCTTGCCGCCGCCGAGCTGGCGAACCGAGCCGAGCGGCCCCGTGTGGTAGAGCGGCCCAACCGCCAGTCCGGGCCCCGGCGCCGCCGCGGCGACCTGTTCGCGCATCGCGGCGAAGAACTCCGCCACGGTGCTGGTGCGCGGGAACATCGTGGGCGGAGTCTCCGCGCCCTTGGGCTTGCCCGTCGTGCCTGAGGTGTAGTGCAGGAACGGCCGCGGCGGCCGATCGCCGGGCGGCGCTGATGCGAGGGCCTGAGCCAGCCAGTCTTCCCAGCGCGTCACACCCTGCGCGTCGCACCTCCACCCGACTACTCTGGCGACGCTGGCCCGCGCAGCGGCGGCGAGGCCCACCGCGGCGGTCTCCGGCCCGACGAAGAGCAATCCGGCGCCGGCGTCCTCGAGGATGTAGGCGACCTCGTCCGCGGTCAGGTGGAAGTTGATCGGTATGGGAGAGATGCCCGCCTCGAGCCCGGCCAGATAGGCCAGTGCGGTCTCGGCGCTGTTGTGCGCGAAGACGCCGATCCTGCGGCCATCGCCCACATCCGCGGCGAGCAGCGCGTTGGCGGCTCGATTGAGGAGCTCGTCGAGCCGCGCCCAGCCAAGCTCGATCCTCTCGTCGGCGAGCGCGAGGGCCTGCGGCTCCGAGCGAGCTCGTTCGGCGGCGGCTAGCGACATGCGGCGATGCCGGCCATCGGCGAATAACAGTCCCTGCGGCTTGTTTCCAACAGGATTGCTGCTTTCTGGGCGAAAGGCAATGGGCATGGAGTGGGCGCCGCAAGGGCGCAACGGCCGACAAACCACACAACATGCTTTTAACAATCACGATTGACTTTTTCCGAGAACGACAGCCACTCTCGCCGCCATGGCGGTCGCTGGAAGGCGCGCGGGACAAGCGCCAAGCAGCCGGGGAGGACGATCATGGGATTGAGAATTTCGACGCTGCGCGCCGCCATGTTTGGCGGAACAGCTGTCGCATTGTCATTGGCGGCCGCGCCCGCACTGGCGGCTGATCCGGCGCCCGCGTCTGGCGGAAGTCAGGCGAGGCCAGAGGCGACGACCGTCGGCGACGTGGTCGTGACCTCTCGTCGCATCTCAGAGAGACTGCAGAGCGTGCCTTCCGCGGTCTCTGCGGTCACCGCCACGCAACTGGAGACCATCAAGCCGCGCACGCTCGAGGACCTCAGCGGCTTCGCCCCGAACGTCGAGATCGGGCGGACAGGCGCGGGCCCCGAGACGGCCGCGATCTATATCCGCGGCCTCGGCTATTCCGACGTCGAGAAGGGACAGAATCCCGCCGTCGGCGTCGTCGTGGACGACGTGGTCATCGGGACCAACTTCGGTCAGCTGCTCGACCCGTACGATGTCGCGCAGGTGGAAGTCGACCGCGGGCCGGCCGGCATCTTCTACGGCAAGAACACGACGGCGGGCGTCGTCAGCGTCCACCATACCCGCCCGACGCATGCCTGGGGGCTGAACGTCGACCTAGGCGGTGGCGACTACGCCCAGTTCGTCGGGCGGTTCGTGGCCAACGCGCCGCTCGGCGACACGGCGGGGGTCAAGGTTTCGTTCTCGGACCAGAGCCGAGACGGCTTCCTCGACAACATCTACACCCACAACACGCACTACGGGCGCAACCAGTCCATCAATGCGAACGTCCAGGTGGACTGGAACATCACGCCCGACCTGAACGCTCTCCTCTCGTTCACCGAGTCGTATCAGGACGGCGAAGGCACGCCGGTCGCTCTGGGCAACCCCGCGACGGCGAAGCTCTTCGCCGGCGTTCCCGGGCTGGCCTTCAACGCATGGGGCTCGCCTTACGTGCCGGGCGTGACCGTGCCGCTCGGGCCATGGCAGGTCGCCAATGACTTCAAGGACCGCAACTACCTCGACCAGCAGATCTACAGCCTGAACCTGACCTGGAACTCCAAGATCGGGCAGTTCGTGTCGATCACGGCCTATCTGAACGAGCACGACGACGCCGATCAGGACTTCGACGGCAGCTGCGGCGTCTCAGTGCTCGAGGGTCCGCCCTGCCCCGTGCTCGCCAACCCGTTGCTGCCGTTCCTGCACACGTCCCGCCCGCAGAAGTACGACCAGTTCACCGAAGAGCTGCGCTTCACGCACGACTTCGGCGATCGCGCGAAGTTCCTGGCGGGCGCCTACTACTTCCACCATGACATCTCGGCGTTCCAGTTGACCAGGACGGCAGCGGCAGGCGTGCCCGTTACGGCGCCGTTCACAAACCAGATTTCCGGCCAGTCCAACGACAGTGAATCCGTATTCGCCAACCTCATCTACAACGTGACGGACCAGCTGCACGTGTCTGGCGGCTTCCGTTACATCAACGAATCAACGGCGTTCCACAACGCCTTCAATCTAATCTACATACCGTTCGTCGGACCGGGCAATGTACCGCTTCTGTCGTTCAAAGACTCGAAATCATTTGCCGACGTCATGTCGAAATTCTCGGTCGACTACGCTCTCACCGAGAACAACCTCCTCTACGCCAGCCGCTCGGAAGGCTTCCGCTCTGGTGGTTTTTCTCCGCGCAGCACGCTCTCGGAGTCGGTGCCGGGACAGACCAACTACTCGCCCGGCGCGAACTACTCGAGCTTCCAGCCGGAGACAGACGTCTCCTACGAGATCGGTTCGAAGAACACCTTCCTCGACGGTCAGTTGCTGATCAATGTCGACGGCTTCATCAACCAGGACACCGATCACCAAGCCACCGAGGTCGTGCTGACGCCGGGATATGGGCCCGGCACGAACACCTACATCGTCAACCTGCCGAAGGTGGAGATCAAAGGCGCCGAGCTCGAAATCGAGCTTCGGCCGCATGCCCTCCCTGGCCTCAGCCTGAGCGCCGTTGGCGGCTGGCAGAACGCCAAGATCACCAACGGCAAAGTTCCCGGGGTCGAGGCGCCGGTCAACGCGAACGGAACGGCCGGGGCGCCTGGCACGGTGTACGACCTGACCGGCACGCCGCTCGAACGGGTGCCCAACTACAACTTCACCCTCAGAGGAGGCTACCAGTTCGACCTCGGGCCAGGCCGCATGGAGCTGAACGCCGACTATCGTTGGACCGACCACTACATCTTCGCGACCATCGCGGGGATCCCCGACACTCAGCCGTCGTTCGGCCTGGTGGACGCGTCGATCGCCTACAACTGGAGCCGATATCGGCTGGTCGTATCCGGCAAGAACCTGACCAACCAGGTCTACCGGTCCAACTCGCTTCCCTCGGTGTTCTTCCAGGGCTGGGCCGACCCACGGACCGTCCTGGTGGAGCTGCAGGCGCACTTCTGATGGGAAGCGCTTGCCGGTTGGTCGTGTGAATGGGCGGGGCGACAGACATGCCGCGCGCCCAGCGCCCTAACGAGGCTGAGCTTTCGCAGCGCACCGCAGTCGTCATCGGCGAAGGCCCCAACGCAGGCGCGATCCGCCAACTATTGGCGGATCGCGGGGCTCGAGTTCGGCCGGAATGGCCCGGCGAGCCGGGCGGCCTGGACATTCTCGTGTTCGTCGCATCTGAGCGCCGAAGAGGGCCAATCGCCGAGACAGAGCCTGACCAGTTCAGGGAGGACATGGGGGCCACGCTGAAGGCGGCGTTCTTCAGTCTCCAAGAGGGCGTGGAAGCTATCCGCGGGGCGTCCGGGCACGGCGCGGTCGTGTTCGTCGCCCCCTCCTCGCCCCTCCGGTCCTTCGACGCGATCCAATCAGGACTGCGGCTGCTGGCCAGGGCCGCCGCCCTCGAGCTGGGCCCCGAGGGCATCAGGGTCAATACCGTCTTCCCGGGTCCGACCGCCGAGGTGACCCGGCTTGGGCGCCCGTGCGAGGCATCGGACGTGGCGAAAGCGGTTCTGTTCGCGGCCTCCGACCGCTCCAGCTTCATGACCGGCGCCGAGCTGATCGTGGACGGCGGGAGGATGGTCGCATGACCCGGCGCCTCGCGGATCGGGTGGTGATCGTGACTGGCGCCACGAAGGGAATCGGCCGCGAGACGGCCAAGCGCCTCGCCCAGGAGGGCGCTCGGGTCGCCTGCACGGGCCGGAGCGCGGCGGACGGCGAAAGCGTGGCGGCCGAGATCGCAGCCGAGGGCGGCCGCGCCATCTTCGTCCGGCACGATGTCGCGAGCGTTGCCGACTGGCGCGACGTGATCGCGCGCGCCGAGTCCGAGCTCGGCGCCGTCTACGGGGTCGTCAACAACGCCGGGGGCTTCTTCGTGAAGCCGCTCGGTGAGACGTCCGAAGCGGAGTTCGACGGCATCTTCGACGTCAACGTGCTGGGGGCCTTTCTCGGCGTGAAGGCGGGGTTCGAGGCCATCGCCCGTTCGGGCGCGGACGGGTCCATCGTCAACGTGTCCTCCCTGATGGGCCTGGTCGGATACCCGGGGGCGACGGCCTACTGCGCCACCAAGGGCGCGCTCACCGGCCTGACGAAGTCGGCCGCTCTGGAGGGCGCGCAAAGGACGCCGAGGGTCAGGGTGAATTCCTTGCACCCCGGCGTGATCTGGACTCAGATGATCACCGGCCAGTTCGGCGACGACCCGGCCCTTTCCGACGCCTTCGCCGCCGACACGCCGCTACGCATGATCGGGCTGCCGGAGCACATGGCCGAGGCGATCCTCTACCTGATCAGCGACGAGAGCGCCTTCGTGACAGGCGCGGAGCTCACCGTGGACGGCGGGCGCGGGGCGGATTGAAGGAACGCTGTCATGCAGCTGAGCCGGGACGACCTGAAGCGCGCCTACGAGCGGATGTTCACGATCCGCGCGTTCGAGGAGCGCGTCGACAAGGAGTTCGCGCTGGGCAACATCCCCGGGTTCGCGCACGTCTACCTGGGCCAGGAGGCGTCCGGCGTCGGGGTCTGCTTCGACCTCACCGACGATGACTACATTGGCTCGACCCACCGCGGCCACGGCCACTGCATCGCCAAGGGCTGTGACGTCAAAGCCATGATGCTGGAGATCATGGGCAAGGCCGGCGGCCTTTGCGGCGGCAAGGGCGGCTCCATGCACATCGCCGACATGTCGAAAGGGATGCTGGGCGCCAACGCCATCGTCGGCGGCTCGCCGCCCATCGCGGTCGGCGCGGCCCTGACGCAGAAGGTGAAGAAGACCGGCAAGGTGGCGGTGGCCTTCTCAGGCGACGGCGCCTCGAACCAGGGCACTACATTCGAGGCGCTCAACATGGCGGCCGTGCTGGGCGCGCCGGCGATCTTCGCGTTCGAGAACAACGGCTATGGCGAGCACACCGCCAGCAGCTACGCGGTCGCCGCGCCGTCGATCGCCGAGCGCGCCCGAAGTTTCGGCATGCCCGCCGAGGTGGTGGACGGGGCCGACTTCTTCGCGGTCCACCAGGCGATGGGTCGCGCCCTCGAGCGCGCCCGCGCCGGCGAGGGTCCCTATGCGCTCGAGCTCGTCTGTTCGCGGTTCCTCGGCCACTTCGTCGGCGATCCGCAGCGTTACCGCACCGCCGAGGAGCTGGCGCAGGCGAGAGCCAACGATCCGCTGCCCCGATTCCGCACGGGCGTGACCGAGGCCGCGCTGCTCGAAGACTCCGAGCTCGACGAGATCGAACGGCGCGTGCTGGCGCTGATCGACGAGGCGGTGGTCGAGGCGATCGCGGCGCCGCGGCCCGATCTCTCCAGCCTCGAAGCCGACGTCTACGTTCGCTACTGACATGACCAAGAAATCCTACAGACAGGCCATCAACGAGGCGCTGCGCCAGGAGATGCGGCGCGACCCGAACGTGATCGTCCTGGGCGAGGACGTGGCGGGCGGACATGGCGCTTCGGGCGAGGCAGGCCAGGTGGGCGGCGTCTTCGGCGTCACCGCGGGCCTCTACAAGGAATTCGGGCCCGATCGGGTGATCGACACGCCGATCAGCGAGAGCGCGATCATCGGCGCCGCGTCCGGCGCGGCGCTGACCGGCCTGCGGCCCGTCGCCGAGATCATGTTCGTCGACTTCGTCGGCGTCTGTTTCGATCAGATCTACAATCAGGCGGCCAAGTTTCGGTACATGTTCGGCGGCAAGGCGAGGACCCCGATGGTGATCCGGACCATGATCGGCGCCGGCTTCCGCGCCGGCGCCCAGCACAGCCAGACGCTGCACCCGCTCTTCACGATGGTTCCGGGACTGAAAGTCGCGATGCCGTCCAACGCCTATGACGCCAAGGGCCTGCTGATCCAGGCGATCCGCGACGACGACCCGGTGATCTTCATGGAAGCCAAGGTGCTCTACGACACCGAGGCGGAGGTGCCGGACGAGGCTTACCGCATCCCGTTCGGCGAAGCGCGGGTCGCGCGGGAAGGCAAGGACCTGACGATCGTCGGCTTCGGTCCGACCGTGTCCAAGGCGCTCGCCGCCGCTGACGTTATGGCCAGGGACGGGATATCGACCGAGGTGATCGATCCGCGCACCACCTCGCCGCTCGACGAGGACGCGATCCTGGAGAGTGTCGAGAAGACCGGCAGGCTGGTCGTCGTGGACGAGAGCCCGCCGCGCTGCTCGATGGCCTCCGACATCGCCGGGCTGGTCGCGGACAAGGGCTTCGCCTTCCTCAAGGCGCCGATCAAAGCCGTGACGTGCCCGCACACTCCGGTTCCGTTTGCGCCGAACCTAGAAGACGAGTTCTTGCCCAATCCACGCCGGATCGAGGCGGCCGCGCGCGCCGTGCTCGCCGCCTAGACCCTCGGGACCTTTCCAACGGAGGACGCCCATGCCCGCGACCCTGGAAGAGCGCCTCCACGAGACGCGTCTCGGCCTTGGCAGGCGTATCGTCGAGCATATCCGCAACGGTTCGAGCGACCTTGCGGAAGGACCGATGCGCAACGATGCGTCGGTCTACACCGACCCGGTCCGGCATGCCGCCGAGCGGCGGCGACTGTTTCGCGAGACGCCGCTGGTCGCATGCCTCTCGAATGACATCCGCGAGCCGGGTTCCTTCCGGACCTTCGACGAGACGGGGGTCCCGATCCTCATCGTACGAGGTCGCGACGGTCAGGTGCGGGCCTTCCTCAACGTCTGCACCCACCGTGGCGCGCGCCTGGTGCGCGAGCCCGAGGGCCGCGCGCGCCTCTTCACCTGCTGGTTCCATGGCTGGTCGTACGCCGAGGACGGACGTCTTGCAGCGACCCCCGAGGCCGAGCGCTTCTGCGATGCGCTCGGCGAGCGCAGCCATCTGATCCCCGTTCCAGCGGCGGAGCGCTTCGGGCTGGTGTTCGTCAAGCCGACGCCCGAGTCGTCGATGGATATCGACGCGCACCTCGGCGACTTCGCCCCGCAGCTGGAGCTGCTCCAGCTCGACCGCGCGGAACGGGTGAAGAGCGGCGTTTTGCCGGTGAAGGCGAACTGGAAGTACGCCCTCGACACCTACGGTGAGGGTTACCACTTCGCCGCCCTCCACAAGCAGACGCTGGCGCCTTTCTTTCGCAACGATATCACCATCTACGACCGGTTCGGGCCTCACCACCGGGTGCTGTTCGTCTCCCGCGACATGGAAGCGTGGCTGGACAAGCAGGAGGAGGCTTGGGGCGTCGACCACCTGCTCGGCGGTGTCCACTATCTCTTCCCCAACACCATCCTCTTCGCTGGCAGCGTCTCGCCGGGCAAAGGCTACTACACCACCTTCCGGCACTTCCCCGGCGAGAATCCAGGCGAGACTGTCACCTACAAGACCATCTACGCGCCTAAGGGCGTGCATTCGGACGAGTACCGCGCCGAGGTGGAGGCCGCCTACGACGCCACCGCGCACGTGGTCGAGACCGAGGACTACGTCGTCGCCGCCGAGGGCTGGCGCAACCTTGCCCACCTGCCGCCCGGCCGCACCGTCGTCTACGGACGCCAGGAGCTGGCGCTGCAGAACCAGCATCGCGCGATCGCCGAGGCGATCGGCATGCCGCTGCCGACGTCCGCGTCGACGGCGCGGGCGGCTGCGGAATGAGCGCCCGGGGCTCGATCGCCGCGCTCGGCGAGGTGATGCAACTGGCCTTCGTGCCGGCGGACTTCGATGCGGCCTTGGCGCATTGGATGAAGGTCGGGGCCGGCCCGTTCTTCGCCCTCGACCACGTGAAGCTGGACGCCGTGAAGTACCGCGGCGCGCCCGCCGACATCGATTTCTCGATGGTCATCGGATACTGGGGCGACATCCAGATCGAGCTGATCCGCCAGCACAACGACGCGCCCTCGATCTACAAGGCCTGGCGCGACGAGGGTCGCGAGGGGGTGCACCACGTCTGCGTCCTGGTGAACGACATGGCGCTGGCGCGGCGGGTCTGCGCCGGAGCCGGCGGCGTGGTGGCGCAGGAGGGCCTCGTGCCTGGCGGCGGCGAGGTGATCTACGTCGACACCGGCGGCGGTCCGGGCTCGATGGTCGAGATCCTCAAGCCGGCGCCTGGCGGCCGCGACTTCTTCGCGATGATGCGCGAAGCAGCCCGGAACTGGGACGGGTCCGACCCGGTGCGGAGGCTCGGATGAGCGGGCGGCTTGACGGCAAGGTGGCGTTCGTCACCGGCGGCGCGTCGGGCATCGGCGCGGCCTGCGCGCGCGCCTTCGCCCGCGAAGGCGCGAAGGTGGTCGTGACCGACCTCCAGGCCGAGAAAGGGCGGGCGGTGGCGGCGGAAGTTTCGGGCCGCTTCATCTCTCACGACGTGTCGGACGAGGGCCAGTGGGCGGCGGCCATGTCCGAGACCTTGTCGGCTTACGGACGTCTCGACGTGCTCGTCAACAATGCGGGGATTTTCATCCCCCAGACCATCGAGCAGTCCACGCTCGACGTCTGGAACAAGGTGCTGGCCGTCAACCTCACCGGCGTGATGCTGGGCTGCAAGCACGGCGTGGCGACCATGAAGGCGAACCCCGGCGGACCGGCCGGCTCCATCATCAACGTCTCCTCGATCGCCGGCTTCATCGGCCTCGCCTCCGCGGTCGCCTACACCGCCTCCAAAGGCGGCGTGCGGCTGTTGACCAAGTCGGTCGCCGTGCATTGCGCGCGAGACTACAAGGCGATCCGCTGCAATTCGCTGCACCCCGGCGCGATCGACACGCCGATGAACCAGGCCGCCTTCGACGCGAGTGGCGATCCGGTCGGCATGCGGGCGCGGTTCGACGCCATCCAGCCGATCGGCCGCATGGCCACAGCGGAGGAGATGGCCAACTGCGCGCTCTTCCTCGCCTCGGACGAAGCGAGCTTCGTCACCGGCGCCGAGCTGCTCGCCGACGGCGGCTGGCTCGCGGCCTCCGGCCCACTCTAGAGACCAGGCATTCCGATGAGCCTCCGCAACCGACAGTGGTTGATCAACGGCCGTCCGCGTGGGCGTCCGATCGTCGATGACGACTTCAAGTGGCAGGAAGCACCGGCTCGCGAGCCGGCCGAGGGCGAGGCGCTCGTGCGGACCCTCTACCTGTCGTTCGATCCGGCGCAGAAAGGCTGGATGGAAAACCTCGGCGGGTACGTCGCCCCGACCGAGATCGGCGAAGTCATGCGGGGATCCGGCGTGGGCGAAGTGGTCGCGTCCAACGCTTCGAACCTCGCACCGGGCGACAAGGTGACGGGCATGCTCGGCTGGCAGGACTACGCCACCCTGCCCGCCAAGGAACTCACCAAGGTCGCCGACGACGAGCTCCTCACCGCCAACCTCGGCGTGCTGGGCGGCACCGGCATGACCGCCTTCTTCGGCCTCAACAAGATCGGCAAACCGTTTCCAGGCGACACCGTGGTGATCACAGGCGCGGCCGGCGCCACCGGCTCGGTCGTCGGACAGATCGGCAAGATCGCGGGCTGCCGCGTGATCGGGATTGCGGGGGGCGACGCCAAGCGCCGCTGGCTGGTCGAAGAACTCGGGTTCGATGCGGCGGTAGACTACAAGTCGGAGGACGTCCGGCGGCGGATCGCCGAGTTGGCCCCCGGCGGCATCGACGTTCTCTGGGACAACGTCGGGGGGCCTGTATTCAACGACCTGCTCGGCCAGATCGCGATGCACGCCCGCGTCGTCGTCTGCGGCGGCATCTCGCGCTACGAGCAGGGCTCGATGCCGGCGGGGCCGGAGAACTACTTCAACCTGATCTTCAAGCGCGCCCGCATGGAGGGTCTGATCGTGCTCGACTATGCAGCCGAGTTTGCTTGGGCGCGGGGGCGGCTGGGCGGCTGGATCCGCGAGGGCCGGATCCGCTTCAAGGAGGACGTGCAAGAGGGTCTCAAGAACGCCCCGCGCACGCTGGCGCGCCTCTTCAAGGGCGAGAATTTCGGCAAGCAGCTCCTCAAGGTCGCGTGAGCGCGCCATGCCGATCGTCCGCCATGGTGAGCCGCTGAATGTCCTGGTGGCCGTGAAAGGGCACCCGTTCGACCGCTCGGCGTTCGGGGCCATCTTCGACGAGATGGAGGGCGTCGCCGCTGCGATCGTCGACCAGCCCGCCGCCGCGCGGCTGATGACGCCGGCCGGGATGGCCGGTTTCGACGCACTGGTGCTCTACGACATGCCGGGCATCGACTTCCGCGCCCCTGGCGGGCCGCGCTTCCCGCCGCCGGACGACGCGACCAGGGCCGGCCTCCTCGCGCTGCTCGACGCCGGCGTTCCGATCGTGGCGCTGCACCACGCCATCGCCGGCTGGCCGGCCTGGCCCGAGTACGCGGAGATCCTGGGCGGGCGCTTCCTCTACCGGCCCGGCGTGCTCCGGGGCGTCGAGCGGCCGGATTCCGGCTACCGCCATGACGTCAGCTACGTCGCCGAGGCCGCCCAGCCCGGCCATCCAATCCTCGCCGGGCTTCCGACCCGGTTGAAGCTGAAGGATGAGCTCTATCTGTTCGAGGTGTTCGAGGACTCGGTCCAGCCGCTGCTTCGCGCGCGGCACGCCTTCGTCCGCGACAGCTTCTTCTCGGCGGCGCAGGCGGTGGCCGGGCGCATGTACAGCAACGAGGGCTGGGAGCATCCGCCGGGATCAGACCTGGTCGGCTGGACCAAGCGGGCGCGGCGCAGCCCCCTGGTCTACCTCCAGCCCGGCGACGGCCCAGCCACGTACGCCCGCCGCCAATACCGCCGGCTCATCCTCAATGCGATCCGCTGGGCGGCGTCGCCCGCCGCCCGGGAATGGGCCGTCCGCGGTTAGGTGACGTTCAGGGCCTTACGGAGACGGGGTTGGGGTTGGACTGGCGGCAGGTCTCCCCAGCGTTATCCCGGCGTCGAGTGCTCGCTTCAGGATCGGGATTGCAGCGTCTTCGTCGAGCACCCAACCCTTCCAGGTCGAGCTGCCGAGTGACATCGTGCCGCGGCAAATCCTTGAAACCTTCAGCCCGTAGCGCCGAACCGCACATGACTCATCCGCCGTCGCTCCCTAACCCGCCGGCGCCATGCGACAAACCGCGGCGCGGTCCAACGCGGTGGCGGCCTCGATGACCGCCTGGCGGGCGCCGCCGCCGGTCGCGGTGCGGGAAATCGAGAACGCGTGGATCGCGATGCCTGACGGCGTCAGGCTCGCCGTCTCGCTCTGGCTGCCGGACATCCCCGAACGGGCGCCGGTCGTCCTGGAGTACATCCCTTATCGAAAGCGTGACTCGACACGCGCCTACGCGAGGTTCTGGGGCCGCCAGCTCGCCGCCGCCGGGATCGGCTACGCCCGGGTAGACATCCGCGGTTCCGGCGACTCGGGCGGCCTGCTCACCGATGAGTACCTGCCGCTCGAACAGGCGGACGCTGCGCAGGTGATCGCCTGGCTTGCCAAGCAGTCCTGGTGCAACGGCGCGGTCGGGATGCGGGGAGTCTCCTGGGGCGGCTTCGCGACCCTGCAGGCCGCGGCGGCCGGTCCGCCGGCGCTGAAGGCCATCATGCCGATGTGCGCCTCGGACCGGCGCTTCATCGACGATGCGCACTACATCGGCGGCTCGTTTGCGTTGACGGGGCTGAAGTGGGCGACAGCGTTCAAGACGGTCATGGCCGGCCCGCCAGACCCAGAGTTATTCGGCGACGGCTGGGCCGACGAGTGGCGCCGCCGGCTCGAGGCCGCGCCGCCGATTGCGGCGCAGTGGCTCGCCCATCAGCGCGAGGACCCGTACTGGCGCCAGGGTTCGGTAGGGTTCGATCCTGGCCGCATACGCTGTCCGGTCTACCTCGTGGGCGGCTGGGCGGACCCCTACAACGACACCATTCCGCGTCTGATGGAGCGGCTGACCGTCCCGGCCAAAGCCGTGATCGGTCCCTGGGGGCACGGCTATCCGGCGCCGGCTGCGCCAGGCCCCGGTCTCACCTGGATCGATGAGGAGACGCGATGGTGGCGCCGCTGGCTGCTGGGCGAGGAGACCCGCGTTATGGCTGGCCCACGCATCTGGGCCTTCATGCCTGAGGCCTCGCCGGCCGAAGCCCTTCCTGGCATGATTCCGGGCCGCTGGATCTCGGAATTGACATGGCCCCCCGCGACCACGCCGCTGACGCTGCATCTGAGCGACGGCCGCCTTTCGGCTGAAGCCGCGCCACCTGCCGAGGCGAAGATCAGCAGCGACGTGGTCGTCGGCCTGGAGACGCCGGAATGGTGCCCGTTCTCGCTGGCGCAGTATCCGCAAGAGCAGTCGAGCGACGATCTTCGGTCGCTGGCGTTCGAAACGGACCCGCTGCCCTCGCCGCTGGAGATCTTCGGAACCCCGCGGCTACGCCTGAGGCTGACGGCGAGCGCTCCGGTCGCACAGATCGCCGCACGCCTGACGGAGGTGGACGCCGACGGCCGCTCCTGGCTGGTCAGCTACGGCGCGCTCAACTTGACCCACCGCGAGAGCCACGCCGAGCCAACGCCGCTGCAGCCTGACGCTTTCTACGAGGTCGAGCTGCCTCTCTACGTCACTGCGCGCCGTTTCCGCGCTGCGTCGCGGCTGCGGCTCGCATTGAGCGGCGGTCTCTGGCCGCTGCTCTGGCCCGCGCCGGCGCCATTCACCCTCACGCTGGCGTTGGGTCACGCCTCCTTTACGCTGCCGGTTCGCGAGCCTGGCGACGAACCGGATTTCCCGATGGCCATGCATCCTGCGCGCCCCACCCGCGAGGCGATCGGCCCAACCATCGACCGCGCGCGAACGGCGGACGGGCGGGCGCGCATCAGCGAGGCGGCCGCGCCCTCTGAGAACCTCATTGCCGAGACGGGAACCACGATCGCCCGGGATGGCGCGAACGTAGAGGCTGAGATGCGCGCTGGCGGTTCAGGCTCCTGCCGCTGGCGCGCCTGGCAAAGCGTCCGCTGGCGCCGCGATGGTTGGGACTGCGCGGTTGAGAGCGAGATTGAAGTCACCTCGGATGGGGACGCCTTCCACGTTCGCGAACGGCTCGCCGCCCGCCAGGACGGCGAGCCGCTCTTCGAGCGCGAGACGGTCAGCGAAGTCCCGCGCGACCTGATGTGAGCGCCGGGCCACAGAACTGAGTTCTTGCGAACGGCCCCGCGCCGGGTATCCGGCGCACCGGGCAAGCCGCCAACGTCGGCCTCTGGAGCACCTGCGCCCTCGGAGCGATGGATCGCCTGGGAGCGGCGAGAGCTGGCTCTCCTAGGCCGGGTACTCCAGCGAGGGATACCAGTCCGCGCCTCGCCCCTCCGGCGTCATGTCGAGCACAGTCCACAGCGGAGCAGGGTCGGGGGCGCCGCGCGGGTCCTGGCCCGGGTCGCTCGCCATCATCTCCTGAGACCAGAAATGGCGGATCACGCCGTCCTTGCGGGTGAAGACGGCCGGTCCCCCACTATCCAGGCCGCCGTCCGGGCTCGCGGCATAGTCTCGCGTGAAGGCGTCGGTGATGGCGCTCGCGAGCCTGAGGTGTTTCCAGCCCCGCTCGCGCTTCACCGCCGCGAGCCGCTCCAGCGGCGAGCGCGCGACGACCACGAGCGATGCCCTCTGTGCGATGTCTTTGGCGTTGCCGTCCCAGGCGTCCAGCAAGTTCGTGCACATCGGGCACGGCCTCGTCCGCTCGGGACCGAACATGTAGTTGAAGACCACCAGCGTCGCCTTATCGCCGAACAGGCCGGCGAGGTCGCTGGGGCCCCACTCGGTGTCGAAGCGATAGTCACCGGTGACCGGACCTCCAGGCGGCAGAGCCCGACGCATAGAAGCCACCCTCTCGATCTGGCGGCGCAGCTCGATTTCCTCGGCGAGCAGCGCCTGTCGCGCAGCCCTGTACTCGACGCTCTCGTTCGGCATCCGGATCATATTTTCGCGGGCGAGTTGTTCGGCGCGGACCAGGGTCTCGAGCTTGGCGTCCATGGATGGTCTCCGGAACTGTTCAAGTCGAAGACGTGTCCAGCGCGGCCGAACCGACATGGCCTGCGCATTTTTTCCGTACCCGCCGAAGCGGTGCGCTCTCAGGGGGCGAAGCCACCAGGACATCGGCGGTGAGCCTCGAGCGTTGACTCCAAAATTGGTGCGTGTTCCAAATTTGCGGAGCATTCCACCGATGCCTCCATGACGCCGGACCGCCGACGTCCCGGCGTCGCGTGACAATCGGGGACTTAGGAGACGACATGGACGGCGCAACGGCACCCGACGAGCTGGTCATCGACTTCGATCCGGACGCGCTGCGCGAGAAGTATCGGCAGGAACGCGCAAAGCGGCTGCGGCCGGACGGCGAGGCGCAATACATCGAGGTCTCCGGCGCGCTTGCCCACTATGCCGAGGACGACCCCTACGCCGATCCCAACTTCACCCGGCCGCCGGTCAGCGAGGATCTCGAGATCGCTGTCATCGGCGGCGGCTTCTCCGGCCTCCTGGCTGGAGCGCGGCTGCGCGAGGCCGGGCTCGACGACTTCCGCATCATCGAGGCCGGCGCCGATTTCGGCGGCACCTGGTACTGGAACCGCTACCCGGGCGCGCAGTGCGACATCGAGAGCTACTGCTACCTGCCGCTGCTGGAGGAGCTGAAGTACATCCCCAAAGAGAAGTACTCGTACGTCAACGAGATCTTCGAGCACTCGCAGCGCATCGGCCGCGCCTACAACCTCTATGATCGGGCCCTCTTCCAGACGCGGGTGAGCGGACTGCGCTGGGACGAAGCGCTCAAGCGCTGGCGCATCGCCACGAACCGCGACGACGACATCAGGGCCCGGTTCGTCGTCATGGCGCTTGGCCCCGCCAGCCGCGCCAAGCTGCCCGGCATTCCAGGGATCGAGGCGTTCGAAGGCCACAGCTTCCACACCAGTCGCTGGGACTATGGCTACACCGGCGGCGACACCAGCGGGGGCCTGACCGGCCTGTCCGACAAGCGGGTGGCCGTGATCGGCACCGGCGCGACGGCGATCCAATGCGTGCCCTACGTCGGCCAGCACGCCAAACACCTCTATGTCTTCCAGCGTACGCCCTCGAGCGTCGACCTTCGTGGCAACAAGCCCACCGACTACGAATGGGCCAAGACGCTCCAGCCCGGCTGGCAGCGGGCCCGCCGGCACAACTTCGCCGACATCGTCGAAGGTCGTCCGTTCGAGGTCGATCTGGTCGGCGACGGCTGGACCGACATCTTCCGCACGCTGGCGGCCGGCGCGCGCGCCGGAATGAAGGACGGGACCGACCCGCTGGTCGGCGCCGAGCTTGCCGACATGGTGAAGATGAACAAGATCCGCCAACGGGTCGACGACACGGTCGAGGACTCGGCGACGGCCGAGGCGCTGAAGCCCTGGTATCGCCAGTTCTGCAAGCGCCCGACCTTCAACGACGAATACCTGCCAACCTTCAATCGGCCCAACGTGACGCTGGTGGACGTCAGCGAGTCCCGCGGCGTGGAGCGCATCACGCCGAAGGGCGTCGTGGCCAACGGCGTGGAGTACGAGGTCGACTGCATCATCTACGCGTCCGGATTCGAGATCACGACCGGCCTGCGCCGGCGGATCGGCTTCGAGATCACCGGCCGCGATGGGCTTTCGATCTACGACTACTACAAGGACGGCTTCCGCACGCTGCACGGGCACTCGAGCCGCCACTTCCCGAACTGGTTCTACATCGGGATTGGCCAGAACGGCCTCTCGGTGAACATGACCGCCATGTTCGACGACCAGGCCCGCCACGTCGCCTACATCATCAAGGAGGTGAAGCACCGGGGCGCGATCGCAGTCGAGCCGACCGAGGAGGCCGAGGAGGCGTGGGTGGAGGTGATCCGCTCGGTCGCGATCCTCAACCGCGATTTCCAGAACGCGTGCACGCCCGGCTACTACAACAACGAAGGCGGCGAGCGCTCCGGCGGGCTGAACGGGCAGACCTACACGCCGGGGATCAACAAGTTCAACGCCTTGCTGGCGGAGTGGCGCGAGCAAGGCGACCTGCAGGGCCTCGAGCTGCACTATGAGTGAGCAGATCAGGCTGGCGTCGCGCCGCGAGCGGCACAAGGATCAGCGCCGCACGCAGATCGTCGAGGCCGCCTATGACCTGATGCGCGAGGTGGGCGCTGACGAGATCTCGGTGAAGATGATCGCCGAGCGCGCCGATGTGAGCGCAGCCACGATCTACAACCTCTTCGGCGCCAAGGGCGCGGTGCTGGAGAAGGTCTATTCGCGCGACTTCGAGGCCTTCGCCGCCAGGGTCGCCGCGGCGGCGCCCATGAGCGCGCTCGACGCGATGTTCGAGTCGATCCGGATCGCCGCGGATCTCTACCGCTGCGATCCCAGCTTCTATCGCGGCATGTCGATCGGCAACCCCCGCGCCGAGCCGGACCTGGTGATCTCCGTGCAGGGGCCGCGCCAGGCTTTCTGGCAGATGTTGCTGGACCGCGCGGTCGAGGAACGGGACCTTCTCGCAGGCGCACGGACAGACCTGGTCAGCATCGCAATGATGCAGCTGGGCGGCGGCGCGTTCGGCGCGTGGTGCGCCGACCTCATCACCATCGATGAGATGGAGTTGCAGACCTCCTACGGCCTCGCGCGGCTGCTGCTGGGCGTGGCCCGCCCGGCCGCCCGCGCCAGGCTGCAGGCCCGGGTCGATGCGATCGAGACGGCGCTCTCGCGAGTTCCCCAGAAGACACCGGCCGCCGCGAGCTGACCATGGCCCTAGACGCTACCGCCCTCTCAGTCTTGCAGCGGGTCGAGATCCGCGAGGCTTGCGAGCGGCTCGCGCTCGACTACTCCTTCCTTGCCGACGCCGGACGCCTGGACGAGTGGGCCCAGCTCTTCGCCGAGGACGGGGAGCTGATCCTGTTCGGGCAGACGCATCGGGGGCCGGCCGCCATCCGCGCCGCGGTTGGCGCCGGTCGCGGAGCCAGCGCGCTCACCGTGCATGCGATCACCAACCACCGGATCGACGTGCTCGGCGAGGAAGCTGCCGAGGCCACGGCGTACATCGTCGTCTTTTCCGGCGAGCGGAAGGACGGTGGCCCGGCCGCCGTAGCCAAGATTGCGCCGGTGATGGTCGGGACCTACCACGATGCATACAAGCGAACGCCGACCGGCTGGAAGTTCGCCCGGCGCGCGTTCGAGCCACTGATCACCACGGAACAGGCCTGAGATCAGAGTGCGCGCCGCCGGTCAGAGCGGCGGGAGGAGGAAACAGAGATGGCCGACCGCGCCGCCCAGGCGGGCATGGACCTGATCACGCTGCCCCACCATGCGGAGTTCCTGTCCGACCGCTGGCTGGACGAGGCGCGCCGCTTCTGGCGTGAACTGCCGCCAACCCGAAGGGCGCCCTTGGCCGGACGCGCCTTCTCGGTCAGCGAGCGCTTCGCAGACGCGCCGCCGCACCTGAAGCTGCCGGGCGACGTCGCCAGCTGGACGCTGCGTTTTGACGGCAAGGATTGTGCGATCGCCCGCGGCTTCGACCCGGACGCCGATCTCGCCATCGAAGGCGACTACCAGGCGGCGCTCTTCCTGGCCCAGTTCGTCGGTGTCGCCGCGCCCGGCGGGGCCGAGGAGATGTGGCGCGAGGCTGCGGCGCTGTTCGGCAAGGACGCATTCCGCGTCAGAGGCGCGCTCACGGAGGAGGCGGCCCAGCGGGCGCTCGCCAGTTTCCATGACCACATGGCGCGGCGCACGGTGGAGAATCCGGATCTGGAACACCGCGCACGCCGCCTCGGCCTCACCGGCAAGATCCGCGAGATGGAGGAGAACGGCTTCGTGGTGATCGAACGCGCGATCTCGACCGACTTCGCGGACGAGCTGCGCGCCGCAACCCGCGCGGCCATGGCGCCGGACCAGGTGCTGCTGGATTCCTGGCTCTATCTCGGGCGCCCGTTCGAGCGAGTCATCCTCAATCCGATGCTGATGACGCTGATCGACGCCTCGCTCGGCCGCTGCGCTCAGATCGCGACGCTCGGCGCGTTGCTGCGCGGGCCTGGCCCCGGCCAGATCGACATCCACACCGACTACACCGACGTGCCCGAGCCCTATCCAGAATACGCCCTGAGCGGCGTCGCGGTCTGGTCGCTGGAGGACTGGACGGTGGCGTCCGGCCCGACCTGGATCGTGCCGAAGAGCCACCGCCACCGCCGCGCGCCCCGGCCGGGCGAAGGCCTTGAGGACGGCGTTCCGATCGAGATGCCGAAAGGCTCGGCGGTGTTCTTCACTCAGGGGGTCTGGCACTGGCAGGGGCCTCGCACCGAACCCGGCGAGCGGGTGACGCTGCATCCGCACTTCAACCGCAACTTCCTGCGCTCGATCGACCCCAAGCGGCCGGACGTGTCGCTGCTCGCGCGCAATCCCCCGCGGCTCGGCGAGATGCTCGGCCTCGACGACGGCTTCGACAAGCTGACGTCAGCGGGCGGGCGCGACTACCTGAGGCTCGAGCACACGCGCCAGCTCCACGCCTTCACGCGCCGCAAGCTCAAGGAGATCCTGCGCGCGCCCGAGGCTGCCGCGGCCTGAGCCCCGCCGCTTCGTCCAGGGAGACCGACATGGCGACTGACCTCAAAGGCCTGACGGCCGTGGTGACCGGCGGCGGCAGCGGCATAGGCCAGGCCATGTGCCTCACCTGGGCCGAGGCCGGCATGAATGTCGTCGTCGCCGACGTCTTGGGCGAACGCGCCGAGGAGACCGCCCGCCAGGTGGAGGCCAAGGGCGTGCGCGCCCTGGCCGTCGCCTGCGACGTAGGCGACGCAGGGTCCGTCGAGGCGCTCGCCGAGCGCGCCTATCAGGCGTTCGGCCAGGTCAACGTGCTCTGCAACAATGCCGGCGTCGTACAGTTCGGACCGGTGACGCTGGCGCCTCAGGCCGACTGGGATTGGCTCTTCCGGGTCAACCTCTGGGGCGTGGTCAACGTCATCCGCGCTTTCGTTCCACGGCTGCGGGCGCAGGGCGAGGACGGCCTGCGCCATATCGTCAACACCGCCTCGCTCTCGGGAATCTTCGCCGTGCCAGGCCTCGGGGTCTACACCGCCTCCAAGTACGCGGTGGTCGGGATCAGCGAAACCTTGCGCGACGAACTGAAGAAGGACGGGATCGGCGTCTCGGTGCTTTGTCCCGGGCCGACGCCCAGTCGGATCAACGAGACCGCGCGCGTTGCGACCGAGCCTGGGCGGCGGCCGCTCGACGAGGCCGGCCAGTTCAGCTTCACCGAAACCCGCACCGCTGCGGACGTCGCCGCCAGCGTAAAAGCCGGCGTGCTGGCCGGCCGGCTCTACATCTTCAGCCACCCCGGCGGGCGCCGGGCGGCCGAGCGACGGTTCAAGGAAATGCTGGCCGACTTCGAGGCCGTCGCTTGAGCGACGCTGCGATCATCGGAGCGCGCGAGCCGCTCGGCGAAGTGCCGCCGCGCGACTGGGAGGCAGCGTCCGCCGACCTGGAGCGCGACGGCGTCGTCATGCTCAAGGGCGCGCTGACGCCGGACGCCGTCCGCAAGGTGGAAGCCGCGGTCGAATGGAGCCTCGCTCACCCCTCGCCGACGGCGGTGCGCTTCTATCCGGGCGAGCCGGCGACCTTCTTCGAGGACCGCGGCCGCAACCATGCCGGCCTGGTGCGCGAGATCGGCCTCGACGCCGTGCTGACGGCGCTCTGGGGCGTCGACCGCCTCTGGTACATGGGCGAGCAGCTCTTCCTGAAGGAAGGCGGGGCCTCGCGGCGCACGCCCTGGCACCAGGACACATCCTACCTCAGGATGATGGGCTCGCAGCTGGTCGCCTGCTGGATCAGCCTCGACGCGCTGCCGAAGGAGCATTGCCTCGAGTTCGTGCGCCGTTCGCACAAGGGCGTGCTTCACAACGGCTCGGCCTTCGCTGCGCACGACGACACCGCCCCGCTCTACAAGCGCTCGAAGCTGCCGCGGCTGCCC
Source organism: Caulobacteraceae bacterium (assembly GCA_035541575.1). Taxonomy (GTDB): domain Bacteria; phylum Pseudomonadota; class Alphaproteobacteria; order Caulobacterales; family Caulobacteraceae; genus Acaudatibacter. The sequence goes on along the minus strand of DATKMZ010000172.1, from coordinate 59,034 downwards.
GACATCCAGGCTGATCGGTCCGCGTACGACATCGTTTCCTGGGACGTGACGCCTGGGGACGTGATCGTCTTTCATCTGGGCGTGCTGCACGGTGGGGCAGGAACAACGCCCGGGCTGCGCCGCCGCACGATCTCGATGCGCTTCATGGGGCCGGACGTCGTTTTCGACGGACGTCCGCGCGACGAGGTCGGGGCGCAGGAAGGCAACGATGCGGCGCTCGCCGCGGTCTACGCCGGGCTGAAGCACGGCGATCCGTTTCCGACCGCGCACCTGACGCCGGTCTGACGGCCAATCCGCCTGCGGCTCAGGACGCGAGGATGACCGTCCACCGGCTCATCCCGACGGGTCCTGCGGCGTCAGTTGGATCACCTGGCGTGTCACCGACTGCACCGCGGCGCGTGTCCAGAGCATCGGGACGTAGTCGCCCTTCGACCAGAGTGGATAGAGGTCGCCGTAGTGCGGGCTCTCGGGGTCGCCGGACTGGCCGGGCGTGTTGATGACCAGGCTGCCGTCCCAGGCGCCGACGTCGCAGACCATCCGGAACGAAGGCCCGTTGGTCAGTGCGAAGTCCTCCATGCGATAAGTGTGGGCGCAGAGGGTGAAGGCCGAGCCCGGCATGGCGGTCGGGCCATGGACCATCTTCGCCCGCAGCGGTCCGTCCGCCAGCGCCGCGGCGGCCGGTGCGAAATGGGCGTGGTGCAGCGCGCCCCAGGTCCAGGCGTCCATCTCGGGTCCCAACCGCTCCGCCAGCTCGCCTAACGCCGACTTCAGGCTCGCCAGCAGCAGCTCGTCCCGCGCCGCCTCGGGGTCCGGGCCGAGCGCGGCGTCGGGCGCGGCGAGATAGGTGGCCACCGCATAGGGCGAGCCGTAGGCGATGATCTTGGCGGCCGCCTCGGTCGTGATCTTCCGCGCCGTCGCCGGGACGAGGTGCTTGCTGAGCCAGACCTCGGCGATGGCCGCCGCCCCGCTTTCGAGGCTCTCGACGCCGTCCCAGGCGGTCAGGAGATCGATCGCCCGCTGCACCTCCGGGTCGGGCGATCGCCGGCCGCGCAGCAAGGCGACGCCCCTGAGCGCCGAGAGGCTCGTCACGTCGCACTGGAGGCGCGCCGACTCCGCGACCGTCACCTTGTCGTTCGCGTCGAGCACGTCGGCGATGCGCCGGGCCCGCGCCGGATCGGCCCACTCGAAGCCGAGGTTGAGCGCGTGCGCCGGATGGCCCGGCGGGATGTTCATCTCGTTCGCGCTGGCGACCCAGCCGCGCGCCGGATTGTGGAGGTGCGGCAGCTCGTCCTGGCTCGCGAACCCGTCCCACTCGTAGCGGCCGTCGCCGGGCGCGCCCATCAGGCCGTCCCAGTTGCGCCGCCGCGGCATCAGCCCGGCTGGGATCCAGCCAATGTCGCCGGCGACGTCGGCGTAGACGAAGTTCATCGGGGCCGCGCGCCAGTGCTTCAGAGCATCCTTGAACTCGGTCCAGCTGCTGGCCGTCTGGTAGCGCGCCGCGCCGAAGTAGGCGGCGGTCCCGGGCTCGGTCCAGACCGTCCGGAGCGCGAACGCGCGGCTCGTCTCCGGTATGACTTTCAGCACCGGACCGTGACGCGTGTAGGCGAGCTCGACCTCGCGCGCCGCCTCGCCCTTCACCGCGACGGTCTCGCGGACGATCCGCATCGTCTCCCAGCCGCCCTCGTAGCGGTACTGGCGCGGGTCGGCCGGGTTCAGCTCGTAGACGTAGAGATCGGCCTGATCGACCATGAACGTCGTGATCCCGAAAGCGATCGTCTCGTTGTGGCCGATCGTGATCCCCGGCAGGTGCGGCTCGCCGGCGCCCATCACCTTCAGGCCCGGCGCATCGAGGTGAACGAGGTAGCGGATCGACGGCGCGACGAACACACGGTGCGGATCGCTCGCCAGGATCGGGCGTCCGGTCGCCGTGCGCTGGGGCGCGATCGCCCAGTTGTTGGAGCCTTGCGTCGCCGCCGCGTGCTCCGCATCGGCCGGCGACGGCGGCTTCTCGCCGGCGAAGCTGACCTCTTTGGTCGCGAGCGTATAGACCGAGAGGATATCAGACGGGACGTCGTCGGGGTTGAGGCCTTCAGGGACGCGAAGCTCGTGCTCCGGATCGAGCTTGCGGCGGATGCGGTCGGCGGCGAGACCGCCGGCGCCGGCCACCCGCACCCGCAGCGTCTCGGACTCGGCGTTGTTGCTGATGCCGTGGCTGCGGATGCGCACCACGTCGTCCGCGTCCCAGAGCTCGGGCGCGCTCCGCGTCAGCGTGAACTCGACCGGCAGTGGCGCGGCGCCGGCCAGCACCTGGCGCACGTAGCTGTTCAGACCGGCGACGAACGCTTCCGTCCAGGGCTTCGCGTCCCGCCCGTAGACCGCCCACTCGGCGTCCATGTCGCCGCGATAGAGGAACAGTCGCGCGGCCCGGTCCTGCTCGACGTAGGCCGGCCCGAAGTTCTGTGACAGCCGCCCGAGGCCGCGCTTGCGCCAGAGGTCGAGCTGCCAGAGGCGGTCGCGGGCGACGTTCCAGCCCTGCGCGAAGAAGGCGTCGCGGATCGTCGTCGCATAGATGTGCGGGATGCCCCACCGGTCGATCAGGATCTCGACCGGCCGCTCAAGCCCAGGCGCCGCGACGGTCGAACGCTCCAAGTCGTCCATCAGGCGTGGATCCTGAACGTCGGCCACCAGGCGCTGATCTCCGCGCCGTCGTAGACCGCAATGTCGCCGAACTGCAGGAACACGCCCTCGCTCTCGGTGGGACGCAGGAAAACGAAGTCGTCCTGCTGCAGCGCCACTTTCGCCGATCCTTCGAGCATCGCGCGACCTCCATAGATCCGACTGAACCGCAGGCCCGGCGGCGAGACCGGCCGCGCATCGCCATAGCCGCCGAAGAGGAAGAACCCGCGCCGGCTGTTCGGATCGAGCGCGTGGTAGGCGTCGGTCAGCGCCTCACGGCCCGGGAAGATCGCCGGGTCCATCACCTTCAGCACCGGCTGGGCGATGAAGCAGGCCGGCTGGTGCTCCTTCAGCGTCGGCAAGTCGAAGTGCGTGGGTTTCACGAACGCCGAGCCGATCGAGACCTCGTTGGCGTAGGGATCGTCCAGGTGCAGCCGGTAGGTCGGACTGCCGGCGGCGTTCAGCGTGAGGCCTGAGAGGTCGCCCAGCGTCTCGGCCAGCAGGGTGACCGCCGCGCCGTAACGCTCCTGCGCCTCGGCTGCCGCCGCCTCGGGCGAGGGCCGGCCCATCACGTGGGCGTCGTAGCCCATCAGCCCGCTGATGGTGAGCAACGGCTCGGCGGTCACGAACGCGACGGCCGCGGCCAGCGCGGGCGGGTCGGGCAGGCCGCCGCGGTGCAGGCCGACGTCGATCTCGAGGTTGACCTTCATCGGCGCGCCGACGCCGCGGGCGATCTCGGCGTAGTCCCTCAGGCGCGCCACGCTGTCGGCCAGCCACTGCGGCCGCGCGGCCGGCGCCGAGCTGTTGGCGTGGCGGCGCACGAAGTCGGCGACCTGCGCAGCGGGCAGGGGGCGGCCGGTCAGCACGTCCGTGTCCGGATGATGCGCGAGCACCTCCTCCAGCATCACGCCGTTGAACACCATCAGCCGGGTGCTCGCGGTCTCGCCGAGGATCAGGTCAATCAGCGCGGGCGCCGGCAACGACTTGGAGACCACCCGCAGCCCCAGCGGCGTGGGCGCCAGCGCCGCCGTCACCGCCGCGATGTTTGCGCTCAGGCGCGGCAGGTCGACCACCAGCGTGGGCTGGGCGACGCCGGCTCGCTTCAGCGCCGCCTCGAGGCCCGCGAAGTAAGGTTCATGCCCACCCTTCCCGCGGTCCGGCGACCGCAGCGCCGGGAATACCCGGGCGGCCAGGGCGGCGGCGCGCAGCAGCCGCGGATCGCGCGGCAAGGTCTTCATCCGTGAACCTTTCCCGATGCAGGCAAGCTGCGACGGGGCGCGATCCCTGGCAACCCTCGTGCGACGGTCGGAACTGGCGCCCTCCCCGCTCGGGACTTACGCTGTCGCCAGACTTCGGGGGTCCGGCCCGGGCAGGAGGCGACTATGAGGCTCGTGACGTTCGAGAGCGGCGTGACGCCGGAGCTGGGCGCGGTCATTGGCGACGACCGGATCGTCCCGCTCTCCCGCACCGCGCCGCGACTTGCGTCCGACATGATCGACCTGATCAGCCGCTGGGACGCGGTTGGCCCCGAAGCCCGGCGGATCGCCGACGCGGCCGCCGAGTCCCTGCCCCTCGCCGAAGTGCGCCTGCTCGCGCCGGTCCCGCGTCCGCGCAAGATCATGGCGATCGGCCTCAACTACGCGGATCACATCGCCGAAACCGGAGCGCCGACGCCGGAGCATCAGATCTGGTTCTCCAAGGCGCCCACGGCGGCGAACGGACCCTTCGCGCCGGTGCAGATCCCCAAGGCCTCGCGCGCCGTCGACTATGAGGCCGAGCTCGTCGCCGTGATCGGCGCCGGCGGGCGGCACATATCGCGCGCGGCGGCGCCGAGCGCGGTGTTCGGCTACTGCGTCGGCAACGACGTCAGCGTGAGGGATTGGCAGAACCGCACCAGCCAATGGGTGCTCGGCAAGTCGTTCGACACGCACGCGCCGTTCGGGCCCTGGATCACCACGGCCGACGACCTCCCTGATCCGCACGCGCTCGGCATCCGCTGTTTCGTCAACGGCGAGAAGCGCCAGGAGTCGAACACGCGCCACTTGGTGTTCGACGTCTGGGCGCAGCTCGAGCATCTCTCCCAGGCGATGACGCTCGAGCCGGGCGACGTCATCTTCACCGGGACGCCGAGCGGAGTCGGCGCGGCGATGAACCCGCGCCAGTTCCTGAAGGCCGGCGATCGCGTCCGCGTCGAGATCGACCGCCTGGGCGCGATCGAGGCAGTCATGGCCGACGAAGCCTGAGCGCGGCGGCTGCGACGCCGCGTCAGGCGCTCTCGAAGATCGCCGCGATGCCCTGGCCGCCGCCGATGCACATGGTCTCGAGGCCGTACTTGCCGCCCTGGCGTTTCAGCTCGCGCAGCAGGTTGGCGAGGATCCGGCCGCCGGTGGCGCCGATCGGGTGACCGAGGCTGATGCCAGAGCCGTTCACGTTGAGCCGGTCGCGCTCGTCCCAGCCCCAGCCTCTCAGCACCGCCAGCACCTGGGGCGCGAACGCCTCGTTGAGTTCCACCAGGTCGATATCGTCCCACGAGAGGCCGCTGCGGTCGAACAGGCGCCGCACCGCCGGCACCGGGCCGATGCCCATGCGCGAGGGATCGCACCCGGCCGCCGCCCAGCCGACCAGCCAGCCCATCGGCTCGAGATTCAGCTCGGCCAGCTTCTCCTCGGCCACCACCAGGCAGGCGGCGGCCGCATCGTTCTGCTGACTGGCGTTGCCGGCGGTCACGACGCCGTCCTTCTCGATCGGCTTCAGCTTGGCGAGGCTCTCGGGCGTCGCGTCGGCGCGCACGCCCTCGTCCTTGTCGAAGACGATCGGATCGCCGCGCTTCTGCGGCACGCTCACCGGCACCAGCTCGTCGTCGAACTTGCCCGCCGCCCAGGCCGCCGCGGCGCGCTGGTGGCTCATCGCGGCGTACTCGTCGCATTCCTCGCGACTGATCTGGTAGTCGCGCGCGAGGTTGTCGGCGGTCTCGATCATGCCGGAGATCACGCCGAAGCGGCTGATCGGCTGGCTCATCACCCGGCCGCGGGCCAGGCGGTCGTGCAGCGTCACCGAGCCGGCGCGGGCGCCGTTGCGCATATCGAGCGAGTAGTACTCGGCGTTGCTCATGCTCTCGACGCCGCCGGCGATCACGACGTCCGCCGCACCGGTCTGCACCATCATCGCCGCGTCGATCACCGCCTGCAGACCCGATCCGCAGCGGCGGTCGAGCTGGTAGCCGGGGATCTCGATCGGGAAGTCGGCCGCCAGCGCCGACCAACGGGCGATGCAGGGCGCCTCGCCGTTGCCGTAGCCCTGGGCGAAGATGACGTCGTCCACCATCACCGGGTCGAGCTTGGTCCGTTCGACCAGCGCCCGCAGCACCACCGCGCCCAGCTCGCCGGCCGGAATGCTGGCCAATGCCCCTTGGAACTTGCCGACGGCGGTGCGGATCGGCGAGACGATGGCGGCTCTGCGCATGGGGGCGTCCTTCTTGTCAGCTGGCCAAAGAGCCGGGCGGGCGCCGTCCTAGCACTCGCGGGCGCCGCTTGCGAAGGGTGTCAGCCGACACTGCGCGGCCGACCCAGCGCGCCTTCTCCGCACTCGAGCGCGGCGCGGTCCCATCCAGCCAGGTCCGCGGCGGCCTCGTACGTGGACTGCAGGAAGCTGAGCAGCGTCTCGTCCGGGTCGGCGGCGCGCCGCACGACGTCGTAGGGAAGCAGGAACTCGCCGAGCGCGGGGTCGAACCGCGCGCCAGGCGGCGAAACGCGCGCTTCGGCGAATCCGGGCGGCGAGGGATAGGCGTAGGAATAGAAGCTGGGCGCCGGCACACGCTCGTCGCCGGCCCAGAAGCCGGCGCTGGAGACCTCGTGCGAGTAGGCCTCGCGCGTGACCGCATCGGGCAGGTTGGGGATCCCGCCCGGATGCAGCGGCGCGCGTCGGCCCGAGAAGCGCGTCACGGCCAGATCCGCCGCGCCCCAGAAGAAATGGATCGGGCTCGCCTTGCCGAGGAAGCCGGATCTGAACCGTTGGAAGACGCCATGGATCCGCACCAGCGCGCGCCAGAAGTCCTGGGCTATCGCGGGGTCGTAGATGCGCGGGGCGTGGTCCTGAGCGAACGGCGTCGCGTCGGGGAGTTCGTTGGGGTGGGCGACGATGCGGGTCGGCGCGCCGACGCCCGCCAGGGCGTCCATCGTCTCCGCGTAGAGCCCGGCGACCGTCCCGGGCGCGAGGGCGACGCGCCGCTCCCCGCCGTCGGTGCTCCGGATCACGAGCCGATGGTCGATGAAGTCGAGCTCGAGCTGGAGACCGCCGGCGCCGTTCGGAATCAGCGGCGTCGCCAGGCCGCGCGCCGAGACGCGCAACGTGACGTGCCAAGAGTGATTGAGCCAGGGCGTGCGCGCCAGCGCGACCTTGCCTACAATCTGCGTCCAACGTTGCAGCGTGTCGGCGGTCGGGCGAAGCCGGTCGAACGGCAATTCCGGCCAGTCAGTCGAGGGCCCGGCCCCGCTCACTCGCGGCGGCCTCAGCCGGCGGCCCGCAGGAAGGCGCTGAGCGCGTCCCAGCCGGCAGGCTCGGTCATGAACGGCGCGTGGCCGACCTCCGGGACCGACGCGACGATGACATCGGGCTTGCGGCGGCGCATCTCCTCGACGGTAGACGTCATCAGCACGTCGGTGATCGCCCCGCGGATCACCAGCGTGGGGATCGGCTTCAGTGCGTCGAACAGGGGCCAGAGGTCGGACGGCGGCCCTGCGGTCGGGCTGACGGTTCGCGCGATGTCGGGGTCATAGTCGAGCTCGATCCGTCCTGCCGGCGCCTCACGGAAGATCCGGCGCGCGAAGGTGAGCCAGAAGGCTTCGCCCTGCTCAGCCGGGAACGCGACCCCGTTGATCTGCCGGCAGAGTTCGGCCGCCTCCGCCCAGTCGGCGGCCGTCTTCGGGACGCCGGCGTAGCCCCGGATCCGCTCCAGACCGACGGGATCGATCTCCGGGCCGACGTCGTTGAGCACGGCGCCCGCCAGCCGCCCGGGCGCCTGCGCCGCAGCGATCATCGTCATCAAGCCACCCATCGAGGTGCCGACGAAGACCGCCTTCTCGACGCCAAGCTCATCCAGCAGCGTCAGCATGTCGGCCACGTAGACGGCGGGCGTGTAGCGCTGGGGGTCTGGGTCGCGGTCGGACAAGCCCCGCCCTCTCTGCGACGGCGCGATCACGCGACGGCCGAGCTCCGCGATTCGTGGCGCGAGCTCTTCGAAATCCCGTTCGTTGCGCGTCAATCCGTGCAGGCACAGCACCGGGACGCCCGCAGGCGCGGGCGCCGGATAGTCCCGGAAGTGGATGCGCCGACCATCCGCGGTCGTGAAATGGCTGTCGATCACAGGCCCGCAACTTTGGCGGCGGCCGCCCGCCTGTCAACCAAGCCCAACGAGGACCTATTGGCGGAGCCCCGCGTGTCGTAACCAGGACGCGGCGGAACGGAAGGGAGCTGAGCATGGCCGACCTGCTGGCGATGTCGTCGAAGATCATCGACGAGGGCCGGACCACCGACGAGGTCGGGCCGATCAACCGGATCAACCACGAGCTCTCGCCGATCGCCGACGGCGTCGCGGTGGTCGAGGCCTTCTCGCACTGCATCCTGTTCGAGACCGACGACGGCCTTCTCGCGTTCGACACCTCGGGGCCGCAGGGTGGCGCGCGCGTGGTGGAAGCGGTGCGCCGCTGGCGGCCCGACTCCGCGTTCGACACGCTCGTCTACACCCACGGCCACATCGATCACGTCGGCGGCGCGGGCGCGTTCATCGCCGACGCCGAGGGCAAGGGCCACCGCCGTCCGCGCATCGCCGGCCACGAGAATGTCGAGAAACGCTTTGACCGCTACAATCTCACCGACGGCTACAACCGCATCATCAACGAGCGCCAGTTCGGCCAATTCCGCCGCGCCGGCTATGGGCTCTCGGAGGAGGCGCAGCGCTTCCTGCCGCCCACCTCGCCCAAGCCCGACACCACCTACAGCCACGCGCTCGACCTCGAAGTCTGCGGCCTCGCCGTGCAGCTGCGCCACGCCAAGGGCGAGACCGACGACCACACCTGGGCCTGGATCCCCGCCCACAAGGCGATCTGCGCCGGCGACTTCTTCATCTGGAACTTCCCCAACGCCGGCAATCCGCAGAAGGCGCAGCGCTATCCCCGCGAGTGGGCCGCGGCGATGCGCACGATGGCCGCGCAGGGCGCCGAGCTCTTCTTGCCGGCGCACGGCCTGCCGATCGCGGGCGCGGCGCGAATCCGGACGGTGCTGACGGACGTGGCCGACGCCCTGGAGCGGCTCGTCGCCGACACGCTGACGCTGATGAACGAGGGCGCGCGGCTCGACGAGGTCATCCACGCGGTGAGGGTCGCGCCCGAAGTGCTGGCCAAGCCGTACCTGAAGCCGATGTACGACGAACCCGAGTTCGTAGTGCGCAACATCTGGCGGCTCTACGGCGGCTGGTGGGACGGCAACCCGGCGCACCTGAAGCCGGCCAAGGACGCGGCGCTGGCGGCCGAGGTGGCGGCGCTCGCGGGCGGCGCGGCGAGGCTCGCGGCGCGGGCGCTGGAGCTGGCCGACAGCGACATCCGCCTCGCCTGCCACCTTGTCGAGTTCGCGGTGCAGGCCGAGCCCGAGAGCGCCGCCGCGCACGGCGCGCGCGCCGAGATCTATCAGAAGCGCCGCGAGCTCGAGACCTCGCTGATGTCGAAGGGCATCTTCGGCTCGGCGGCGAACGCATCGAAGGCGAAGCTGGGCTGACGCGACGGATCATGCGCTTTTCAGGCAAGGTCGTGACGATCACCGGCGGCGCGTCGGGCATCGGGCTGGCCAGCCGAACTTGCCGCGGCTGCTCGGCGCGGGCTGAGCTTTACGCGAATTCCGGCAGGTGGCGGCGCTCGAGCTGGGCGCGCAGCCTGGTCGGGATCTCGATCGAGCGGCGGGCGTCCAGGTCCAGCGCGACGCTGACGTTGTCGTTCATCGAGACGATCTCGCCGGTGGTGGTGTTGAAGACCCAGCGGCGGGAGTGACGGACCTTCCCGTGCAGGCCGATCTCCGCGCCGATCGACGTCAGCACGTCGCCGACCCGGGGCGAGGTGAGGCGGATATTGCGCGTTTCCATCGACGCCCAGCCGAGGCGATGGCCCTGGTCGCTGGTGAACGTCATCGGTCCCCACTGCGGCTCGCCGTCCGTGCGTTCCGGAGCGCGCATCCGCAGCTGGCCGAACATCATCATGTCTGGCGTGTCGGCGAGGAAGCCGAACTCGTCGCAATCCTCGGCCTCGACCACCCGCTCGAAACGCCGCGACATCGGATCGGACGCGTCGTCGGCGAGCCGCTCGGCCAGGTCTTCGTAGCGGACGTCGAGCCGGGGCGGGCCGAGGTCGACCGAGCGCGGCTGCCCGTGCGCCGGCGCTTCGATGAGGCGCTCCGCCGCCTTGGCGACGGCCGCCGCAGGCAGCGGCCGACGCCGGCGTGTGGCGCGCTCGATGAGCGCGACTCGGATGATGAAGGTGGCCGCCACCTCGCCCTTCGCGTCGTTGACGACCTCGAAATAGAGCTCGAGCCCCTCCGGCGACGCGCTCAGCACGCCGCCGCGAACGCCCAGCATCGACCCCTTGAACTGCTCGCGGTGGTAGCGCGTGTAGCTGTCGTGCTGCGTCAGCCTGGCGTCCATCGCCTTGCAGGCCGCGGCGCCGAGACCAATGGTCTCCATCAGCGCCTTGTTGGCATGCTGCGCCCGCTCCATGTAATAGCGGACGTTCATGTGCCCCAGGTGATCGATCTCTCCAGGTGTTACTTCAGAACTATAAAGTAATTCCATCTATCCCGCTCAGATTCGAAACATACATCAAACAATTCGCACTGCGGTAGCAGCGGCGCCGCGCCGCGTCAATCGGCTGGTCGCCGGCTCCGCGCCCCGCGACGAACGCCGCGCCGACCGCCCTCGCCAGCATCGAGTCGAGCCAGAACGGCGTCCATGCTGCGCAGACGGGACTCGGGATTCTCGGCGACCATCTCTGCGAGCAGTCTTCCCAAGACGCGCGGCGGGCGCTCCACGAGGCCTGCCCCGGGCGCTGGCTCCGCTCCGGTGACGAGCGCCAGGAGCACGCGCCCCAGGCTGTAGACGTCGGTCCAGGGCCCGACGTCGCCGCCATAGGCCCCTAGTTGTTCCGGGGCCGCGTAGAGCGCGTGAAGCGATCCCTCAGGAATGGCGTCGGAATCGGTGATCACGCCGAAGTCGACGATCTTGCAGCTATCGAACCGGCCGTTGGCCAGGATGATGTTGTCCGGCATCACCTGCCGGTGAACCACCCCCATCCCGTGCACGTAGTCCAGGGCTTCGGCCAGGCGTCGGGCGAGCGCCCGCACCTTGTCGTCGCCGGCCTTCACCTGGCCGATCAGCGCGCCGAGCGGGATGCCGTCGACGAACTCCTGCACCGTGTAGAGAACCCCGAGCGTCGGATCAGCAGCGGCGAGGCGGTAGCCTGCGATGGCGGGATGACTGAGGCGACTCACAAGACGCGCTGACCGCAGGAAACTGTCCCGCACGTCCGCCATCGCCGACGTGCGGGCGTCGAAGAGCTTGATCGCCAGCCTCTCGCCGCTGGCAACGTTCACACCCTCGTAGACCGCGCCCAGCGCACCACGCCCGACGAGCCGGCGCACTTCGAAGATCCCGTTCAGAACGACCCCTTCGAAATGGGCCAAATCGCGCCCGCCTGGCGCCGATTGCGCGACTGGCCGGGGCGGAGCGCCCGCTGCGTCCGGGTGCGGGCTGGGTTCCATGCTCTTAGCCGCCCGGATCGCAGCAACCAGTCCCGCGATGGCCGAGCTCGCGGGGTCCCCGCTCCACCCACGCAGGTCGACGCCCTGTCGCTCGCCGAAGAAGAGCGGCGGCTCGCAGGTTTCGACGAACGCCTGCAGCAGACGGTCGTTGCGGCGCGCCCAGCGCGCTTCCGCCTTGACGTTCTCGCTCAGCACCGCGGCCTTGGACCAGGCGACGAGAACGGCGCCAGCCGTCTCGAGCTGGCGCTCGATGGTCTCCTCCCACGGCGCGTTCGGCGGAATGTCGACGTCCCACCAGACGTCGAGACCGTGTCCGCGCAGCGCCGCCACCAGTTGGCCCACGACCGCCACGTTCTCGCGCTTGTATGAGACGAAGACGTCCGCCATCCGGTCAGACGCGGCCGGCCACCAGCACGTTCGCCCCGGTGATCGCCCGCGCGGCGTCCGAGAGCAGGAAGCAGATCGTCTGGGCGAGGTCGGCCGGCTGGACCCAGCGCGAGAAGTCGGCGCTCGGCATGTCGGCGCGATTGCGCGCGGTGTCGATGATCGTCGGCGAGACCGCGTTGACGCGTACGCCGTCGTCCTTGAGCTCTTCGGCGAGGCTCTCGGTGAGGCGCAGCACGGCCGCCTTGGAGGCGGCGTAGGGGCCCATGCCGGCCGCCGCCTTGGTCGCGGCCGCAGCGGCCACGTTCACAATCGCCCCGCCCCGGTCCTTCAGGTGGGGCAGCGCGGCCAGCGTCGCGCCGAGGGCGGTGCCGAGGTTCATCCTGTGCATCGCCGCCCAGGCGTCGGCGCCGCCGTCCGCGACATGGGTCCAGACAAAGCCGCCGGCGATGTTGGCGAGCGCGTTGACGCCGCCGAGCTCGGCGGCGATCCGATTCATCGCCGCGGCGGCGGCCGCCGGATCGACCAGATCGACGCCGCCGAGCGTGAGGTCCGCGTCCGACCCGCCTTGGCCCACGTCGACCGCCGCGGTCTTCGCGCCCGCGGCCTTGGCGGCGGCGACGACCGCCCGGCCCAGCACGCCGAGCCCGCCCGTCACGACGACGATCTTCCCCCGCATCCGGTCCTCCCGCGTAGCCGCCTTTCGCATACCGCACAGAGCCGCGCGCGACACCAGGGCCGCCACATCTTTCGTGGACAAGACCGAGCCATTCCGCGACATCGGGTAGGCAGGGGCGCCTTCAGGGCTAGGCGCCGCGCCCGGTCTTGGTCGTATGATAAGGCCGAAGAGCCGAAACAGAAGCGCTCGGGACGGGCGCGCCAGGGAGTGAGTTGATGGAGTTGAAGCCAGGGTCGCGCTGGAAGAGCGCCGTCTGCGATACCGAGGTGGTGGTGGTGCGCGCCACGCCGAACCCGGCCCAGCTGGAATGCGGCGGCCATCCGATGGTGGCGCACACGGAGGCGAAACCCGCCGGGGTCGCGCTGGCCGAGGCCTTCGCCGGCGGCACGCAGCCCGGCAAGCGGTTCGCCGACGAAGTGACCGGCCTCGAGGTGCTCTGCACCAAGGGCGGCAAGGGCTCGCTCTCGATCGACGGCCGCGCGATCGGCGCCAAGGAAGCCAAGAAGCTTCCCGCCTCCGACTAGCGGCGCTCGCGATGCATACCGCGCTTCTCCTGGAGATGGCCTCCGAGGCGGTCCCGGACCGCATCGCCGTCGGCTCGCTGGACGGCGGGGTTTCATACGCCGAGCTGGCGGCCCGCGCCCGCGCCGGCGGCGTCTGGCTGGACGCGCAGGACGCCGTCACCGTCGTGTTCCTGGGCCTGAACGGGCCGACGCTGCCCGTGGCGATGTTCGCCAGCGCCGAGATCGCCCGGCCGTTCGCGCCGCTGAACTACCGCCTGCCGGACGCGGACCTGCGCCGCCTCCTGGCTCGCACGGCGCCTTCGGTCGCGATCGTCGACGACGACATGGCCGCGCGGGTCGAAGGCGTGGAGGGCGTCGACATCGTTCGGCGCAGCGAGTTCGACGCAGTCTGCGTCGATCCGAAGCTGCGGGAGGCCGAGAGGCCCGCGGGCGATCACGACATCGCCGTGCTGCTCTTCACCAGCGGCACCACCGGTGAGCCCAAGGTGGCGGTGCTGCGCCACCGGCACCTGGCGTCCTACGTGATCTCGACGGTCGAGTTCATGCACGCCGAGGAGGACGAGGCCGCCCTGGTCTCGGTGCCGCCCTACCACATCGCCGGGATCGCCGCGTCGCTGACGGCGGTCTACGCCGCGCGGCGCACGGTCTACCTGCCGGCCTTCACGCCGGAGGCGTGGGTCGACGCCGCGGCCGCCGAAAAGGTCACCCACGCGATGGTGGTGCCGACCATGCTCGGGCGCATCCTCGAGGTGCTGGAGAAACGCGGCGAGACGCTGCCGCACCTGAAGGCGCTCTCCTATGGCGGCGGGCGAATGCCGCAGGCCGTGGTCGAGAAGGCGCTGACGATGTTGCCGCACGTCGACTTCGTGAACGCCTACGGCCTCACCGAGACCAGCTCCACGGTCGCGGTGCTGACGGCCGACGACCACCGCGAGGCGATCCACTCGTCCGATCCGAACGTGCGCCGGCGCCTCGGCTCGGTCGGTCGGCCGCTGCCAACGCTGGAGATGGAGATCCGCGGCCCAGGCGGCGAGGTCTTGGGCCCCGGCCAGTCAGGCGAGGTCTACGTCCGCGGCGAGCAGATCTCGGGCGAGTACCTGCACCGCAAGGTGCTGCAGGACGACGGCTGGTTCGCCACCAACGACGCCGGCTGGATGGACGAGGACGGCTATCTCTTCGTCGAGGGCCGGCTCGACGACGTGATCGTGCGCGGCGGCGAGAACATCTCGCCCGGTGAGATCGAGGACGTGCTGCGACAGCACCCGAAGGTGGCTGACGTCGCCGTGTTCGGCCTGCCGGACGATCAGTGGGGCGAGAAGGTCGCCTGCGCGCTCGTGGCCAGGGACGGCAAGCCGACCGAGCGCGAGCTCGCCGAGTGGGTGCAGGGGCGCCTGCGCTCGACCAAGACCCCCGAGGTCTGGGATTACCGCGAAGCCCTGCCCTACAACGACACCGGCAAGCTGCTGCGCCGCCAGCTGAAGGCCGAGCTCTCCGCCGCGCAACCGGTCGCAGCGGGCTGATCGCCGGGCGGATATCTCCGTGCCCCCCGAGCGACGCGCGAGCCAGACGCCGGGCGTCCAGGCCAGCAAGCTCGCGGGCGACCTCTTCGAGCTCGGCGGCGCGGGGCCGCTGATCGTCGACCTGGCGCAGGGCGTTGGCGGTGCCGCTGCGCCGGGCGGACAAGTGCGCATCGGCGTCGATCTTGCGGGCGAGCTGCCCGCCACCGATGCGGACAGTTTCGATATCCTGTTCACGGCCCGGCGCGATCCGCCCGCGCCCTGGGTCTGCATGGCGTCCGGCGAAGTCGACGCGACCATCGCCGACGTGCACGCGGCCATCGAGCGCCAGCCGGTCGCGGCGGCGGTGGCCGCGCAGGTGATGCGGATGACGCTGAAGCTCGGCTTCGACGACGCGCTGGCGCTGGAGTCGCTCGGTTACTCCATGCTGCTGGCCTCGGAGGGGTTTCGTGCGTGGCGGGCGGCGAACCCGCCGAGGGCGCGCGCCGCCGACGACGCGGCCCGTGTGGCGGTCGATGTGGCGGCCGGCGCGATCGAAATCCGTCTGGCGCGGCCGGCGCGCCGCAACGCGTTCGACGCCGCCATGCGCGACGCGTTGGCGGAGGCGCTGACCTTTGCGCTCGACCACCCGGACGCCCCGCCGGTGGTCGTCTCCGGCGAGGGCCCGGCGTTCAGCGCCGGCGGCGATCTCGACGAGTTCGGCCAGGCCGCGGACGTGGGCTGGGCGCATCTGGTGCGCACGCTGCGGTCGCCGGCGCGGCTGGCGCAGGCGTTGGGCGGGCGGCTGACCGCGCGCCTGCACGGCGCCTGCGTCGGCGCGGGGATCGAGGTCCCGGCGGCCGCGGCGCGGGTGACGGCGCGGCCAGACGCGGTCTTCCGCCTGCCGGAGGTTTCGATGGGCCTGATCCCGGGCGCGGGCGGCACGGCCACGATCCCGCGCCGGATCGGCCGCCATCGCGCCGCCTGGATGGCGGTCTCAGGCGCCGCGATCGACGCCACAACCGCGCTCGCCTGGGGGCTGATCGACGAGATCCGGCCGTGAGCCCGATCGCCGCCGCGCTCAAGGCATTGTCGGCCGAGGTGGCGCGGCTGACGGCGGCGCTCGGCCGGCGCGTCGACGCGCTGGGCCTCGGGATCACCGACCGGGCGGGACAGCTGAAGCTTCGCGCGCCGGGTATCGCGTCCGCCAACCGCGCCTGCCGCCTTTTCCGCGCCTCCGACGGCTGGTTCGCGGTCAACCTCGCCCGCGACGAGGACCGGGAGCTGACGCCGGCCTGGATGCGCAGCGAGCGGATAAGCGATCCCTGGCGGCTGATCGCCGAGGAGAGCGCTGGGCGCACGGTGGCCGATCTGATCGCGGACGCGACGCTGCTCGGCCTGCCGGCCGCGGGCGTGGGCGAAGTGGTCTGCGAGAGCTTCGCCGCGCCGACGCTTCCCCTGGGCGCACCCGGACGTCCGGCGGGGCCGCTTCGGGTGCTCGACCTCTCGGCGCTGTGGGCCGGCCCGATGTGCGGCGCGATCCTGGGGGAGATGGGCGCCGAGGTGACCAAGCTGGAGTCGAGCCGCCGGCTCGACCCGACCGCGCAGTCGACGCCGGAGTTCTTTCGGCGCCTGAACGGCCGCAAGTCGCTGCGCCAGCTGGACTTCCAGACCGCGGACGGCCGCGCCGCGCTGCGCGAGGCGATCCTGGCGGCGGACGTGGTGATCACCAGCGCCCGGCCGCGCGCCTTCGTCGGTCTCGGGCTCGAGCCGGAGGCGATCTTCGCGGCCAAACCCCAGCTGACCTGGGTCGCGATCACCGGCTACGGCTGGAGCGGCCGAGGGGCCGAGCGCGTGGCGTTCGGCGACGATGCGGCGGCGGCCGGCGGCCTGGTGCGCTGGACGCGCACGGGTGAGCCGCGGTTCCTGGGCGATGCCCTCGCCGATCCCGTCACCGGCCTGGCGGCGGCGATCGGCGCGCTGTCGGCGATCGTCGCGGGTGGCGGCGTGCTGGTCGATATCGCGATGGCCCGGTGCGCCGCCGCGGCCGCCGCCCTGCGGGCCAGGGCGGCGTGAGCGGGCTCGTCCTGCGAGACGTCGAGGTCGACCGCCGCGCCGGTCTTGACGTCAGGTTGGAAGGGGGCCGGATCGCCGAGATCGGTGCGCGTTTGGGCGGCGGAGGCGAGGCCATTGACGGTCGCGGCGGCGCGCTGATCGCGGGGCTGGCCGACCATCACATCCACCTCTTCGCGCTCGCCGCCCGCGCCGGCTCGGTCACCCTCGACGAGGTGACGGACGCGCAGGCCCTTCGCGAGCGCATCGCCGCGGCGCTGGCGGCGCGCCCTGCTGGCAGCTGGGTGCGGGCCACCGGCTACCACGAGCGGATGGCCGGCGACCTCGACGCGGCGGCATTGGACGCGCTTGCGCCGGACCATCCCGTGCGCGTGCAGCACCAGACCGGCTCGCTCTGGGTGCTGAACAGCCGCGCTCTGGCGGCGGTGGGCGCGCAAGCAGGGCCGGCGTCGGTGGAGCGCGGGCCGGACGGGCGGCCGACCGGGCGAATCTGGCGCGGCGATGCGTGGCTGCGCGAACGGCTCGGGGATGCGCCGCCGGCTCTCGCGCCGGTCGGCGCGCAGCTGGCCCGCTGGGGAATCACTCACCTGACCGACGCCAGCGTGACCACGGACGCCGAGGCCGCCACGCGGCTCGCGGACGCCCATCGCGCCGGCGCGCTTCCGCAGCGGCTGACGCTGATGAGCGGCGGGGCGCTCGCGGCCCCGACGGACGGCGCCTTCCGGGTCGGGCCGGTGAAAGTGCTGCTCGACGACCACGCCCTCCCCGAGCTCGACTGTTTCGCCGCCAGGATCGCCGACGCCCGCGCCTGGGGTCGGGCGGTGGCCGTGCACTGCGTCACCGCAGCCGAGCTCGCCCTGACGCTTGCGGCGTTCGACGCGGCCGGCGCGCGCGCCGGCGACCGGATCGAGCATGGCGGCGTGATCCCGCGCGAGGCGGTCGGCCGGCTCGCCGAGCTCGGCCTCTCGGTGGTGACCCAACCGGCGTTCGTGCATGAGCGCGGCGATCGATATCTGGCCGAGGTCGACCGGCGCGAGCAGCCGGACCTCTACCGCTGCGCCTCGCTGATCGCCGCCGGCGTTCCCGTCGCGGCCAGCTCCGATGCGCCTTACGCCTCGGCCGACCCCTGGCTCGGCATCGCGGCCGCAACCCGTCGGGCGACGCGGGCCGGCGCCGAGCTCGGGCCGGCGGAGCGCGTGTCGCCGGATCAGGCGCTGGCCCTTTACCAGGGGGATCCCGCCGCACCCGGCGGGCCGGCGCGACGCGTCCAAGCAGGCTCGCCGGCCGACCTCTGCCTGCTTGCCGTCCCATTGGCCCAGGCGCTTGCGGCGCCGGCCGCCGAACGGGTGCGCGCGACATTCGTCGGCGGGAGGCTCGTCTACGCCGCCCGCTGACCCGGCGCGGACGCGCGCCTCATCCGCCCGCGACGTCTCGGAAGTCGTCGCCGTCGACGATCGGGTCGCTCGCGGCGGCGACGGCGCGCAGCAGGGCCTCCATCTCGATCGGCTTGGCCAGATGGCCGTCGAAGCCGCTCGCCTTCAGCGCGGCCACGCGCTCCGGCATGACATCGGCGGTGAAGGCGTAGGCGGGGATGCCGACATTCGGTCCGTCGGCGGCCCGGATCCGACGCAGGGTCTCGACCCCGTCCATGCCCGGCATGTTGATGTCCATCAAGATGACATCGACCGGTTGTTGCCCGGCAAGCGCGATGGCGGCGGGCCCGCTCTCGGCTTCGAACGGCTCGGCGCCCAGGAGGCTGAGCGTCGTCCGGACGAGCTCGCGGTTGGCCGCGTTGTCGTCAACCACGAGCACGCGCACTCCATCGATCGGTCCAGCGCCGCTCGCAAGGGCGGCTTGCTGGGCCGCTGGGTCCGCCTCCGGGGCGGCGATCTCGATCGTGAACGTGCTGCCGACGCCGAGGCGGCTTTCCACCGAGATCTTGCCGTCCATGGCCTCGGCGAGGCTCTGGCAGATCGCCAGACCCAGGCCGGCGCCGCCGACACGCTGCGAGCCGCCTCGTTCGACTCCCGAGAAGCGCTCGAACAGCCGCGCCAGGTCGGCCTCCCCGATCCCGGACCCGGTATCGGCCACGGCGGCCGACAGCCGTCCGGGGCGCACCGGCGCGAGGCTGAGCGTGACCTTGCCGCGGTCGGTGAACTTCAGCGCGTTGCCGAGCAGGTTGGTGAGGATTTGCCGCAGCCGTCCGCCGTCCACGAGCACGAGTGGCGGCGTGTCGGCCGCGCACGTGACTTCGAGCGCGATCCCTTTTTCGTCGGCCTGCAGGTCGAAGAGCTCGGTGAGCTCGCCGCAGAGCGCCCGCACGTCGGTGGGCGACGGCGCCAGTCTGATCTGACCCGCCTCGAGCCGGGAGACATCGAGCGCGTCGTTGACCGTGGCCAGCAGCGCCTTGGCCGCGCTGTCGACGCGCGCGACGTAGCGGCGGGCCGTGTCGGAGAGCGACGCCTCCTCGGCCAGCAGACTCGCGAACCCGAGCACGGACGTCAGCGGCGTGCGAATCTGGTGGCTCAGGTCGGCGAGGAACGCGGCCTTGGCTTCCGCCGCCAAGCGCTGCGCTTCGATCAAGGCTCGATCCGGCATCGGCCGCCTCCCGGCCGCTCACATGCCAGCGCTTCGGGCAATGAGTGGTTAACCGCGCACTGCGCGCCTGCGACAAACTGGCGCCGGCGACCTTCTAGTTGCGGGTCGGGATGACGACCTGCATCTGCTCGTAGCCCTTTATGAAGATCGAATAGCTGCGCCTCGGCTCCTCGAGCAGACGGATCTCGGGGAAGCGCTTCAGGATCTCTTCCCAGATGATCGTCAGCTGCAGCTCGGCGAGTCGGTTGCCGACGCAGCGATGGATGCCGAAGCCGAACGACAGGTGCGTACGCGGGCGCTCACGGTCGATGATGTAGTTGTAGGGATCCGCGATGACCTCGTCGTCGCGATTGCCCGAAACGTACCACATGACGACGCGGTCGCCCTTGCGGATCCGCTTGCCCTGGAATTCGAAGTCCTGAGTGGCGACCCGCGCCATGTGGGCGAGCGGGGTCTGCCAGCGGATGGTCTCCGACACCATGGAGGAGACCAGGCCGGGGTTGGCCCGAAGCTTGTCGTACTGCTCGGGGAAGCGGTTGAGCGCGAAGACCGAGCCGGAGATCGTGTTCCGCGTGGTGTCGTTGCCGCCGATGATCAGCAGCGTCACGTTGGAGAAGTACTGGTCCATCGACGAGTGGCGCGTCTCGGGACCGTGCGCCAGCATCGAGATCAGGTCGCCCGCCGGCTCGGCGTTCACCCGTTCGTTCCAGAGCCGGATGAAGTAGGCGCGGCAATCGGCGAGCAGCTTGCGGCGTTCGTCGTAGGTATTCCACGGGCCATGGCCCGGCGCGGTGGTCATGGTGTCCGACCACATCGTCAGCTTGCGCCGCTCCTCGAACGGAAAGTCGAAGAGCGTGGCCAGCGTCATGGTGGTCAGCTCTTTCGAGACGAGATCGACCCAATCGAACGGCTGGCCGATCGGCAGCGAGTCCAGGATCACACCGGCCCGCTCGCGGATCTGCGGCGCCATCTCGGCGAGCCTGGCGGGCGCCACCGCCGGACTGACGATCTTGCGCTGGATGTCGTGGCCCGGCGGATCCATGTTGATGAAGCTGTTGGCGTCGTCGCTGGTCTCGCGCTCGATGAACGCGTCGGGCGGCAGGACGCTGGGCTTGGGCGACAGGCCGATCCCCTTGGCGGACGAGAACACCTGGTGGTTGGAGTCGATCGCCAGGATGTCGTTGTACTTGGTGATCGACCAGAACGCGCCGTAATTGCTGTCGGGCGTCCAGTGCACCGGATCCTCGGCGCGCAGGCGCTCGAAATAAGGCCAGTGCGCGTCGTCGCGGAAGGCCGAGGCCCAGGCCGGGTTCAGCGTCTCGAGCGGCGCCTCGTAGGCGCGGCGGCGCGCCAGGTCGCGCTTGTCCTTGAGCACATCGATCGCACCGTCGGCCATGTCGCCAGATCCTCGTTCCGTCCCGGGGACCTTAGCGCTCGCCGGCGCACGGCGCCAATGGGCGTCGGCCGCCGAACCTAGGACGCGGGGCGTCAGACCAGCGTCGCCTCGGTCAGGACGGCGGGCGCCGCATGGCCGGTGACGTCATCGCGGAAGCGCCCCTCGAACAGCCTGCCGCGGACCGTGACGCGCCCGGCGCGCATCCGCGTTGCGTCGGTGGCGTAGATCAGCGTCGGGGTGGACGACCCGTCGGCCCGCAACAGCAACAGGTGACCGGGGCCGCGACCGGCGGATGTCATCCACCCCGTCAGCGTCGCTGGCCGGCCGCGCGCGGTCGCGCCGACGCCCGCGCCGGCCGCCACCGCGCCGATTGCGCTCGCGCCTGCAGCCACGAAGGTCCGTCGATCCATCTCAGCCCCCCCTTTCGCAGCGCAAGTCAGGCGCCGCGACCAGCTCGAAGTGTAAGCGCGGCTTTGCCGACTCGTCACGCGCAAACCACGCTAGCGCGACGCCAGATTGAGTCGACCCGCCAGTAAAACCACGGCAGCCGAGAGATTCAACCAGAAGCCGAGTGGCGTCGGGTGAGACTTGCGCCAAGGATACTGCGCCAGGATCGGCGGCAAGGTCGCGAGACAGATCATCGGCGCGGCCAACCTCCAGCTTACCAATACTCCGAGCAACCCCGCCAAGACGACGTCGCCCTCGCCGAGACCTGCGCGCCGGCCGCCGGGCCGCATGCGACTGAGCACCGCGAAGACCAGCGCCAGGACGCCCCCGGTCGCAAGGCGTGCGAAGAGCTCGTCCGGCGATGCGGCGAGCAACACAACTGCTTCGCCGCCGAGCGCCACGAGGCCCGCAACCGGCAGGCTGAAGCGCCGCAGGTCGACGAGGGCGAGGTAGGTCAGGGTGAGGCCGAGCGCGAAGGTGAAGGCCGAGACCGCGGGCGATGGGGCGAGCCCGGCTGCGACGCCCGCCATGAGCCCGGCAGCCTCGCCGATCGGGTAGACGGCCGGGATGCGCCCGCCGCAACAGGCGCGGCGGCCGCGAAACGCGAGCCAGCTTGCGATCGGGATCTGGTGCAGCGCCGGAATCGGCGCCCCGCAGCGGGCGCAGCGGGTGCGGCCGACGAGCGGTCGCGGAAGCCGCGGCCAGGACGCGGCGAAGGTCGCCGCGTAGTCGCCGGCGAACGGGCCGAGCAGCAGCGGGAACGCGCGCCAGGCTAGCTCTGCGGCGCTCACGGGGCGGCCGGGCCGCCGCCGATGCTGGGCGCAGGCTCGGGGGCCGGACAGGCAATGTCGGCGTGCGGCAGGCGCAGCTCGCGCCAGTCGTGCGTCAACCAGGTCTGGCCCCCCGGGCCGATGAAGCGGACCCTTCGCCAGAGCACGTCGCGTCGGCCGGCGGCGTCGCGCGTCTCGGCCCGCACGTCGATCACCTCGCCCGCCACCAGCGGAGATTTCGGCGGGATCAGCGCGCTTTCCGCCGGCGCGGGATCCGGCTCGCCAGACTTGCGCCCGATCGTCAGCCGCCGGCGCAGGCAATCCTCGTCGGCCGCGTCGGCGCCGGCGGCCTCGGCGAACTCGACGAAGCGGCTGAACTGCGGGCGCGGATCGGTCGCGTTGGCGGGCGCCTTCGCGGCGGCGACGCGATCACGCAGCCCCGCGTCGGCGATCGCCGCGTCAAGCGTCGCGGCCGAGGCGCCGTTGATGTCCGGCTTGTAGCGAACCGGCTGCAGCGTCAGCTCGACGTCGAGGCCGTTGAGCGCCTGCCGGTCGGTCCATTCGCGGGCCTGCGGCTCGCCATCGCGCTCGAGGCCGAACAACGAGGCCTCGATCGCCGATTCCAGCGTGGCGCGGACGACGACGTCGCTGGCCGCGGCCTTCGCCTGCCTGTCGCTCACGACCACCATCCCGACGATCGCGGTCGCCAGCGCCATCAGCGAGAAGGCGAGCGCCATCGTCAGCGGCAGGCTGAAGCCGGCGGGCCGCCCTCGCCTACCGCCGCCCATAGCCGAGGGCCCTGAGGCCCGCCGCCAGCTCGTCCGTGACCGCGTCGGCCTCGGAGCGCGAGCGCACCAGGGTGGGCTTGAGAAACACCACGAGCTCGTCGCGCGAGCGAGTGTCGAGCCGCTGGCGGAACGCCGCGCCGAGGACCGGGATGCGGCTGAGGCCTGGAATCCCGGCATCGGTCTTCTCGCGGCTGGTCTGGATCAGGCCGCCGATCGCCACCGACTGGCCGCTCTCGACGGCGATCTGGGTGTGGAACTTGCGCTGGTCGATCGTCGGCGAGTCGATGTTCGACGTCGTGGTCTGGGTGACGTCGCTCACCTCCTGCTGGACGTCGATGTAGATCGCGCCCCGGTCGCCGACGCGCGGCGTCACCGTCAGCACGACGCCGGTGTCCTTGTAGTCGACCGAGTTGATGACGAGGCTGTTGCCCTGGATGCCCGAGCTGGTCTGGGTGATGATCGGCACCGACGAGCCGACCTGCAACGTCGCGGTGTCGTTGGCCAGCACCAGGAGACGCGGCGTCGCCAGCACCTCGACGTCGGTCACAGCCTGCAGCGCGTTCAGCGCGATCTGCACGTTGGTGTTGACGTAGGAGAGGTTGAGGCCCGGGAACGTCGGCTCGGGGACCAGACCCTTGCCGCTCGAGAAGCCGCCGCTAAGTCCCGGCGCGCCGGGGATGTTCTGCAGATACCACTGGACGCCGAACTCCAGACGGTTGTTGAGCTTCACTTCGGCGACGGTCGCCTCGATCATCACCTGAGGCGGGGTCACGTCGAGTTCCCGGACGATGGCCAGCAGGCTCTGATACTCGGCGTCGTCGGCGTACATGATCACCGAGTTCGAGCGCGGATCGGCGGTGACGGTCGCCATCGAGGTCGGCCGGTTGGGGCCGACCACCGCGCCGGCGGGCGGCGTTCCTCGGGCGAAGAGGTCCGAGATCGTCTTCACGAAGTCGGTGGCGACGAGGTTGTTCAGGTGGACGACCCGCAGGCGCTGCTCCGACGGCGAGGCCGGCAGATCGAGCCGCTCGATCCAGTGCGCGGTCTGATCGAGCAGCTCGGGGGACTTGGCGGCGATGATGATCGCGTTCAGCCGGTCGATGGTGATCAACTCCACCTGACCGCCGATCGGCCCCTCCTCGCCGCCGAGCACCTTCTCGACGTCCTGCGCGACCGCGCCGGCATTGGCGTATTTCAGCGGGTAGAACTGGAAGCTGCGCCCGCGCAGCCAGTCGACGTCGAACAGCGTGGCCGCCCGCGTCAGCGCATCGACGCTGGCCGGGTCGCCCGAGATGAAGACGTGTTGCTCGGCGGGATCGGCGCGCACCTCCGCCCGGCCTTGGGCGAGCGGCGTCAGCAGCTTCACCAGCTGGTCGGCGCTGAGGAACTTCGCGCCGTAGATCGAGACCCCCCCGGCGACGTAGGCGCGGCCCGACGGTCCTCCCGCGGCCGGGAGCGAGAACACCGGCGCGTCCTTGACCGGCACCACGGCGACGCCGCCGCCCGGCGCGTCGATCAGCGCGGCGCCGGCGCCGCGCAGCGCCTGGTCGAACGTCGTCAGGATCTCGGCCTCGGTCATCTCGCCCGCCAGCCGCACCGAGACCTCGCCGGTGACGCCCGGGTCGACGCGGTAGGAGCGCTGCAGCGCGTCGCCCAGCACCGCCTCGGCGGCCGCCGCGATGGGCGCGCGGTCGAGCGTGACGCTGATCGCGATCCGTGGCGCCGGCGGGTGGATGGCGGCGGTCTCGGGCGAGGTCGACGGCGGCTGGCTGGCGTCGATCCGCCAGCCCTGCGGTTCGGGCGCGGGCTCGACGGCGCTCGCGGCCACGTCGGCAGGCCTCCGCGCCACCGGCGACGATCTTGGCAAGCTCGCGCGTCCGCTCGTCATCCGAGGCTCGGTCGCGCACCCACCCAGAGAGCCCAGGAGGCAGCCGAACAGGAGCGCGCGCGACAAACGCCGCTCGAGCGCGCACCAGTTCACGGGACGGTGACCGTGATGTCCCGGTCCGCGCCCTCGCCGCCGGGCTTGTTGTCGGCGCCGAGTGTGCCGACGCTCACGGCCGAGCCGGCCGCCGCGTAGCGATAGGGGTGGCCCCACGGGTCGCTGAGCTGGTCCTTGGCGTGCACATAGGGCCCGTTCCAGTTATCGAGTCCTGCGGGACGCATCAGCAGCGCCGACAGCCCCTCTTGTTCGGTCGGGAATCGACCGTTGTCGCCCTGGAACAACTCTAGCGCAGCGCCGAGGCTCTGAATCTGCAACTTCGCAGCGCGCGATTGGGCCTTTCCGAGTTGTCCGATGGTTTGCGGGATTACAACCGCAGCGATTACCCCGATGATCGCGATAACCACCAGCATTTCGGTCAAAGTATAGCCGCGCGGCCGAGACTTTGCGCGCCGGGCGTCCTTCCGCCCCAAGATCAGATGCGCCATTATAGCCCCAACTCCCGGACGGAGAGACTATGCCGCAGGCGTCTTCGGAGAGTCCACCGGCTATCACCGGCGGCGCTTCGGCGCGGATTGACGCTGGCGTCGCCGCGGTGTTGCGGCCAGCGTTGAGCAAAGCCGACCTCGCCGCGGCGGCTAGACTGGCCGAGGCGTTGCAACTTGCCTCCGCCGACGCCGAGCGTCTTGGCGTGGCGGTGCGGAGCGCGCACCGACGTCCGGCTGTGGCGGCGAGCCTGCTGGGCCTCGCGCCGGACGAGGCGATCGCGGCGGCTGCGGCCGAGCTCTACGGCGTCGCCCTCTGGGACGGACCGGTCCCGCCGGTCCCGATCGCCGCGCCGGCCGGCCTCAACGATCGCTTCCTCGCCGAGAACCACGCGATGGTCCTGGAGGACGGGCCCGGCGGTGTCGTCATCGGGCTCGTGGATCCCGGTTCAGCGGATCTGCAGCGCGGAGTCGAGTACGCGCTCGGACGCGCGGTCACCTTCCGGACCATTCCGCACGATCGCTGGCGCGCGGCGCGCCATCGCGACCTTGCCGGCCAGGCGGCGGCCGCCGACGACGCGCTGGCCCGCGCCGACGCCGAGCGGCTGCGCGACGTCGCCGGCGAGGCGCCGGTCGTGCGTTACCTCGATGGCGCTCTGGAGCAGGCTATCGCCGACCGAGCGTCCGACCTGCACTTCGAGCAGAAGGCGGACCGCTGCGTCGTGCGCATGCGCGTCGACGGCGCCTTGCGCGACCTCGAGCCGCTGTCGCCCGCCTTCGGGGCCGGCGTGATCGCGAGAGCCAAGGTGCTGGCCGACCTCGACGTCGCCTCCACCCGCGCGCCGCAGGACGGCCGGGCGACCCTGACGGTGCGTGGCCGACCGACCGACCTGCGCATCTCGACGACGCCCACGGTCGAGGGGGAGTCCGCCGTGCTGCGGATCCTGACCCGCCAGGGCGTCGACTTCACGCTGGCGAGCCTCGGTTTCGAGCCGCAGGTGATGGCGACGTTCGAGGCGCAGCTGCGGCGTCCCTACGGCCTCATCCTCGTCACCGGTCCGACCGGCAGCGGCAAGACCACGACGCTCTATGCGGCGCTCCGCAAGCTGGCGACCCGAGACCGCAAGGTGCTGACCATCGAGGACCCGATCGAATACGTCTTCGATGCGATCAACCAGACCCAGGTCAACGAGGCGGCGGGCGTCACCTTCGCCTCGGCGCTCAGGGCCTTCCTGCGCCACGACCCGGATGTGATCCTCGTGGGCGAGGTCCGCGACGCCGAGACCGCGCGGCTGGCGGTGCAGGCGGCGCTGACCGGCCACCTCGTGCTGGCGACACTACACGCCAACGACGCGGCAGGCGCCGCGGCCCGGCTCGCCGACCTCGGGGTCGAGCGCTACCTGCTGGCCGGCGTTCTCGTCGGCGTTTGCGCCCAGCGGCTGACTCCGAAGCTATGCGAACGCTGCGCGGCCCCGGCGGCGCCGAGCGCCGACGAGGCGGCGATCTTCGCCGCGCACGGCTTCGGGCGCGAGGCGCTGTGCTTGCGGCGGGCGTCGGGCTGCCCGGCCTGCGGCGGCACGGGCCGAGCCGGCCGCTTGCCGCTCGGCGAGATCTTCACCGTCGACGAGACGCTCGAGCGGCTGATCTCGGCCGGCGCGCCCACGGCCGACCTGCGCGCCCATCTCGGCGAGGCCGGCGCGTTCCGCCCGCTCGCCCACGACGCGCTGCGGCGCGCCGCCGCAGGCGAGATCGCGGCCGAGGACGCGTTCCGAACGGTCGGCCTGTGACCGCGTTCGCCTTTCGCGCCATCGACGCCGCCGGCCGGCCCGTGCGCGGCCGCCGCGAGGCCGCCGACGCCGCCGCGCTGCGCGATCATCTGCTCGCCGAGTCGCTGACGCCGCTCTCGATCGCGCCGGCCGCGGGCGCGGCGGGCGCGACCGGCTACAGGCTGTCGGAGGCGGCGGCCGCGAGCCTCTTGGCCGAGCTCGCGCGGTTCCTCGCGAGCGGCCTGTCGCTCGGGCAGGCGCTGCAGGTCGTCGAGACGACGAGCGAGACACCCGCGGCGGCCCGCCTGGCGGCCCGGCTGCGGGCCGACCTGCTGGCCGGCGTTCCGCTCTCGCAGGCGATCGCCATCGTTCCCGGCCAGCTCGGCCGCTTCCTGGCCTCGCTCGCCCGCGCCGGCGAGGCCACCGGCAAGCTCGCCGAGATCTTTGCCGGCGGCGCCAAGGCGCTCGCTTCGTCTGCGGCGCTGAAGCGCCGTCTGGTCACGATGAGCCTCTATCCGGCGTTCGTGCTGGCGATGGCGGGCGGCGCGATTGCGCTCTTCGCCTTCGCGGTGCTGCCGGCGCTCGAGCCGGCGTTCCTGAGCGTCGGCGCCAAGCTGCCGGCGTCCACCGCCTTCGTCCTCGCAGCCGGCCATGTGCTTCGCGACAACGCCCCGTACGTCGCCGCGGTGATCGCAGCGGTGGCGGCCCTGAGCTTCCTGGCGCCCATACGGCGGCTCGCCGGGCGCGCCATCGATACGGCGCTCGCGTCGCCGCTCGGCCTCGGCATCGCGCAGGACACCGCTTTCTCCGGCTTCGCCCAGCGGCTGGCGGTAGCGCTCGCCGCCGGCGTGCCCTTGCGGCTCGCCTACGAGACCGCCGCCGACGCGGTGGGCTCGGCGCGGATCCGCCGGGGCCTGATGGCCCAGGCGCCGCGCCTGCGCGAAGGCGCGAAGCTCTCGCAGGCGCTGGAGGCGACCCCCGCGACGCCGCGGTTGCTGCTCGGCCTGGTGCGCGTCGGCGAGACCTCGGCCGACTTGCCGCGCGCTTTCGCCGAGGCCGGTGACATGCTGGCCGCCCGGGCGCACGAGCGCACCGAGCGGGCGCTGGCGCTGGTCACGCCCGCGATCGTGCTGACCGTGGGGCTCGTGGTCGGGACCGTGGTGCTGGTGGTCTTCCAGGGCTTGCTCGCGATCACTTCGGGGCTCGATACGTGAGGCGGCGCGCGGCGCGGGGCTACATCCTGGCCGAGACCATGGTGTCGGCCGCCCTTGCGGGGCTCTGCGGAGCGATGGCGGTGACGCTGCTGGTCTGGGCGAGCGCCGCGATCGACCGCGCGCAATCTAGCGTCGGCGCGATGCGGGCGCTCGAGCGGCTCTACGAGGAGGCGCGCCTGCTGCCGGCGAACGAGCTCGGCCGGCCGGCGAACGGCGTCATGGGCCGCTACGCCTGGATCCGCGCACCCGGCCCGGCGCTCGACGCCACCGCCCCCGATGCGCCGATCCCGGTGCGGTTCCTGGTGCAGTGGACGGCGGCCGGCCGACTCGAACGCCGCGGCCTGCAGGCGGTCGTCCGCCCCGTAGCGGAGGCGAGCCGCCCTTGAGAGTCCGGGGATTCGCGCTGTCCGAGCTGCTGGTCGCGCTGGCGGTCATGGGCCTCATCGTCGGCGTGCTGACCGCGCTCGACGTCGACTACGTGGGGCTGGCGCGACGCGTGGCCGACATCGGCCGCCCGTTCGAGATCGGCGCGCGCGCCGAGGCGATGGCGAACGCCGACCGGTGCGCGACGCCTGCCAGCGTGCTGACCGCCGGCGAGAACGCCGTCGTCGCCGAGACGCCGAACGACCAGGCGGGCGTGCTGCGGCTTGCGCCGGATCGCGACGCCACCCAGCTGGCGACGAACCGCGGCGTCGCCGGCGCGACGGCGCGGCCTCTGCGCCTGGTCGTGGAGAGCGAGGGCGCCTCGCGGCGCTCGCTGGCGGCCGTCGAGGTCGGTGATGCGACGGTCGGCGTCGTGGCGCCGCGCTGCGACCTGCGCGAAGTCTGCGACTTCGACGCGGCCAACAGCCTTTGCCGCCAAGACGAGGAGCGGGCGGTTGCCGGGTCCGGCTGAGATCGCGCCCAGCGTCGGGACGCCCGAAGTGTTCGTCCGCGCGCTCGACCTGCCGACGCCGTCGCTGGGGCAAGCGCGGCAGGCGGTGGCGCAGCAGATCGACCTGCTCTCGCCCCTGCCGCCGGCGGAGGCAGCCGTCAGCGTCGTTCTGCTCGGCCCGGCCGAGGACGGGCAGAGCCGCTTCGCTGCGGGCTTCGCCCCGCGCGCCTCGCTCTGGCCGACGGGCGGGCCTGCGCGCCCCGTGACCCTGACCGGCAAACTGGAGGGGCAGGAGATCCCGTTCCGGTTCGATCCGCCGCGCGATCGTCCCGTCGCGCCCGTTGCGCGGC
Organism: Caulobacteraceae bacterium; assembly: GCA_035541575.1. Taxonomy (GTDB): domain Bacteria; phylum Pseudomonadota; class Alphaproteobacteria; order Caulobacterales; family Caulobacteraceae; genus Acaudatibacter. Next base: position 29,776 of record DATKMZ010000172.1, on the reverse strand, counting down.
TCGAGGCGGTGACGATCGCCGGCGCATGCCTGGCGATCCTGCTCGCGGCGGCGAACCTGCGTGTCGACCGCGAGATCGACCGGTTGCAGGCCCGGACCGACGCCGCGGTGGCGCTGGTCCAGGCGCGTCAGGGCGAAGCTGCGAGCACGGCAAGGGTCGCCAAGGCCTGGCGGGCGGCTGGCGAAGTGCGGCAGGCCGGCGTGATCGACTGCGCGCTGGGTGACATTGTGAAGGCCGCCGGCGGGCCGGTGCAGATCGCCCAGGTCAGCCTCTCCGGAGGCGACCTCACGGTCACCCTGGCGCAGCCGCCGAGCGACGACGCGGCGACGGCCTTGCGCACGCTCGGGCTGACCGCCGTAGCGGCGCCGGCGGCCCCGGGCCCTGCCGGCTCGCCGCCGCCCCCCCCGGCCCAGACGTTCCACACCACGAGCGCGGAATGCCGGTGAGAGCGCCGACACTCGGCCGCCCGGGCCTGCTGCTCGCCGCCGTCGTCGGCGCCGCGGTCGTGGCTCTGGCCATCCGGCTCGAGCTGCAGCTGACGGCGCTCGGCGACGCGCGCAGCGAGCTCGGCGATGCGCAACAGGCCGCACAGGACTTGCGCGCGGCGGCAAATCCCGGCGTCGGGCCGCCGCTGCTCGACGCGCGCCTCGGCAAGCCGGCCGATGAGCTCGCCCAGCAGCTCGCCGCGCTCGGCGTCAAGGCGGATCAGGTGCAGACGATGGGCGCGGGCGCGGCGGGCAAGGGCCTGGCGGTGACGCGCTTCTCGGCCCAGGGTCACGGCGACGCCGTCGCGATCGACCGTCTGTCGCTCTGGGTCAAGGCCAACGCGACGTCTGCGATCCTCGAGCGGCTCGAAGCCCAGCCGGCAGGCGACGGCCGCGTCGACGTCAAGCTCGTGCTCGACGCTGTCGTCCGCCAGGGACCGCCATGAGGGCGACGATGCTGCTGGCGTTGGGCGCGGCGGTGCTCGCCGGCGCCGCGATCTTCTGGGCGCCACTGCCGCGACGCTGGTTCGACGCGCCGGCGGCCGAGGCGCCCGCGCCGCCGCAGCGCCCGCTCGCCGGGGCGACGCCCCCGACCGGCGTCTCCGCTTCGGCCGCGACCGCCTACGTCCAGTTCGCGGTCGCCGCGGGACCGGCGGGCGGCGGCTCGGCCACCGCGCCGGCCAAGCCGGGTCCGCCAGTTCTGGTCGGCCTGTCGCAGGCCCGCGGCCGGCGCGTCGCTTATGTGCTCGCGGACGGCCAGACCACGCGCGCGGCCGTCGGCGAGTGGATTGGCCCCTGGCGGGTGGTCGCGATCGGCGCGCACGCCGCAACCCTGCGCGACGGCGGCAAGACGATGACGCTCGCGCTCTACGGTCCGCGCGCGGCGCCACCGGCCCCAGCGCTGGCGGCTGCAGTCAGCCCTGCTCCGTCAGCGATAGCGGCCGCGCCCACGGCGGCCGCCGTCCCGCCGCCGACGCCGGTGACGCCCAGACTGCGCGCGCTCGAGCCCGCCTCGGCGCCGCGCCGCAGCCAAGCCGGCCCGCGCTACTGGGTCGGCCCCGCGGACAAGGCGCCGCCCGGCTACATCGTGCTCAAGCCCGGCGAGCCGCCGCCGCAGTGAGCGCGATGCGTCAAAGGTGCATCCGCACGCCCGCTTCGTAGGTCTCGTCGTAGAACTCGCGCTGAATCGGCCGGCTCGGCGCGCCCTCGTAGTAGCGCAGCGGCGTGTTCAGGAGGTTCTTGACGTTGAAGTAGACGCTCCACTGCTTGTTGATGTGATAGGCCGACGTGAAGTCGAGCGTCAGCCGGTCGTCCTGGATCGTGTCCAGCGACTTGTCGCCGCCGAGGCCGAACAGGCTGTGCGAAACGTACTGCGCCGCCAGCCGCAGGTTGACGCCGTACGCGTCGTAGAAGCCCGCGAGGTTCCACGTCAGCTGCGAGGTGCCCGGTAGCAGGCCTCGCTCGGTCTTCCCCGTCGCCGACGTCGCCGCGTCGTACTCGACGAACTCCGAGTTCACGTAGGTCACGTTGGCCTCGATGCCCGCGCCGTCCCACGGCTCCGGCAGGAAGATGAACTTCTGATGATAGGCGGCGTCGACGCCGCGCGCGTAGGCGGTCGGGATGTTGAGGAATGTCGTCACAACGTCGGAGAGCGTTGGGTCAGTGACCAAGGGATCGGGGACGTTCCGGACGATCCGCGAGGCGATGTAGTTGGTGAACTCCTTGTCGAAGAAGCCCACCTCGAGAATGCCTCCTTCCGGCAGGTAGTCCTCGACGTCGACGTCGAAGTTGTCGCCGTAGGTCGGTTGCAGGTTGGGATTGCCGCGCGTGACGAGCGCCGTCCCCGGGATCGTGGTCAGATCGACCGAAGCCGCGGCGGTGTTCTGCACGAATCCCGGGCGCGAGATGCCGGTTGAATAGGTGGCCCGGGCGATCAGCGTCGGAGAGAACGTGTACTTCAGCTGCACCGTCGGGAAGGCGTTGACGTAGCCGACCGGACGATTGTCGAACGTCGCATTGCCGTTGGCGTCGAAGACGAAGGCGCCATAGGTGGCGTCCGTCGCCTCGACGCGAACGCCGACGAGCAGGCCCACGCGCCCCCACTGGCCGAGATACTCGCCGTAGCCGGCGTAGATGTTCTCGTTGTCGTCGATGAAGCTGCCCTGGTTGAAAGTGGGCGCCTGCTGCGGAATCGTCCCGTTCGAGATCAGCGCGCGGATCGCATGGAGGTTGACCTGTGGCCCGTTGCTGTAGTGGCCCGCGTAGTAGGGGATCGGGGCGAACGACACCGTGGCCAGGTTGATCGCCGGCAGATCGCCGTTGGCGTCGCCGAAGTTGTCGTCGATCTCCGTCGCCGTCTTGGTGCGAAAGCGGAACTCCGCGCCGACCTTCAGCTTGTCGTCGGCACCGAAGAGATGCAGCGGGAACGACGCGTTCCCAGCGCCCGACCACTCGTAGTCGGTGTCGAACTCCTGGTCGTTGCCGACGGTCGTCAGCGTGTACTGGGTCGGGTCGTCGACGTTGAACCCGGTCGGGAAGGTGAAGAGTGGGAAGTTAGGCGTGCTGACGTTGTCATAGGTGATCGGCACGCTCGGGCCGCCGAACCGGGTTCCGATGTTGCGGCTGACGACGAACGTCGCGCGGCTGTAGGCCCCGTGATAGTCGACCGCGACATCGCCGAACTGGTCCCGGCCGCCGATCACATAGACCTGGTTGCGGTGGGTCTCTTCCTCGTCGGTCAGCGTGATGGTCGGCGTCCCGTGGGTCAGAAAGCCGCGCGGATTGTTCGGATCGACGGGAATGCCCAACGGACCGGCCGCCGGGTCGGTGTTCTCGTCGGAGTCCAGGTTCCGGAACAGCAGGAAGTTCTTGTGCACCGACTCGATGTAGCCGGCGACGTCGGCGCGGACGTAGTACTGGTGCTCGTCGTTGGGCGTGAAGTCGAACTCGCCGCCGTAGCCGAACCGGCGGCGATGATAGTCGTAGCGGCGCAGGTCGTATTGGTGGATCGCGTTCGACTGCGCGATCCCGTCGTCGACGTAGCTCTCCTCGAGGTCGTCGATCGCGCGCCGGTCCTCCTTCAGCGAGGCGGTGATCACGAACGAGAACGGCGTCGGGTTGGAGAAGAACCCAGCGCGCGGCGCCTGATCGTCCCCGGCGCCGACGATCAGCCCGTGGTCGCCGAAGCCAAACCGCGCGCCGATGGCGATCTCGCCTTCATACGGCCCGCCGTGCTGGTGCAGCGGCTCGTAGCCGCCGCCGAGCGTGGCGTCGACGAACGGCTTGTCGATGTGCGCGGCCGTGCGGGGTGACAGTTCGATCGAGCCGCCCAGGCCCTCGGCCTCGTGGTCGGGCAAGCCGGTGAGCGTAACGATGATCCCGTCGATCGCGCCGGTCGGAATGGTGTCGAACTCGACGGCCCGGCCGCCGCCGCCGGCCGCCGTGCCGCCGGGGTTGGTGTTGAGCAGTGGGATCCCGCCGTAAGTCGCGCCGTCGAGGTTGGCGTCGATGCCGCGGATCTGCACGAACCGGCCCTCGGCGGTGTCGCTCGAGAGCGACACGTCGGGCATGCGGCCGAGCGACTCCGCGGCGTTGAAGTCGGGGTACTCGAGGATCGTGTCGGCCGGCTGGATACGAACGACGTTGGGCGCGTTGAGCTGGGCGGCGCGGGCCTGCACCTCTTCGCGCGGCGCGGTGACGACGACCTCGCCGACCGGACTTGCGGCCGTATTCGTGTCATCATCGGCGACGGCCGCGCCGGCGAGGGCGGCGGCGCTGACGGTGCAAAGCAGTCCGACGGCGGTCCGTATACGGACGGCCACCCCCGGCGCGGCGCGCCGGTTCGATCGAAAACGCATGGCGATCCCCTGAGCTTGGAACGCGCTGCGTTTGAGCGCCGCTGCTCGCCGCCTCAAGCGAAGCTTTCATGTTAGTCTGACGACGGAACTGTGACGTTCACTTAGGTTATTGATTGGGAACGACTTTCTATTTCAAGCAACGTCTCGGCCAGGTCCGTCTCCGTTACATGCCGTTGACTTCGCGCCACACGCGCTCATTTGGCGGGCCGACTGCCATAATCCACACGCCTCCAGAAAGCCGCCTCGTCGCACGTGAAGCCATGCGTCGGACGACCATGACCGCGTCGCAACAATTCGTCTTGCACGTGTAAGTTCCGAGAGTTAGCGTCGCCGCAGCTTCGCTTGAGCGGGGGGATCGGCCGTGCCGGCGACGTTGCCTGACCGTGCGCTGGGGCTGCTCGCCAAGGTCACGAGCGCGTTCGCCGTCTGGTTCAGGTGGCCGTTCCCGATCGCGGTGCTGACGCTCGCCGGCATCCGCGTCAACATGCGCTGGGCCAACCTCTTCTCCACCGAGACAGCGCCGCCGAAGCCAGCTGCGGACGTCGACGTGCGCCACCAGCGAACAGCCGACGGCTCGTTCAACGGGCTCGACCTGCCGTGGATGGGGATGGCGGGGGCCAGGTTCGGCCGCAACGTGCCGATCAACGAGACGTTTGGCGAAGCCCAGCCGGCGCTGATGGAGCCGAACCCGCGGCTGGTCAGCACCGCGCTGCTGGCCCGGCGCGAGTTCGCGCCCGTGCCGTACCTGAACGTGCTCGTCTCCGCGTGGCTTCAGTTCATGGTGCACGACTGGCTGAGCCACGGCGTCAACGAGCCAACGGAGCCCTTCGAGGTCCCGATCGGCGAGGGCGACGACTGGCCGCAAAGGCCGATGACCATCCTTCGCTCGCGCCAAGCGCCCACCACGCCGGCTGACGAGGGCCGGCCCACGACGTACCTCAACACCGAGACGCACTGGTGGGACGGCTCGCAGATCTACGGCTCGAGCCTGAAGCGCCAGATCGCCGTGCGCACCGACCCGGCGACGGGTCAGATGCTGTCCAACGGCAAGCTGTACCTGACGCCCGAGGGCCATCTGCCGATCCAGCCGACGCGTGACGAAACGGGCGACGCCGAGGGCGCCAAGTTCGCCGACCTCGAGCTCGCCGGCGTCAACGGCAACTGGTGGCTCGGCCTATCGGTCATGCACACGCTGTTCGCCCGCGAGCACAACGCGGTCGTCGATCGTCTGAGGACGGAATATCCCGCGGCCGAAGGTGAGTGGCTGTTCCAGAAGGCTCGGCTCGTGGTGACGGCGCTGATCGCCAAGATCCACACCACCGAGTGGACGCCCTCGCTGATGAACTCACCCGAGGGCCGCTTCGCGATGCGCGCCAACTGGTGGGGCGCCCTCGGGGAGCATTACGCACGCGGCTACGGGCGGCTGGGCGACAGCGAGGAGGTTTCCGGAATCCCCGGCTCGCCGACCGAGCAGGACGCGGCGCCCTACGCGATGACCGAGGAGTTCACCGCCTGCTACCGCATGCACCCGCTGATGCCGGACAGCTTCTCGCTTCGTCGGCATACGGATGATACGGAGGTGCTGAGCAAGAGCCTGATCGAAGTCGCCCACGGCGCGCCACCCGGGATCTATCGGCAGCTGAGCTACGACGACGTCCTCTATTCGCTCGCCACCAGCAACCCCGGCGCTCTGGCGCTGCATAACTATCCGAACAGCCTGCGCAAGCTGCCGGAGAAGCCCGAGGCCGGGATCTACACCGACCTCGCGGCCGTCGACATCCTGCGCGACCGCGAGCGCGGCGTGCCTCGGTACTGCCGGTTCCGGCGCCTGATCGGGATGCCGGCCCCGAAGAGCTTCGAGGAGCTGACCACCAACGCAGCGTGGCGCGAGGAGGTGCGCGCTGTCTACAAGACCGTCGAGGACGTCGACTTGCTGGTCGGCACGCTTTGCGAAAGTCAGGCCTCGCCGGGCACGCCGCCCGGATTCGGCTTCTCCGACACGGTCTTCCGCATCTTCATCCTGATGGCCTCGCGCCGGCTGAAGAGCGACCGCTTCTACACCACCGACTTCACGCCCGAGGTCTACACGCCAGCCGGCTTCGCCTGGATCGCCGACAACAGCCTGCGCACGGTGCTCGCCCGCCATTGCCCGGCGCTCGAGCCGCTGTTCGCCGACAACAGAAACGTCTTCTTCCCCTGGCGCCGGGGGCAGACGTGACCCGCCTGCACATCCCGGCGATCGTCGACCTCCTGCTGGTCGACGATGCCGCGACGATCTCCGCGGTCGCCGACGACCGCCGGCTCGACCGCGCCTACGCGCCAAACGGGCCGCTGATCAACCGGATCGTCACCAGCCGCATCCGCAAGGACCTGCAGCTGGCCGGCGTTCCCTTCCCTCCCGTCGCGCCGCGCGGCGCGCAGCGCCCGGTCCCGGCCCAGGCCGCGCTGGAGGCGCGCCTCGACCCGCTCGCGCCCCAGCTCGCGCAGGGCGGGCCGTCGCTCAAGACGCTCGCGGACTATGTGCGCGGAGTGGGCGCCGACGACGACGCCGGACCGCTCTCGCAGCAAGCGGTCGGCCGCCTTTTCGATCCCGCCTATGAAGCCGACGCGGCGAGCTGGGCGGCGGCCAAGACGCTCGACGCCGCGCCGCGCAGCTTCAACCCGTTCCAGCTGATCTGGTGGGCGCTGACAGGCGCGGTGCCGAAGGCGCGCGCGCTGTTGGCCGCGAAGGTCGGCGGCGACCCCTCCGGCACGCATGGCACAGGCGTCGCCGTGCACAACATCGTCGCCGGCTTCCAGCAGATGCGCCGGCTCTGGGCCGACGAGCGCGCGCGGACCCAGCTCTCGCCGGAGGCGGCGGCCGCACAGTGCCTGGTCGCCCCGCAGCAGGTGGTGCGCCAGCCGACGGCGGCTGGGATGTCCGCCGCCGGCGAGTTCGCGGCGACGACGCTGGTGATGTTGCAGTTGAACAGAGCGCACGCAGCCGATCCGAACGCGGAGACCGCGTTCATGGCCGCCAGCTGGGCGCGCTGCCCTGCGCACGCCTGGGTTCCAGCCCTGCTCGCGGGGGCCTGGCGCGCCGCGCAGTCGGAGGGGTGACGATGGCCGACGATCCGATCTTCCAGCCGCTCCACTTCCGCAACCTGACGGTCAAGAACCGGGTGTTCCGCTCGAACATCTCGGGGCGGTTCGACAACGAGGACGGTTCGCTCACCCAGACCCGCATCAACTGGGAGTCCAAGTTCGCGCAAGGCGGCGTCGGCGCGATCATCTCCTCTTACGTGCCGGTGATGATGGAGGGTCGGATCATCGCCAGCTACGCGACCGTCCATCGCGACGACTTCATTCCGCTCTGGAAGCGGCTCGGCGAGGCGATCCATTCGTTCGACGCCAAGTTCATCATGCAGCTCAGCCACTCCGGGCGGCAGATGGACCTGCCCGGCGTGCACAACCAGGCTCGGCGCAGCTGGAGCTCGACCAGCAACAAGGAGACCCTGCACGGCTTTCTGACCCAGGCGATGAGCAAGGCGGAGATCGACCAGGTGATCGCCGCGTTCGCCCGGGGCGCCTGGCGGGCCCGGGAGGCCGGACTCGACGGCGTCGAGCTGCACTCGGCGAACGGCTACCTCTTCAGCCAGTTCCTCTCGTCGGGGATCAACGACCGCACCGACGAGTACGGCGGCGGCCTGCAGAACCGCGCGCGGTTCCTGCTCGACGTGATCAGCGCGATCCGCGCCGAGGTCGGTCGCGACTTCCACCTGCAGGTCAAGCTGAGCGCCATCGACCACAACAACGTCGTGCCCTGGGAGAAGCCCGGCAACACGCTCGACGACACGGTGCAGATCGCCAAGTGGGCCGAGGCGGCCGGCGCGGACGCGATCCACGTCAGCCAGGGCTCGCTCTTCCCGCACCCGCTGAACCCGCCCGGCGACCTCTCGATGGAGACCCTGGCCACGACCTACGACGCGATGATCTCGTCGGGGGTCAACGGCATGCGCAACTACTTCCTGTTCCGCTATCCGTTCCTGCGGCCGATCTTTCACTGGGTCTGGTTCCGGATGAAGAAGGGCCAGCCGGTCGAGGGAGTGAACCTCGAGGAGGCGAAGGTCATAAAGCAGGCGGTGTCGGTGCCGGTGATCTGCACCGGCGGCTTCCAGACCGCTTCGTTCGTGCGCGAGGCGATCGGCTCGGGCGGGATCGACGCGGTCTCGATCGCCCGCTCGCTCGTCGCCAACAACGATCTCGTCCACCAGTGGGCGGCCGGCAAGGACCTGCCGGACAAGCCCTGCACCTACTGCAACCGCTGCCTCGTCAGCGCGATGAAGAACCCGATGGGCTGCTACGACGTCAGCCGCTACCCCGACCGCGATACGATGATCGAGGCGGTCATGAGCGTCTACAAGACCCACGCCGAGATGGTCACTCCGACCGCGGAGGTGATGTCGCGATGACCGACAACGATCCTCCGTTCACGGCGGTCCAGATCTACCTGCGCAAGCGGATGTGGAAGCTGGAGCTGGCGATCTTCGTCTTCGTGTTGCTGGCGGTGCTGGGTCTGGCGGCGATCGTCACCGGCGCCGGACTCTGGATGAAATACGGGCGCAGCGGCGCGCCGACGTACGCCGACAATCCCGCCCACTTCATGTACGGGTCGATCGGCGCGGAGACGAAGTCCGGCCTGCCCTACTGGCTCTGGAAGGCGCTGCCGGCGATGTATCCGGCCGACTTCAAGGGGCGCAGCGACTACACTGCGTTCGGCTTCGTCTACGAGAAGGACGCGAGCGGGCGGCAGGCCGACCTGCCGATCGGCATCTCACGGCGGACCGTCAACGGCGTCGACCTCGTGTGGTTCAACTGCGCCACGTGCCACGTCGGGACCTGGCGCGAGAGCGCTGGCGCAGCGCCGCACGTCGTGCCCGGCATGCCGTCGAACAACCTCGACCTCTACCGCTTCAGCCGCTTCGTGCTGAACCTGGCCGACGACGAGAAGCTCGCGCCCGACAACGTCTTCGCGGCGATGGAGAAGGCGGGCGCCCGGTTCAGTCCGCTCGACCGGCTGGTCTGGCAGGCGCTGGTGCTGCCGCAGCTGCGCGAGGGCCTGATCGAACGCCGCAACCGCCTGGCGCCCCTGCTCGAGGCTCAGCCTCCCTGGGGACCGGGCCGAGTCGACACGTTCAACCCGTACAAGCTGCTGCTGCAGCTGCCGCCCGGGAGCCGGATTCCCGACGCCGAGCTCGTCGGCGCGTCGGACTTCCCGTCGATCTTCGACCAGCGCCCGCGCGAAGGGATGCAGCTGCACTGGGACGGCAACAACGACTCGCTCGCCGAACGCAATCTCTCGGCCGCAATCGGCGCTGGCGTGACGCCCGAGACCGTCGACCACGCTTCCATCGAGCGCGACGCCAGCTGGCTGCTCGACCTGAGACCGCCGCCGAGCCCCTATCACCCGGACCCGGCGGCGCTGGCGCGCGGCAAGCAGGTGTTCATGCAAGGCTGTGCGAGTTGCCACGGCTGGCAAGGGCCTAACGGCTACGTCTTCCAGGGCGCGGCGCTCGGCAAGGTGCAGCCGGAGAGTGACGTCGCCACCGACCCCAATCGGCTCAATTCCTACACCCAGAGCTTCCGAGACTGGCAGGTGGCGACGCTGTTCGCCGGCACGCCCTATCACTTCACCCACTTCGTGAAGACCAACGGCTACGCCAACCTGCCGCTCGACGGACTGTGGCTGCGCGCGCCTTACCTGCACAACGGCTCGGTCCCGACGCTGGCGGACCTGCTGAAACCGCCAGCCGAGCGACCGAAGGCGTTCGTGCGCGGGTTGGACGTGATCGATCCGACCAGCGGCGGCTTCACCGCCCCCCCTTGCACGCCCGGACAACCACTCGCGGCCGGATTCTGCTTCGACGTCAGCCAGCGCGGCAACAGCAACGCCGGCCACCCGTACGGCACGACCCTGCCGGCGGCGCAGAAGCAGGACCTCCTCGCCTACCTCGAGACCTTCTGAAGGACGAAGAACGCCATGGCCGACGCGCTCACCATCGGCTGGAACGAGGTCAACGTCCGCGCCAGGAAGACGACCTACCAGCGCGTGCTGGGCTTCAACATGCTGCTGCACCTCTTGATCGGGCTGGGATGCATGTTCCTGCCCTACCTGGTCTCGACCTCGTTCGGCCTGCCGCCGCCGGTCCCGACCGGATGGATCCGCGGCTGGGGCGCGACCCTGATCCTGGTCACCGCGCTCTACATCCCCGGCCTGCAGGACCCGCTGCGCTCGCGCTACCCGAACCTCTGCGGGATCCTGGGGCGGGTCTGGATGGCGACGGTCTGGTTCGTCGTCGGCGGCGGCTTCTTCTGGTTCGGCCTCTTCGACGCCAGCTTCGCGGTGATCCTGGCCTGGCTCTACTATCGCTACTGCGCCGCCGAGATCATGAGCCGCCCCTAAGGGGCCGCTGGCTTGGGCGCGGTGGGCGGCGGGGCGGGCCAGCCCTTGCCGTTGAGGATGCCGGCCAAGACCTGGAGGTTTCGCGCGGCGTCGGGGCAACCGGACTTCGCTGGATCGAGCGCGGCGTCCATCAACTGCTTGGCATGAGCCGATAGCACCCAGTCGAGCGGCACGTTCTCACCGCCGATCGTGCATAGCTTGATCGGCACGAAGAGCGCCGCCCGGCCGTCTATTTCGCCCTGCGCGATAGCGGTCGGACAGGAGGGTGGGAGGCCGCCGCCCTGCAGGTCCTGCAGCAGCCGGCTGGAGATGTGGCTGGCGTGCGCGTCACGCCCGCCGAAGAGGCCCACGACTGGCGCGGTGAGATCCGAGAGCAGCTCCGCCGGACTGGGCGGCTTGGGCTTGGCGTCCTTGCACGTGCCGATCACGAGGAAGACCGGACGCAGGTCGGTCGGCGGGATCACGCCCGGCGGCGGGCTGTCGGCCGCCTTCAGTGTGGCGTTGGCCAACTCGCGCGTGAACTCGAGGCCGGTCGCGTCGAAATAGCCGCCATCGACAACGTGGGCCGTCCCCGCGAGCGGCCGCCTAACGTCGTAGAGCCCGGGCGGACTGACCCACGGATATCGCGCGCCGTTCATGATGGCCGTCGAGGCGAGGAGATCGCGTCCGGTCTGAGCGTGGAAGTCGTCGATGTCGATCTGGGTTTCGTCGACTTGCAGGTTGCTGATGACGACCCGCCTGCCGCTCTCCTCGCCGGCGCCTTCGATCGCCAGAGCCGGCCGCCACGGCGGCGCTTTCCCCCAGAGCGCCTGGAACGGCCGCCGCAACCGGTCGGGATCGCAGGCGCTCGGCGGTTCGCCCCGACAGTGATCGGCCCACGCGTTCTCCCACGACCGCTCCAGCGTCTCGGCTCGATCAGGCAGCAGCGCGTACGGCAGGAAGCGCTGCGTGAGGTCTGGGAACAGCAGCCCGGCGAGCGTCGGACTGAGGAAGTCGCGCCCGGCGAAATCCTCGAGCGCCGTCTTGAGGCCGTCCCCTTTGATGGCGCGCGGATCGTCCATCGAGGCGACGAAGCCCAGCGCGCCGACGCTGCCGCCGGAGACCGACGTGATCGCAAACACGCTGTTCGAGAACCGTCCCTGCGTGAGGTCCTGCAACTCGCCCAACGTCGCGGCGGTCCAGAACCCGGCGCGCGAGGCGCCGCCCTCGGCGGTCACGAAGATGATCGGCGTCGGCGATTTGGCGGCGCCGATCGCCGACGCCTGGACCGCTGTCCAGGCGCGCAAGGCGTCGGCCACCGAGGTCGTCGGCTGGGCCGGCGGCTGCTCGATCGCGAACGGCGCGCGGCGACCGACGGTGTGGTTGTCGGCCCAGGGCATCAGGCTGCAGGCGACGGCCAGCACGAAGAGCGAGCCTGTGATCGGCAGCCGGGTGAGGCGTTCGACGTGGATCAGCGTCGCCATCACCGGGACGATCGATGCAACCGCCAGGTAGACCGTCGCCGGCGGTCCGACCGCCTGCGAGGCGGCGACCGGCAGGAAGGTGGCGAAGAGCCAGAAGACCGCCGCCAGCAGGAAGCTCGCTTGCACCCAGCGCCGGCGCCCCTCGCCCGGGTCGGACGCGAGCCGCCAGGCGATGGCCGGGCTGCTTCGCGAAAGACGGTTCACGACGTCTTCGCGGAACATCACGACGATCAGGAATATCAGACCGGAGAGCAGCAGCAGGCCGATCGTCAGCGGCTGCAGGTGGTCGCGGTGGGGGCTCAGCCACAGCGCCGAGAGCACGAACACGAAGACCGCGACGCCGAGGACGCGCGGCGCCCAGGTAAGGAGCCCGCGCGGGCTCCAATGCTCCCGTTCGGCGCCGTAGCTGTAGACGACGATCAGGCGCGACCAGAACCAGGCTTGCAGCGCGAAGAAGGTGACCGCGAGCGGGAGCACGAACGCCTGCGGATTGATGTCCTGCGCGACGGCGACGACGAGGTCCTGGCCGATGTCTGTGACGGCGAGAACCAGCCCGGTCGCGACAACCAGCACGCCGATGAAGGGGATGCCTCGGGTCTTCTCGGCGAGATCGATCAGCCAGGCCCACGAGCCTGCGAGGCCGCCGGCGGGTGGCGGCGCGGCCGGCGCCGGCCGGACGGGCGGCGCCTTGGCGACGCGCGCGGCCAGGGGCAGTCGCGACGGCGCGGGCCGTGCGGCCGGCGGCCTGGCCAGCCTGTGGGCGGTCAGCCTGACGGCACCCTGGTTGTTCCAGTAGAACCCGGGCATGTCATTGGCGAAAACCTCGAGGGCGCCGCCCATCTCGAACGTGTGCTCGACGCCGCGACCGATCGCAAACGCGCTGGCGGGCTCGCCGGCGATGCGGCCGATCAGGGAGAACCAAGGCGCATCCGGGAAGATCGGATGGATGCCCAGCACGTCGGCGAGGCGGTTCTCGTAGCCGTCAGGTCCGCAGGCGAAGAACCAGTCGGTCCAGACCCCTCTAGCCGCGAACCGCCATGTCTCGTTGGCCGCGACGGTGATCCCGGTCGGCACGGCCGGCCGCTTGCTGTCGACCACGATCGGCGCGTTGCCAGCCATGCGATTTCCCCCTCGGGAACAATGTTCTATCAGGGGAAGCGGTGCAATTGGAGGCTGAAAGCGGCGAAGGATCGCCACATCGCCTCATCGCGTGAGATGGTCTGCGAGCACCTGCGCCACGGCGAAGCTGACGGCCTTGCCCATGCCGATGTGCAGGAATTCGTTCGGGCCGTGCGCGTTCGAGTGGGGGCCCAGGACGCCGGTGATCATGAACTGCGCGGCCGGGAACTTCGCGCCGAGCATGCCCATGAACGGGATCGAGCCACCCTCGCCCATCAGCGCCGCGTCACGGCCGAAGGCGCCCTGCGAGGCGCGGTCGATCGAGGCGCGCAACCAGGGCGCCAGCGCCGGCGCGTTCCAGCCGCCGCCGGCGTCCTCGGCGTCGAAGGTGACCCTCGCGCCGTATGGCGGATCGGCCTCGAGCGCCGCCTTGACGGCCGCGCGGGCTCTCTCGGCGTCCACGGTCGGCGGCAGCCGGATCGAGAGCTTGGCCGCGGTCATGGGCCTGAGCACGTTGCCGGCATTGGCGAGCGGCGGAGCGCCGTCCAGACCCGTGACCGAGAGCGTCGGCCGCCAGGTGCGGTTCAAGAGCAGTTCGGCCGGATCGTCCGCCATCGGGCGAACGCCGGGGACGAATGGGAGCGTGCGCAGCTCCGATGCGTCGAGCGAGACCGCCGCCGCCTTGGCCTCCGCGATCCGGCCCGGTGGGATCTGGGCGTGCAGCTCGGAAAGCTTGATCTGGCCGGTTGTCTCGTCCTCGAGCCGCGAGAGCAGGCTGCGGAGGATGCGGAAGCTGGACGGGACGACGCCCGAGGCCGTGCCGGAATGCACGCCCTCGCTCAGCACCTCGACTTTCAGCGCGCCGCCGATGAGACCGCGCAGCGAAGTGGTGAGCCAGAGCCGGTCGTAGTCGCCGCATCCCGAGTCGAGACAGACGACCAGCGAGGGCGCGCCGATCCGCGCGGCGAGATGATCGACGTACGCCGGCAAGTCGTAGCTGCCGCTCTCCTCGCACGCCTCGATCAGGATCCGGCACGGCGCATGCGCGGCGCCCTGGGCCCTCAGCGCAAGGATCGCCGAGAGCGCGCCGAACATCGCGTAGCCGTCGTCGGCGCCGCCGCGGCCGTAGAGCTTACCGTCCCGCAGCACCGGCGTCCAAGGCCCGAGCCCGTCGGCCCAGCCGGTCATCTCCGGCTGCTTGTCGATGTGGCCGTAGAGCAGCACCGGATCGTCGCCCCGGCCCGGAATCTCGATGAAGATCACAGGCGTTCGATCACCCAGCCGCACGATCTCGAGCGTGGCGCGCGGCAGGCCTGCGAGCTTGCCGCGGGCCCAGGCGGCGAACTGCTGGACGGCCTCGTCCATGTAGCCGTGCGCGCGCCAGTCGGGGTCGTAGCTCGGGGACTTGTTCGGGATGCGAATGTAGCGCGTGAGCTCGGGCACGACCTCGTCGTCCCAGAGCGCGTCGATGAAGGCTTTCGCGGCGGTCTGATCCATCCCGCCTGCTAGGCCGCGCGCCGGGCGGACCGTCAAGGGTCGCGTCAGGGTCGCCAGGCGAGCCCGCCGCGGACCACGCGCGGGGCGTCGAAGGTCACGACGCCGGCGGCGCTGCGGCCGGTCTGCAGGCGCGCGTCGAAGACGTTGTCGGCGGCGACGTAAAGGCTGAGTTCGCGCGTCGCCCGCCACTCGGCGCGCACGTCGACGCCGGCGCCGCCGTCGATGCGCCGGGTGTTCTGGTCGTCGTCGAACCGGTCGCTCTCGTAGCGCAGACCCGCGGTGAGCGTCAGCGCCGGCGCCACGCGCCAGTCGACGTCGGCGGTGACGACCGCGTCCGGCGTCTCGGCCGGGCGCTTGCCGGTCAGCTGCGGCGCCTGCGATCCGCCGTTGACGCGGGCGTGGGTGACCGCGAACGCCGCGCGCAGGTCCAGCGTCTCAGCCGCGCGCCAGTCCGCGTCGCCCTCGACGCCGTATGCGTTCACCGCGCCGGCGTTCTGGCGCTGAAACAGCGTGCCGCCGGCCGGCACGAACCCGGCGATCGGGAACGCGCCCGGTCCCTTGCCGATGGTCACGTTGGTCACCGCACCGCCGAGGCGGTTGTAGAAGACGTCGGCGTCCCAGGTGATCGATCCTTGTCCACCGATCCCGGCCTCGACGCCGTAGAGCCGCTCGGGCGAGAGGTTGCTGTTCGCGAGCGTGACGTCGTTGCCGACCCGGAACGAGCGGTGCAGCTCGTTGAGCGTCGCCGGCCGGAAGCCGGCGTAGGCGGCGGCGCGGACGTAGAGGCCGCTGAAGTCGCGACGAAGGCCGATCCGCCCTGTCGGCACCACGCCGCCGCGATCGGCCGGGCGCTGGGTGAGCGGGCTGGCGCCGGTCTGGACGAAGCTGGAGTCGTAGTCGCGCCAGCCGTCGAGCCGCGCGCCGGCGGTGAGTAGCCAGGGTCCGAACGCGCGCGAACCCTCGGCGTAGACGCCGGCCACCAGCTCCGCGCCGCCGGAGACCCGGTCGCCGGTCGGCTTGCCCAGGGTGAACAGGTGCTCGCGGCTCTCGCCCGAGAAGTTCCGGACGTCGACGCCGAGCTCCCAACTCGTCACGGCGCCGGCGCTGCGGAGCGCCGCGTTGAAGCCCGCGCCGTAGGCCGGCGTGGCGTACTGCTCGTTGGCGAGCGTGGCGGTGTTGCGGTTGGCCGAGACGGTGGCCGAGCTGTTGGCGAGATTGGAGCCGCTGACCCAGGCCTGCAGCCGCCAGCCGAGCGCGCCTTCCTCCGGCGGCCGCACGACGGTGAGGCTGCCCTGGACGCCCTGCGCTTCCGAGTTCGCGAACAGCGTCCCGGCGCTGCGGCGCTCGTCGAAGCCGGCGATCCGTTCTGAGATCAATAAGCCGCCGATACGGGTCTCGAGTCGCTCGCCGACGCTCCAGTCGTGCAAGGTCAGCGGCCGGTCGGCGGCGCCGCGGCCCTCGATGACCGGGATCCAGCCGTCGCTGGTCTCGCCGGAGGCGTCGAGGAAGAGGCGTCCAGCGCTGGTGTCGACCTCGGCCAGGCCCGCCGCACGGGCGTAGCCCAACGATCCGCCCTCGGCGTCAGCGGTGACATGGCCCTCGACCGCCCCTGGCTGGGTCAGCGCGACGACGCCGGTCAGTGCGCCCGCGCCATAGGGACCGGCGCCCGCGCCGCGCACCACGGTCGCGCCGCCGATCGCCTCGGTCGGCAGCCCGGTCCAGATCACCCAGCCGCCGAACGGGTCGTTCTGCGGCACGCCGTCGAGCGTGACCAGCGAGCGGCTGGCGCCTGACCCCGCGATTCCACGCAGCGAGACGCCCTGAGTGGTCGGGTTGGCGCCGAGGCTGGAGGTGCGGCGGAAGAGCGAGAATCCGGGAACCGAACCCAGCGCATCGTCGAGCCGGTCGCTGAGTTTCAGGATCTGCGGCGAGACCGCGACAATCGAGAACGCCGGGTCGCCGGCGGCGGGCGGCAGGCGGGCCGTCTGCACGACGACCGGCTCCACGCTCGGCGGCTGATCGACCGGCATTGCCTCCCCACCCCGACCGCGGACTCGGCGTCGCCCGACGCGTCCTGCTCTACATCGTTCAGGGCGGTCCGCGCCACGCCGTGCGTCCGAGATAGGTGAACGCCGCCATGAAACCCCTTGCGCCGCAGACGGCAGGAGGGTTCCCTTGAGCCAAGGCGCCCGGCAGAGGCGCACGCGTCCACTTTGCCGAGGAACCCGCCCGTGTCTTCCACTACCGCGACCGCAGCCGCACCGGACCGCATCTCCTGGCCACGGCTCTTCGCATTCGCCCTGCCGGGCCTGCCGATCGGCGGCCTCGCGGTCGCGCTGTCGGTGTACCTGCCCCGGTTCTACGCCAGCCACATCGGGCTGAGCCTCGCCGCGGTCGGCGCCGCGTTCGGCGCGATCCGGCTTATCGACATGTTCTTCGATCCGTTCATCGGCGTGGCGATGGATCACACGAGGACCCGCCTCGGCCGCTACCGGGTCTGGCTGCTGGCCGCGATCCCGTTGCTCGGCATCCCGGTCTACATGCTGTTCCTCGCGCCGGCCGGCGTGCCGCTGGCCTACCTGGTCGGCTGGCTCTTCGTCTACTACATCGGCACATCGGTGGTGGCGCTCTCGCACGCATCGTGGGCGTCGGTGGTCGCATCGAACTACCACGACCGCTCGCGCGTCTTCGGAACCATCCAGGTGGTGAGCACGGTCGCCGCGACGGCGATCCTCGTCGTCGCCCTCCTGCTGAGCAAGAGTTCGGTCGCCGCGGTGCAGGTGATGGGTTGGTTCGTCGTCATCGTCACGCCGCTCGGCATCCTGATGGCGAGCGCATTTACGCCGGAACGCATCGTCGTCGAACACTCGGCCGAGAAGGTCACGGCGCGCGACTACTGGGAGATGATCACCTGGCCGGAGATGCTCCGGATCGTCGCCGCCGCCTTCTGCCTGACCATGGGGCCCGGGTGGATGAGCGCAATGTACCTGTTCTATTTCCACGACTCGCGCGGCTTCTCGTTCCAGGCCTCGACCGTGCTGCTTGCGTTCTACATCGTGGCCGGCGTGGTCGGCGCCGGGGGCCTCTCATGGCTGGCGACCCGGATCGGCAAGCACCGGACGCTGATGGCCGCCAGCACCGGCTACTCGCTGGGGCTCATTCTCATCGCGCTGATGCCGAAGGGAAACTTCGCGATCGCCGCGATTCTGATGATCACCCTCGGCTTCCTGGCGGCCGGCTTCGTGCTGCTGGGCCGGGCTATGTGCGCGGACGTCGGCGACGCCATCCGCCTCAAGAAGGGAAAACACCGCCAGGGCCTGCTCTATTCGCTGATGACCAGCGTCGAAAAGATCGCCGGCGCGCTCGCGATCTTCGTGAGCTTCAACGTGCTCGCCGCGGTTGGCTATCAGGCCAAGGAAGGCGCCCGCAACACGCCTGGGGCGATCCACAACCTCGAGCTCGTCTACGTCCTCGGCCCGATCTTCTTCGTAATGCTCGGGGGCGCCTGCTACCTGGGCTACAAGCTCGACCACAAACGCCACGCCGAGATCCGCAGCCAGCTCGACGCGCGCGAGGCCGGCGTGATCGAGCCCGGCGCGGTGCTCGAGACCTTTGGCGGCGACGTCGTGATCCCGCCAGCGCCGGCGGAGTGAAGGCCGAGCCAGCGCCCGCGATTTTGTAGCGTGCGCTCTCTAGGCGCCCGTGCTTAAACTCAGCCGATAAGAAACGCCCGAAGGCGTCGATTTCGGAGGAGCGCTTTTGTCATCGAGCACGCCCGCGGCGCCCGCGCCGAGAGTCCCAATCTACAACATCCTCAGCTTCGGCACGCTCGGCGTCCCGCTCGCCGCGACGCTGGTGATCTTCGGGGTCTACCTGCCCCGGCACTACGTCAGCCTCGGCATCGACGACTACAAGGCCGGCGCGAAGGCTGCGTTCCTGGCCGTGACCGCTGCGATCACGATCACCCGCGTCATCGATATCGTCTTCGACCCGCTGGTCGCGCTGGTCATGGACTGGACCAAGACGCCGATCGGCCGGTACCGGCCATGGCTGGTGGCGGGCATCCCAGTCCTGATGCTCGGCATCTACAAGGTGCTGCTGCCCACGGCCCACCCCACGAGCCTCTACCTGATCGGCTGGCTGCTCGTGACATACGCCGGCATGTCGATGGTGACGCTCGGGCTCGCCGCCTGGTCAGCCGTGCTGGCGCGGACCTACAACGACCGCTCGCGCGTCTTCGCCTGGCAGCAGGCGATGGGGGTCGTGGGGTCGGTCACGATCCTCTGCATGCCGCTCTTCACTCACGGCAAGATAGCCGCGGGCGTGAAGTCGAGCATGCCGACACTCGGCCTGATCCTGATCGTGGCCCTCCCGATCGCATTGCTGATCTGCGCGGGCCTCACGCCCGAAAAGGTGCAGGCGATCCCGAAGCGGCCCTCCTTCACCGTGCGGGACTACGTCAGGGCGCTCGGCCGCCCCTCAATGTTACGGCTGATCCTTGCCGACCTCGCCCTTACGCTCGGTCCCGGTACGACGGGCCCGCTCTACGTCTACTACTTCCACGACGCCAAAGGCTTCAAAGTGCCTGACGTCGGCCTGCTTCTGATCTCCTACATCGGCGCCGGGATCCTCGGGGCGCCGTTCTGGGGCCGCGTCGCCGGACGCTTCGGCAAGCACCGCACGGTGCAGATCGCGTGCGTGTTCTACTCGATCACCCAGACCATCCTGATGGCCCTGCCCAGGGTGTATGCGCCCTACAGCTTCGGTCAGACGATCCCCACCATCCTTGGAATGTTCTCGGTGGGCTTCTGCGCCAGCGCCTTCCTGCTGCTCGTGCGCTCGATGATCGCCGACGTCGCCGACGAGGTGAAGCTCGAGGTCAAGCAGGACCTCACCAGCCTGCTGTTCTCGATGGTCACCACCACGACCAAGATCGGCGCCAGCATCACCGTGCTGATCGTCTTCCCGATCCTGGCGCTGGTGAACTACAACGGCGCGGAAGGGGCCGTGAACACGTCGCAGGCCATCTTCGGCCTCGAAATGTGCTATCTCTTCGCGCCGATCATCCTCGTCTGGTTCGGTGGGGCGATGTTCTTCGGCTACAAGCTCGACTCCAACCGCCACGCCGAGATCCGACAGGCCCTGGCCGAGCTCGACGTCGCGGCGGCCGAGGAATCTTTGATCGGACCGACCACCGAGCCGCCCGAGGTCGTGGCGGCGGCGGAGTAGCGGGCGAGGCGCCAATCGTTCCGCGAACGGCGCTTTTGCGGCTGGCTGCCCCCCGGGAAGCCGTGATCTAATCCTCCCAAATCCGGAGCGCCGAAGGCGTCCGCACACGGTCTGGGAGGACCGCCCATGGCATCACCCGCAGCGCCGGCGGTCGACGCCAAGACGCCGTTGCCGATCATCCTGGCCTTCGGCACGATGACGATGCCGGTCGCGGCGGTGGGCCTGCTCTACGGCGTCTATCTGCCACGGCACTACGTGGGCCTCGGCGTCGGCTTCGTGGCCGTCGCCTTTGCGATCACCGTCGTGCGGTTCGTCGACGTCTTCCTCGACCCGCTGGTCGCGCTGGTGATGGACCGCACCAAGACGCCGATCGGTCGCTACCGCCCCTGGCTGGTGCTGGGGACGCCGATCGTGATGCTGGGCGTCTTCATGTCGCTGATGCCGGCCGGGCGCGTCGACCAGGTCTATCTGATCATCTGGCTGATCGTCAGTTTCGCCGGTCTCTCGATGCTGACGCTCGGGCAGGCGGCCTGGTCGGCCGTCGTCGCGACCGCCTACCACGACCGCGCGCGCCTCTACGCCTGGACCTCGCTGATGGGCGTCATCGCGGTCGACGCGGTGTTGCTGCTGCCGGTCTTCACCGGCGGCAAGGTCTCCGCGGGGCTCGCCTCGAGCATGCCGATCCTGGGCGCGATCCTGCTCATATCCTTTCCAATCTGCCTCTTCATCTGCGCCGTCTTCACGCCCGAGCGGCTCGCCCAGGCGGCGGCGCGGCCCACGTTCGCGTTCGGCGACTATCGCAAGGCGATCGGCCGACCGACGATGCTGCGGCTGATCTGCGCCGACTTCCTGCTGGCGCTAGGCCCCGGCACCACCGGGCCGCTCTACGTGTTCTACTTCCACGACGCCAAGGGCTTCACGATCCCCGACGTCAGCGTGCTGCTGATCTTCTACGCCAGCGCAGGCATCCTCGGGGCCCTGTTCTGGGGCGGGCCGATGGCGCAGCGGTTCGGCAAGCACCGCGCGCTGCAGATCGCCTGCATCGCCTATTCGATCACCCAGAGCATCCTGATGGCGGTGCCGCGCATGAACGGCCGCTACGCCCTGCTCGACTGCGTGCCGACCGCCGTCGCCATGATCGCGGTGGGCTTCTGCGCCTCGGCTTTCCTGATCCTGGTGCGCGCCATGGTGGCCGATGTCGCCGACGAGGTGCGGCTCGACCGCAAGCAGGACCTCACCAGTCTGCTCTATTCGATGGTGACCACCACGACGAAGATCGGCGGCAGCATCACCGTGGCGGTCGTCTATCCGGTGCTGGCCTTCGTCCACTACAACGGCGCGGAAGGCGCGGTGAATACGCCCCAGGCCATCTTCGGGCTGGAGATGTGCTACCTCTTCGCCCCGGTCGTGCTGGTGCTCGTCGGTGGCGCGATGTTCTTCGGCTACCGGCTGGATTCCAAGCGGCACGGTGAGATCCGCGAGGCGCTCGCCCAGCTCGACATGCTGGCGGCCGAGGAATCGATGACCGGCCCGGTCGTCGAGGCGCCGGCGGCTTAAGTTCGGTCGCCAAGTATCCGCGCCGCGCCGGCGAACGCCTGCGCCACCGCCCCGTTCGGATCGCTGACCACAAGCGGCGTTCCCTCGTCGCCGCCGCGGCGCAGCGCGATGTCGATCGGGATCTCGGCGAGCAGCGGGACACGCAGCTTCGCGGCCTCGGCCCGGGCGCCGCCCTGCCCGAAGATCGGGATCGGCGCGCCGGTGGCCGGGTCGGGGAAGTAGGCCATGTTTTCGATCATGCCGAGGATCGGCGTGCCCAGCTTCTCCAGCATGGCCGCGGCGCGGCGGGCGTCGATCAGAGCGATTTCCTGCGGCGTCGAGACGATCACCGCGCCGTCGATCTTGAAGTCGTGGAACAGTGTCAACTGGATGTCGCCGGTGCCTGGCGGCATGTCAGCGACCAGGACATCGAGCTCGTCGCCCGGGCCGCCCCAGCGGACGTCCTTGATCATCTGCCGCACCGCCGAAGTGACCATCGGCCCGCGCCAGATCATCGCGCGGCCCTCGTCGACGATGAATCCGATCGACATCAGCTTCAGGCCGAAAGCCATCAGGGGCTGGAGCTTACCGTCTTCGAACACCGGCTCATCGTCGACGCCCATCATCCTCGGCACCGAGGGGCCGTAGACGTCGCAATCGAGCAGGCCGACTTTCAAACCCATCGCGGCGAGAGCGCAGGCGAGATTGACCGCCACGGTCGACTTGCCGACGCCACCCTTGCCGCTGACCACGGCGATCACGCGCTTCACGTGCTCGAACGGCGTCGGCGGCGGCTTGGCGGACGGGTCGGTGCGCGGATCGTCGGCCACCCTGGCGCCCTTGCGCACCCGGGTGGCGCCGGCGCGCGCGGCGGCTGTGAGCACTACCTGAGCCTTCTCGACCCCAGGCACGCCCCTGAGCGCCTTCTCGGCGGCGTCGCGGACGTAGCCGTAGCGCGCCGCGTCCTCGGCCGGGACCTCCATCATGAAACCCACCCGGCCGGCCCCGATCACCAGGCCCTGGACCAGGCCGGCGGCGTGCAGGCCCCGGCCGCTGCGGGGATCGATCACGCCGTCGAGCGCGGCGAGGATCTGGTCACGGTCAGGCTGGACGGGGGCGTTCATGGGCTCATACTGGCTGGCCGGGTCTCATATCCGCACCCGGCGCCGGCAATGCAAGCCGCGCGGGGGCGCGGCCCCGAGGATCGCCGCCATGTATCACCAAGGAAGCCGCGAGCTGCAGGACCGGTTCTCCAGCCGCGCGCTCGCCGACCGGCTCGAGGAGAAACTGCGCCGCGAGCGCTTCAACGACGCCGACGCGGCGTTCGTCGCCGAGAGCCCGTTCTTCTTCCTGGCCACGGCCGACACGGAGGGCCGGCCAGACTGCTCGTTCAAGGGCGGCCTGCCCGGTTTTGTCCAGGTGGCGGCGCCGGACGAGCTGGTCTTCCCGGACTACGACGGCAACGGCATGTTCCGCAGCCTCGGCAACATCGCCGTCAACCCGCACGTCGGCCTGCTTTTCCTGCGGATCGGCGAAAAGCCGGGCCGACTTCGGATCAACGGAACCGCGCGGGTCGACTTCGAGGACCCTCGCATCGCCGAGTTCGCCGGTGCGCAGGCGCTGATCCGCGTGACGCCCACGGACATCTTCCCCAACTGCCCGCGCTACATTCCGCGCCTCGAGCTGGTCGAGCCGTCGATCTACGCCCCACGCCCTGAAACGCCGCCGGTCGAACCAGCCTGGAAGGACTTCGACGCCTTCAAGGACGTCGTGCCGCCGCGGCGGGCGTAAGCATCATCGCCCGCACGTCGTGCAGGCTCTCGGCGATGGCGAGGGCCTTCTCGCGCATCTCGTCGGTGGCTTCGAGCACGTCCGGCACCATCACCGTCATCATGCCGGCCGCGTGCGCCGCGCGCACGCCATTGTGGGAGTCCTCGAGCGCGAGGCAGTGCGCCGGGTCGGCGCCGAGGCGGCTCGCGGCGGTCAGGAACGGGTCCGGGTTCGGCTTGCCGCGGGCGTAGTCGCCGGCGGCCACCACCGCGTGGAATCTCGGCAGGATCCCGCTGGGCCCCAGCGTGCGCCCGACGGCGCGGTGGCTGGACGAGGTGGCGATGGCGCGCGGGATGGCGCCTGCGTCGAGGTGATCCAGCAGTTCGACCACCCCCGCCTTCAGCGCCACCCCGGCCTCGCAGGCCGCGTGGACGCGCGCTTCGAGCGCCCGGCCGAATTCATCGAGCGGGAAGGCGGGGCCGAAGTGGGCGCGCGCCACCGCGTCGCTCTCGGCGTTGGGCAGGCCGACCATACGCTGGAACACCGCGTGCGGGAGCGCGGCGCCGAACGTCGGAGCGAGCTCCATCATCAGGTCGCGGATCAGGACCTCGGTGTCGACCAGGAGTCCGTCCATGTCGAACACCACGGCGCGAATCGGGCGCGGGAAGACCATGAGCCCCGCGTAGCGCGCGGCGCCGCCGGCCCGGAAGTCAACTTGCGTCTCAGCCGGTAACGAACTGGTCCTGGCCGTAGCCCTGGAAGTAGAGCAGCGAGATGAGGCTGGTGTTGTCGACCCGCGCGTCGGCCTGGCCGGCGAGCACCGGCTTGGCATGGTAGGCGACCCCGAGCCCGGCGGCGAGGATCATGTCGAGATCGTTGGCGCCGTCGCCGACTGCGAGCGTGTCGACCATCGAGGCGCCAAACCCGGCCGCTTCGGCGCGCAGGGTGTTGAGCTTGGCGTCGCGGCCGAGGATCGGCTCGGCGACGTGGCCGGTCAGCGCCTCGCCGTCGTCGATCAGCTTGTTGCCCCAGTGGGCGTGGAACCCGGCGGCCTGGGCCACGCGACTGGTGAAGAAATCGAACCCGCCCGAGACCAGCACGCATCGGGCGCCGCCCGCGGCCATGGTCGCCACCAGGGTCCTGGCGCCCGGATTGAGCTTCACCCGCTCATCGAAGCAACGCTGCAGGTCGCCCAGCGGCAGACCGGCGATCATCGCCACGCGTTCTCTGAGCGCGTCCCCGAACTCGAGCTCGCCTCGCATCGCCCGCTCGGTGATCTGGGCCACCTCGCGCCGCATGCCGGCGAAGTCGGCCAGCTCGTCGAGACATTCGCAGCCGACGATGGTCGAATCCATGTCGGCGATCAGCAGCCGCTTCTTGCGGTGCTCGGCCAGCTGGACGCAGATATCGGCCGGCGCGCGCTCGAGGGCGTCCTCGACCCGGGCGCGGACGATAGTGGGGTCGTCGTGATCGAAGAAGATGTCGACCGCGCCGTCTCCCAGGGTGTCGGTGTCGGCGATCGTCGAGCCGGAGAACGCCACCGCCTCCAGCGCGTGCGGCAGCGCGTCCTGGAGCGCGTCATAGCCGTTCGTGACGACGGTGAGGACGATCTGCATGTCCGCTCCCGAGCCTAGCGTCCGCATCTGGCTGATCGCCGGCCCTACCGCAAGCGGCAAGTCCCGCCTGGCGCTCAAGCTCGCGCAGGCGATCGGCGCCGACATCGTCAACGCCGATTCGATGCAGCTCTACGCCGACCTGCGGATCCTGACCGCGCGGCCGGGCCGTGAGGAGATGCTGCTGGCGCCCCACCACCTCTTCGGCGTCGCAGACGCGGCCGACGGCTGGTCGGTCGGACGCTGGCTGGAGGCGGCGAAGGTGGCGCTGGCCGACATCGCGCGCTGGCGGCGGCCGGCGGTGGTCGTAGGCGGCACGGGGCTCTACTTCCGCGCCTTGACGAACGGGCTGGCGGCGATCCCGTCCGTGCCGCGCGCGGTCACGCAGCGGCTCGAGACGGAGGCCGGCGCAGCCGGTGAGCTGGCGCTGCGCCCACGCCTGGCGCGGCTCGACCCTGAGGCCGAGGCGCGCATCGCCCGCGGCGACCGCCAGCGCCTGCTGCGCGCGCTCGCCGTCGCCGAGCACACCGGCCGCCCACTCAGCGCCTGGCAAGCCGACACGGAGCCCGCGCTCGCCGAGGGCGAATGGCGCGGCGTCGTGCTCGACCCTCCCAGAGACGCGCTCTACGCCGCCTGCGATGCGCGGCTCGAAGCGATGTTCGCCGACGGCGCGCTCGAGGAGGTCGCCGCCCTCGCCGCCCGCAAGCTCGATCCGGCGCTGCCAGCGATGAAGGCCGTGGGGGTGCGCGAGATCATCGAGCATCTCGAAGGCCGCGCCAGTCGCGCTGAGGCGCTCGCTGGCGCCCAGCGCGAGACACGCCGCTACGCCAAGCGCCAGCTGACCTGGTTCCGCAATCAGACCCCCGACTGGCCGCGGATCACCGGGACGGACCCTGACGCGCAGTGGGGCGCGCTCGAGGCGTTGATGCGCTGACCGCGACGCCCTTGCCGGCTCCGCCGCAAGGCGCGCCAAAAAGAAGGGCGGCGCAGGATTTCCGCGCCGCCCAGGAGGTCATGTCGCTCACGCGTGGCGCCTGGCTGGGATGGGGGGATAGGCCAGCGCCACACCTCGCCAGCATCGCGCCTGGCGCGCCATTCGCCTTGACCCAGATCAAGTAGGCGGCGTTTTCCCGGAAGCGGAAGGATTGCCGGACGGTGTTTCCTCGTCCTCCGCCGCCCAGGCCAGAAGCCGCTCGCCGAGCGCGCGGAACCGCGCCTCGACCTTGCCGCCGAACAGAGGATCGCGCCGCCGCCCCAGTTCGCTTTCGATCGCCGTCCAGTCGGCCGGGGCGAGGAGACGATCTGCGAGCGGCAGAAAGCCTTCCTCCTCGCGCCGCATGTGCGCCCACTGCGCGTCGATGAAGCGCCGGGCCGCATCGACGATCTCGGACCGCGCGATGTCGGTCTCGCCCAAGAGCGCGCTGACCGTCTCGCGGAACGAAATCGCGCGCTGGCGCAGCGCCCTGTGCTCGCCTGGGAGATCGCCAAGCGCGGCGAGCCGGTCCGGATGGGCCGCCGCGAGCCGCGCCACGATCGCGTCCTCCTTCGGATGGTGGCAGAGGTCGGGAAAGTCGAGGAAGTAGTCGGCGACGCCGACGATGACGTCATAGTCGGGCGCGTCTTCGGCGGCGAAGATGTCGATCTGGCGTTCGAGGACCCGCAACAGACGCCCGATGTTGCGGTGCTCCTCGTGCAGGACTTCGATCACCGACGTCATAGACGCCTCCGCAGTCAGGGCAGCCGCCGGGGCGGCCAGCGCGGGAACACGGCCACCAGCCGATCGCCCTGGCGCACCTCGATCTCGTGTGGGTGGTCGCTGCGTCCGATCACATCGAGTGCGTGATCGTCGTGCTCGTACCACTCTTGCTGCTCGGCCAGAACTTCCCTGCCGGGACCGAGGAACGTCACGTTGTAGGGCGCCATCGAGGCCACGCCTCCGGACTTCCATCTGACGCGCATTCTCGGCGGGCGCGCGCCAACCGCTTTGATCCGCATCAAGCGTCGTTGCTAACCCGACCGGAGAAGCAGGGTTTGCCGCAGAGCTCTGCCTCGCGGGCCTCGTTTCCCCCGCGTGAATCTTGAGGGGCGGCGTTCCGTCGCTACCGTGCGGGCCTACGCCGGCCCGAGGAGGATGCCGCCATGTCTCTCGATCCAAAGATCCGGTCGTCTCTGACGCTGCCGGCGATCTGTGCGCCGATGTTTCTGGTGACCGGCCCGGCGCTGGTGCGCGAGGCGTGCAAGGCCGGCGTCATCGGCGGCCTGCCGCGCCAGAACGCTCGCAGCCTCGAGGAATTCGAAGCCTGGCTGGCCGCGATCGCCGACGGCGTGGCGGCTCACCGTCGCGCGCATCCCGACGCGCGCATCGCGCCGGTTGCGGTCAACTACCCGACGCGGATGCCCGAAGACGAGCTCGCGGCCAACATGGCGCTATGCGCCAGGTACGACGTCGAGATCATCATCAGCGTCGGCGGAGATCCGACCGAGCTGATCAAGCGGGTGCACGGATTCGGCGGCAAAGTGTTCCACGACATCACCAGCCTGCGCTTCGCCGAGAAGGCGATCGCCGCCGGGGCGGATGGGCTCAACTGCATCGGCGCAGGCGGCGGCGGCCACTCCGGCACGATCAGCCACCTGGCGCTCATTCCCCGCATCCGCGCGATGTACGACGGCACGCTGGTGCTGGCCGGCGCCGTCTCGACCGGCGCGGTGATCCGCGCGGCCGAGGTGCTGGGCGCCGACCTCGCCTACCTCGGCACGCGCTTCATCGCCACGCAGGAGTCCGACGCGCCGGACGAATACAAGGAACTGCTGGTCAGCCAGAGCTCGACCGACCTGACCTACACCGGCGACATCGCCGGCGTGCCGGCCAACTGGATGGTCGAGTCGATCCGCCGCGTCGGGCTCGACCCCGACAATCTGCCGAAGCCGCTCGGCCGCGGCATGCGCCACGATCATCTGCCGCCAGGCGTCACGCCATGGAAGAACCTCTGGAGCGCCGGCCAGGGCGTCGACCTGATCCACGACATCCCGACCGTCGCCGAACTCGTAAGGAGGTTGCGGCGCGAGTATGTCGCGGCCTGCGAAACGCCCAGCTTCGTGGACGTCGCGCGGCTGGCGGACGAGGCGCTGGGCGCCGAGCCAGCGTAGCGTCAGAGTCCGACGCGGCCGAGCGCCCGTTCGGCGGCGCCGAGGGAGAGGCCGATGCGGCGTTTCAGGGTGTCGAGGTCGACGCCCTCGTGGCCCTTCTTGCCCTCCATGTAGCGGGCATAGACACCATGCACGATCGCGGCCGACTTCCAGTGATTGAAGCCCGTATAGAAGTCGAGCCGCGAGAGATCGCGGCCGGTGCGCGCGGCGTAGCGCTGCGAAAGTTCCGTGCGCGTCGGGAAGCCCGGCGGCGCGGTCGCAGCCTCCGGGTTCGGCGGGGCCGGATCTGACGGATCGGGCCAGGGGTTGAGCGCGTAGGCGAGGTCGGCGAGCGGATCGCCCAGCGTCGAGATCTCCCAGTCGACCACGGCGGCGACCGTGCTCTCCGGCCCGACGAGGCAATTGTGCAGACCGTAATCGCCGTGGACGATCCGGATCGGGCCCTGGTCGGGCAGGTGCGCCAGCATCCAGGCCTGAAGTGAGTGGGCGCGCGGGTCGTCGTACTCGGCCGGCCCGGCGGACGCGACCCACGACTTGTGCCAGGTGGAAAGCTGACGCCCGACGTAGCTGTCGCGCTTGCCGAGGTCGCCGAGGCCGACGGCGTCAGGGTCGACCGCGTGCAGATCGGCCAGCACATCGATGAACGACCAGGCGAGGCCCTGGCGCTTTGGCGCCGGCGCCCAGCGTTCGGTGTCGGCGGCGTTGTAGAGCGGATGGCCGTCGACATGGCCCATCACGTAGAACCGGGCGCCGGTGACGCCAGGGTCGTCACAGAAGCCGAGCGCCGCCGGCACCGGAACCGGCGTCGGGCCAAGCGCGCTGATCAGCGCCCACTCGCGGCCCATGTCGTGCGCGCGAGGCAGGAGCTCGCCGAGCGGCGGCCGGCGGATCACCGCGCGCCGCCCCTCGCGATCCTCGATCAGGTAGGTGAGGTTGGAGTGGCCGCCCTCGAGCCGGGTCCACGCCAGCGGCGGGCTGAGGGAAGGGACGTTGGCGGCGATCCACGCCTCCACCCTCGGCACGTCATAGCCTGGGATGGCGCCTGCGCTCGTCGCCGCCTCGGTCATGGCCGGGCCCTCAGTGCCGGGACAGCTCGGCGCGGCCGACCACCATGTGGTGCACCTCGTCCGGGCCGTCGGCGATCCGCAGCGTGCGCTGGCTGGTGTACATGCCGGCCAGCGGCGTCCATTGCGAGACGCCGGTCGCGCCGTGGATCTGGATCGCCTGGTCGATGATCTGGCAGACCCGCTCGGGCACCATCGCCTTGACCATCGAGACCCAGACGCGCGCTTCGCGGTTGCCCATCACGTCCATCGCCCGGGCGGCCTTGAGCACCATCATGCGCATGGCCTCGATCTCGATGCGCGCCTTGGCGATCGTCTCGACGTTCTTGCCGAGGTTGGCGATGCGCTTGCCGAAGGCCTCGCGCGACACCGCCCGGCGACAGAGCGCCTCCAGCGCCCGCTCGGCGTTGCCGATGGCGCGCATGCAGTGGTGGATGCGGCCCGGGCCGAGCCTGCCTTGCGCGATCTCGAAGCCGCGCCCACGGCCGAGGATGAGCGCGTCCTTCGGCACGCGCACGTCCTCGAAGCGGATGTGCATGTGGCCGTGCGGCGCG
>DATKMZ010000171.1:0-2635 GCA_035541575.1 Caulobacteraceae bacterium | reverse complement strand
ACTCGGCGAGGATCCTGAGGGCCGCGGCCAACATGCCGCGCGCCGGCCGGCTCGCGCACCCCGACGCCAGCGTCGAGAAGGTCTCCAAGCTCTGCGGCAGCCGCGTCATCGTCGACGTCGTGCTGAAGGACGGCCGGGTCGCCGACTACGCCCAGGAGGTGAAGGCCTGCGCGCTCGGCCAGGCCGCCGCGGCGGTCATGGGCGAGCACGTCATCGGCGCCAGCGTTCAGGAAATCGAAAGCGCCCGCGACGCACTGCGTGCTATGTTGAAGCAGGGCGCACCCGCGCCCGAGGGACGATTTGCGGATCTGGCCATGCTGGCGCCCGTCAAGGACTACCCGCCGCGCCACGTCTCGACGATGCTCGCGTTCGAGGCGACGGCGGAGGCGTGCCGGCAGGCGCTCGCCCGGCAGGCGGAGCGAACTAGCCGCGCCGGCGCGGCTTGATCGAGGCTTGCGGGCGGCGCCATAAGCCGCCACCCGCTGATCCCACCTCCGCGCCGGCATGAACCTCTACGAACGCAGCGTCGGCCTCGCGCACCGCGCCTACAAGCTGACGCTCTCGCCCTGGATCGGGCGCTCGTGCCGGTTTCTGCCGACCTGTTCGGACTACGCCGCGCAAGCCCTGATCCTGCACGGGCCGATCCGCGGCGGCGCGCTCGCCGCCTGGCGCCTGTGCCGATGCCAACCCTTCGGCGGCTCCGGCTTCGATCCGGTCCCGCCGCGCCCGACCAAGTCGGGCTTCAAGTGTGAGACATGATCGACCTGAAGTTCCCAGACGGCGTCAGCCGAAGTTTCGAGGACGGCGTTTCCGGCCGGGCCGTCGCCGCCTCGATCTCGCCGTCGCTCGAGAAGCGGGCGCTGCTTGCCAAGCTCGACGGCCAATTGCTCGACCTCGACCGCCCGCTTCCGCACGGCGGAGCGATCGAGATCGTCACCCGCGACGCCCCCGAGGCGCTCGAGGTGATCCGCCACGACACGGCGCACGTGCTGGCGGAGGCGGTGCAGGAGCTCTTCCCCGGCACCCAGGTGACCATCGGCCCGAACGTCGAGGACGGCTTCTACTACGACTTCGCCCGCAACGAGCCGTTCTCGATCGACGACTTCCCGGCGATCGAGAAGCGCATGCGCGAGATCGTCCAGCGCGACGAGAAGATCAGCCGCGAGGTCTGGGACCGCCAGGAGGCGATCAAGCACTTCCGCGACATCGGTGAGGCCTACAAGGCCGAGATCATCGAAGGCATCCCAGCCGGCGAGCCGGTCACGGTCTACCGCCAGGGCGACTGGAAGGACCTCTGCCGCGGGCCGCACCTGCCCTCGACGCGCCACGTCGGCCAGGCGTTCAAGCTGACCAAGCTCGCCGGCGCCTACTGGCGGGGCGATCAGCGAAACGCCCAGCTGCAGCGCATCTACGGCACGGCCTGGGCCAGCGAAGCCGACCTCGAGGCCTACCTGAAGCGCGTCGAGGAGGCCGAGAAGCGCGACCACCGCAAGCTGGGCGCCGCGATGGACCTCTTCCACATCCAGGAAGAGGGCAAGGGCATGGTGTTCTGGCACCCCAAGGGCTGGACCCTCTACCGCACGCTCGTCGACTATATGCGGCGGCGCGAGGCCGAGGTCGGCTACCAGGAAGTGAAGACGCCGCAGATCCTCGACCGCTCGCTCTGGGAGCGCTCCGGGCATTGGGAGAAGTTCCACTCCGACATGTTCGTCTGCGAGACCGACGAGGGCGAGACGTTCGCGGTCAAGCCGATGAACTGCCCCGGCCACATCCAGCTCTTCAACCACGGCCAACGCAGCTACCGCGAGCTGCCGTTGCGGTTCGCCGAGTTCGAAGGGCTGCACCGCTACGAGGGCTCGGGTGGCCTGCACGGGCTGTTGCGGGTCCGCGGGCTGGCCCAGGACGACGGCCACATCTTCTGCCGCGAAGACCAGGTGGAGAGCGAGACGCGCGACTTCCTGGCCCTGCTCAACCGCGTCTACGCCGACCTCGGGGTCGAGCTGCATTCGGTCAAGCTCGCCCTGCGGCCGGAGTTGCGCGCCGGCACGGACGAGATGTGGGACATGACCGAGGCGATGCTCGAGCGGGCCGCCCGCGCAGTCGGCCTCGACTTCGAGATCCTGCCCGGCGAGGGCGGCTTCTACGCACCGAAGCTGGAGTTCCACCTGAAGGACGCGATCGGCCGCACCTGGCAATGCGGCACGCTGCAGCTCGACATGGTGATGCCCGAACGGCTCGATGCGACCTACATCGGCGAGGACGGGCAGAAGCACCGGCCGATCATGCTGCACCGGGCGATCTTCGGCTCGATCGAGCGGTTCCTGGGCGTGCTGATCGAGCACTACGCCGGGGCCTTCCCGCTCTGGCTCGCGCCTGTGCAGGCCGTGGTGGCGACGATCACCTCCGACGCGGACGACTATGCGACGAAGGCCGCAGCGGCGATGCGCAAGGCGGGCCTGCGCGTCGAGACCGACCTGCGCAACGAGAAGGTCGGCTACAAGGTGCGCGAGCACTCGCTGGCCAAGGTCCCGGTGATCGCCGTGGTCGGTCGGCGCGAGGCCGAGGAAGGCAAGGTGGCCCTGCGCCGCCTCGGCTCGAACGAGCAGCAGGTGATCCCGCTCGACGAAGCGATCCG
>DATKMZ010000170.1:0-12066 GCA_035541575.1 Caulobacteraceae bacterium | reverse complement strand
GGCGGATGTCGGCGCGCGCGCCGCGCCGGCCCCGCTCGAGGCCTACGGCGCACTGCCGTCGCTTGAGCAGCTCGCGATCTCGCCGAACGGCCGCCTGCTCGCCATCGACTTCGTGAAGGGCGAGCAGCGCACGATCGTCATCGAAGACCTGACGGCGCAGAAGATCGTCACCGGAGTGAAGGTCGGCGACACCAAGGTGCGTTTCCTCCAGTGGGCCGGCGACGACCACTTGATCATCACATCGTCGGTGACGTCGGGAATCCTCGGGGTTCTGGTCGACCGCGGAGAATGGTTCATCGCGACGGACCTCAACGTCGTGACCAAGAAGCTCGCGCCGCTGCTCGGCGACGTGAACCTTTCGGGCAACATGCTCTTCGACAATCCCGTCGTGCGCGACGTCGGCGGCAAGCCGACCCTTTTCGTGCAGGGCGTACGTTTCGTCGGCGAAGAAGGCCAGGCGACGCTGTTCCGGATCGACCTCGACGGCGACCGGTCGACGCCGATCGCCGACACCTCCGGCGAGCTTGGCGTGGAGTACCTCGTCGGCGCGGACGGCAAGCCCGCCGCGGTGACCCAGTACGACGGCCTCTCCAAGTCCTGGGTGCTGAAGGTCTGGACCGGCGCCGGCTGGCGCCAGGCTGAAGCCGAGAAGGCCGCCATCGAGACGCCCGAGATGCTGGGCCTCGGCCGCGACGGACGCTCGATCCTCGTCGCCGCGAAGGAGGGTGACGACTATATCGCCCGCGAGCTCGCGCCGGACGGTTCGAAGCTCAGCGATCCGCTGCCGATTCCAAGCGACGCGCGCATCATCAGCGATCCTGCCAGTCACCGGCTGATCGGGGCCGCGGCTCTGAACGGAGACGAGCTCGAGTACCGGTTCCTTGACCCCGACGATCAGCTGAGATGGCGCGCCATCACCGCCGCGTTCAAGGACAAGTCGGTCGAGCTCGCGTCGTGGTCGAACGATCGGCGCAGGGTGATCGTCCGTCTGAGCGCCGACGGAGAGGCGCCGAGCTACGCGCTGGTCGACCTCGACGCCGGCGCCGCGGTGGCGCTCGGCAGCGAGTACCCGGGGCTTGGGCCGGGCGACGTCGCGCATGTCGAGGCCGTGAGCTTCAAGGCGGCCGACGGCCTCTCGCTCAGCGGCTACCTGACGCTGCCGAACGGGCGCGATCCGAAGAAGCTGCCGCTGATCGTCTTCCCGCACGGTGGCCCGGCGGCGCGTGACGAGCCCGGTTTCGACTGGTGGGCGCAGGCGATGGCCTCGCGCGGCTACGCGGTGCTGCAGGTGAACTACCGCGGCTCCGACGGCTTCGGCTGGAAGTTCATGTCGGCCGGCTTCGGCGAGTGGGGCCAGAAGATGCAGACCGACCTGTCCGACGGCGTCCGCTATCTGGCGGCCCAGGGCACGATCGACCCGGCGCGGGTCTGCATCGTCGGCGCGAGCTACGGCGGCTACGCGGCGCTCGCAGGCGCGGCGCTCGACACCGGAGTCTATCGTTGCGCCGTCGACGTATCGGGGCTGTCCGATCTGTCGAAGTTTGTCGGCTGGGCCAAGGACCGCGAGGGTGATCGCGCCGCCGCGGGGACCGAGCGCTACTGGACCCGCTTCATGGGCGCGAGCGGCCTCGCCGACCCGCACCTGGCGGCGATCTCGCCCGCCGCCCACGTCGACAAGGTGACGATCCCGGTGCTGATCATCCACGGCAGGGACGACACCGTGGTTCCGTTCGAGCAGAGCCAGATCATGCTCGACGCCCTGAAGAAGGCCGGCAAGAGCGTCGAGCTGGTGGTGCTGAGCCGCGAAGACCACTGGCTCTCGCGCAGCGCCACACGGCTGCAGATGCTGCAGGCGACGATCGACTTCCTGCTCAGGAACAACCCACCGACCTGATGCGCCCGCGCCTCACCCCCCCGGGCTGAGGCGCAGCCAAGCTTCGCCGCCTTGTCCCTGTCGGCAAGGCCGCCTATTTGCGCTCACATGACCGCCGAGCCGGACGCTTCGACGGGCGGGCGGGCGTCGGCCGCCGCGCTCTACACCCTGCTGTCGGTCATGTTCATCAACATGCTCGGCTTCGGCGTGATCGTGCCGTTCCTGCCTTTCTACGCAGCCTCGTTCCATGCCGCGCCCTGGCAGATCGGGCTGGTGTTCTCGGCCTATTCGATGGGCTCGATGGTCGGCGAGCCGTTCTGGGGCCGGCTCTCGGACCGCATCGGCCGCAAACCGCTGCTGGTCTCGACGGTCGCCGCCAACTGCCTCTGCTACGGCGCGCTCGCCTTCGCGCCCAACGTCTGGACCGCGATCCTGATCCGGGTGATCGGGGGCATGTGCGCCGGCAACGGTTCGGTGGTGCAGGGCTACATCGCCGACGTGACGCCGATGGAGTTCAGGGCCGCCCGGATGGCCCGGCTCGGCGCGGCCTACAATCTGGGCTTCATCCTCGGCCCGTTCGTCGGCGGCATGCTGGCCAACCCGTCGGCCGGCCCGGCCGGCTTCCACCTGCCGCTGCTGACCTCGTCGGCCCTGGCGGGCTGCTCGGCGATCGGCATCGCCCTCGTGGTCAAGGAGAGCCGGGTGCGCCGCCAGTACAGCGGCCGCGGGCCGAGCCCGTGGCGGATGGCCGGCTACGCGGTGACCCACCCGGTGATCGCGCGCCTCATGCTGCTGACGCTGTGCGTCGGGATCGCGTTCACGGCGATCGAGAGCACTTTCGCGCTTTGGGCGCAGCAGCGCTTCGCCTGGCAGCCGCGCGACGTCGGCATGTGCTTCGGCATCACCGGCGCGGTCTCCGCCTGTTGCCAGTTCCTGCTGACCGGGGCGCTCTCGCGCCGGTTCGGCGAAGCGCGCATGCTCGCGATCGGCATGGCCGGGTCGGTGCTTTGCACGGCGCTGCAGCCGATCTCGCCGGGCGGCGGCGTCACGGTTCTGCTCATGGCGCTGATGGCGCTGTCCCAGTCGGTGGCGTTCCCGAACTCCGGCGCGCTGATGAGCCGCGCCATCGACCCCGACCATCAGGGCCAGATCATGGGGCTCAACAACGCGACCGGCGCGTTCGCCAGGATCACCGGGCCGCAGCTGGGCCTGGGACTGCTCACGCTCAACGTCAACGGCGCGTTCTATCTTGGCGCTCTGATCGTGGCGCCGGCGATCTTCCTGGCGCTGGGCGCCGGGCGCGCGGCGCAGAAGTTTCCGCACGCGCTGAGTTCGGTCGTGGCGGCGGAGTAGAGGCATCGGCAGCGCGTGTGGCGGATCGGCCCATGCCGCTCGGCCCCGCGTTCGTGCGCTGCCTGATCGAGCGGACCTGCGCGCGCTACGCGCCGTCGCCTGATCCTTGAGCCGCAGGGCTTTGGAGCGGGCTGCGGATGCCGCGGATCGGATCGAAGCCGAACGTCGTCGGCTGGCGGCCCGAGGCGGCGTAGGCGGCGAGGCCGGGCCGGGCGTACATGCGGCGGCGATAGTCGGCGAGTCGCGGCAACCGCTGCACCGCGGCGGGGAAGAACGCGGCGGCCTCGTCGACGACGGTCAGGAAGTAGAAGTCCGCGAAGCTCACGCGCTGGCCGCCGACGAACGGAGCATCGCCCAGCCAGGCATCGGTGAGCTCGAGCTGCTGAGCGAGCGTGTCCGCCTCGAACGCCTGCATCGCCTCCGGCGCATCGGAGCCGGGCGACCAGAAGTGATCCCAGAGCCGCTGCTGCAGGTCGCGCGCGGCCTCGACGCCGACGTCGCAACGCAGGCGCTCGGCTTCGCTCTCGCCAGCCAGACCATGGCGGCGCGCGAGGTAGCGCAGGATCGCCTGGCTTTGGAAGATCGTCAGCTCGCCTGTCTCGAGACGCGGCATCTGGCGGAACTGCATCTGCGGCTTCAGCGCCTCCCATTCCGCGCCGAACCCGACGCGGCGGTCCTCGAACGGCTCGCCGAGATCTTCGAACAGGAGCCGGATCGGCTCCCCGAGACCGCGGAAACCGAAGTAGGTCAGGATCGGGATCGACATGCTGGCTCGGCTCCTGGCGCTCTGGCGTCCTTCATATTCGAACGTTTGCCCCCAAATCGGCAGCAGCGCGCCGTGCAGTCTGGGAGTCCGACTGCCGCCAGCCGTCGCCGCGCGCGCCAGCTAGGCTATGGTCGCCGTCGAACGACAGGGGAAGGCATGAACGATATCGGGCAAGGCGCAGCGGCGCTCGAGGCGGCGGCGCGGGCGGCGATCGCCTACCGACGCGGCGTCGCCGTCGCCGAGCGGACTCCGACCTCCGACTACGCAACGATGCTGGCGGCGTTCGCCGCTCCGACTCCGGAGACAGGCGGCGACGGGCGGGCGATCGTCGAGGAGCTGGCGCGCCTTGCGACGCCGGGACTGCGCGCCGTGGCCGGCCCGCGGTTCTTCGCCTGGGTGATGGGCGCGTCGCACCCGACCGGCGTCGCCGCCGACTGGCTGGTGGCCGCCTGGGGCCAGAACGCCGGCAACCTGCAGGCCGCGCCGGCGGCCGCGGCGGTGGAGGCGGTCGCGGCGAGCTGGCTGCTCGACCTCCTGGGGCTGCCGGCGACGGCGTCGGTCGGGTTCGTGACCGGGGCGACGGTGGCGAACTTCGTCTGCCTGGCGGCCGCGCGCAGCGAGGTGCTGCGCCGCGTCGGCTGGGACGTCGAGGCCGACGGGCTCTTCGGCGCGCCGCCGGTCGAGGTGCTGATCGGCGCGGACGCACACGCCACGGTGTTCTCGGGGCTCAAGTACCTCGGCCTCGGCGCCCGGCGCGTGCGGACGGTTCAGACCGACGACGCCGGGCGGATGAAGCCGGCCGCGTTCGAGGCGGCGCTCACGGCGGCGTCCGGCCCGGTGATCGCGATAGCCCAAGCCGGGCAGATCAACACCGGCGCCTCGGATCCATTCGCCGAGGTCGCGCCGATGGCGAAGGCGCGCGGCGCCTGGCTGCACGTCGACGGTGCGTTCGGGCTCTGGGCCCGCGCCTGCCCGACCCGCGCGGCGCTGGTCGCCGGCGTCGAGCAGGCCGACTCCTGGGCCACTGATGGGCACAAGTGGCTGCAGACGCCCTACGACTGCGGCTATGCGATCGTTCGCGACGCCGAAGCGCATCGGCGCTCGATGGCGATCTCGGCGAGCTACCTGCCACCGGCCGAGGGGGCTGAGCGCGAGCCGTCGGCCTACGTGCCCGAGCTGTCGAGGCGGGCGCGGGGCTTTGCGACCTGGGCGATGATCCGCCAGCTCGGCCGGGCGGGGATCGCGCAGCTGGTCGAGAGGTGTTGCGGCCTCGCCGAACAAATGGCGCAGGCGATCGCCGCCGAGCCGGGCTGCGATCTGGTCGGCCCGGTCGAGCTTAACCAGTTCATGATCCGCTTCGGAGACGACGATGCGGCGACGCTTAAGACGGTGGCGCGGATCCAGGCCGAGGCCGTGGCCTTCCTCGGCGCGGCCGAGTGGCACGGGCGCTGGGTGATGCGCTGCTCCGTCACCTCGTCGGCGACCGATGCGGCGGCGGCGGACGCGGCCGTAGCCTCGGTGCTGGCGGCCTGGCGGTCGGTCAGAGCCGGCGCGCCGGCGACGGCGTGAGACGGCTGATGCGAACGGAGGTGCGGTGCGGCGGCCGCAGCCCTATCTGCTCTGGACCACCGCCCCAGGAGCGCCCGCGATGCCCAGCTGCGAAGCCGTCGACGCCTTCATCGCCCAGGTCCTCAGCGAAGACCACGTCGGTGCGATCCGCGACTGGTACCACGACGACGCGTGGATGCAGGAGAACCAGGCCGAGCCGCGCTTGGGCGGCCGCGAGGCGCTGATGAAGCAGGAAGCCGGAACTCTGGCCAGGACCAAGACCGTGAAGACCGAACTCGTTGGCGGCCCGGTGATCGACGGCGATGCGGTCGCGATCCGCTGGCGCTTCAGCTTCACCTTCCAGAACGGGACCCAGATGCGGATGGAGGAAGTCGCCTGGCAGACCTGGCGCGGCGACAAGATCGCCACCGAGACCTTCTTCTACGACCCGGCCCAGCGCAGCGGGTGAGTTCGTCGGCCACCGGCTACATGACCGGTGCAGCGTGGGGTCGAGCCGGTCACGTCGACCTCCGGAATGGGGCGTCGACCATCCGGCCTGGCAGCGAATGTGTTGCGGTTCTCGACCCCTGAGCCGACCTTCGGCCCGAGCGGCCGTCCAAAGGTTTCACACTGTTAACTGGCGACGCGCGCCACAGGGTGCTTGCTCCCCCAATCTCGGCAGAGTCGGGGGAGGGAGGAATGCTTTGGTTTTGGCTCGCGGCCATCTTCGGGACGCTGATCGTCCTGGCGCTGGCGGCGCTGGGCTTCCGCGCCTTGCAGCAGGCGCGTGTCGCGGCGGTGCTGGCGATTCGGACGCCGAACGGGATCGACGACAGCGGCTACGTGTGGATCGGCGGCATCGAGCAGTGGGTCTCCATCCGCGGCGAGGACTTGGCCAATCCGGTAATCGTCGTCGCGCACGGCGGGCCGGGCAGCGGCCTTTCGCCTTTCATCGCCCTCGTCACCCGCTCCTGGGAGCGTCATTTCACCGTGGTCCATTGGGACCAGCGGGGCGCCGGCCTGACGTTCAGCCGCGCGCCCAAGGGGCAGGGCGAGATTTCGCTGGCGCGCATCGCCGAGGACGGTCTGGAGGTGGCGGCGCACGCGCTGAAGCGCACCGGCCAGGCCAAGGCCATCCTGCTCGGCGCGTCGTGGGGCTCGATGGTGGCGGTGACGATGGCGCGGCGACGTCCGGAGCTCTTCCACGCGCTCGTCGGGACCGGCCAGGTGGTGGACTCGACCCGCAACGAGGCGGTGGGCTACGCGGCGCTGCTGGCCCGGGTGCGGGCGGCCGGCGACACGCGCAGCGAGGCCGAACTGGTGAAGCTCGGACCGCCGCCCTGGACCTTGCAGCAGACGATGGTCGAACGGCGCATCCTGATCGGGCGCCATTCGCCCGCGAGCGAGCGCGGCATGCAAGGCAAGATCGCCCTCGCCCTGCTGACCGCGCCCGGCGTCTCCCTGAAGCAGGCGGTCGACTGGTTCAACGCCGCCACGTTCAGCGCCAGGGCGCTGATGGGCGCACTCTTCAGTTACAGCGACGGGCCGCCCTATGCGCCGCTCGCCGTGCCCTTCGTGGTCATTCAGGGCGCGGACGACATTCAGACTCCGACCAGCCTGGCGGCGGAGTATCTCGACGCCCTCGAGGCGCCCGCGAAGCGGTTCGTCAGCCTTCCTGGCGGCGGTCACATGGCGATGGTGGCGATGCCGGACGCGTGCCTTCAGGCGCTGCTCACGGAAGCGAGGCCGTTCGCCCTCGGCGCATGATCCCGCATCTGCCGATGTGCGCCGACTCCCTCACCGGTCCATCGGAAGGTCCGCTCGGCGCTGCATGGGGCCTCCGCGGAGGGTCGCATGCTTCCACGGGCGGGCGAATGGCGGCGCTCGCGTTCTAGCCGTTCCCTGGCGTGTCTAGGACAGTGGCGGCTTTCTGCGGGACCGGGTTGCATTCCAGGTGGTCGGCGTCGCCGAGTAGGCTTGCGCGACCCTGGCTCAGATCCGCCGCTCGCGCCCCTCCCAGAACGGCTCGCGCAGCTTGCGCTTGAAGATCTTGCCCGAATCCTCGCGCGGCAGGTCGGCGTGGAACTCGACCTGGCGGGGCACCTTGTAGCCGGCCATGTGCTCGCGCAGGAACGTGCGGACCTCGCCTTCGGTCAATGTCACGCCCGCCGTCGGCTGGACCACGGCGTGCACCGCTTCGCCGTACTCGTCGTCCGGCACGCCGAACACGGCGCAGTCGGCGACGCCGGGCATCCGGTGCAGCTCGGCCTCGATCTCGGCCGGGTAGATGTTGACCCCGCCGGAGATGATCATGTCGTTGGCGCGGTCGCAGAGATAGAGGAAGCCGTCCTCGTCGAAGTAGCCCATGTCGCCGGGCGCGATCAGGCCGCGCTTCTCGGCCCGCCGGCGCTTCTCCGGATCGCCGTGGTAGGTGAAGTCGACGAGGCCCTTGATGCGGCAGACCACCTCGCCGACCTCGCGCGGCGGCAGGTCCTTGAGGTCCGGGCCGATCACCCGCACCTCAGCCTCAGGCATCGGGCGGCCGACCGAGCCCGGGTGCGCCAGCCACTCCTTGGCGGTGATGAAGGTGACGTTCCCCATCTCGGTCGAGCCGTAATACTCGTTCACGACGTCGCCCCACCACGCGATCATCGCCCGCTTCACCGGCGAGGGGCACGGCGCGGCGGCGTGGGCGGTGAACTTCAGCGACGAGACGTCGTAGCGGCGGCGCACGTCCTCCGGCAGCTTCAGCAGCCGGGTGAACATGATCGGTGCGAGGTTCAGGTGGGTCACCCGCCGCGTCTCGATCAGCCTGAGCAGCTCCTCCGGATCGAACCGCGGCATGATGATCAGGTTCGCGCCCATCCGCGCCGCCATCGAACCGTGCGCGTTCGGCGCCGAGTGGTACAGCGGGCCCACGACGACAGTCGTGATGTTCCCCGGGTCGTCGAGGTCGAAGCCGTAGCAGCGGCGCAGGATCGCGCCGCCGAGCGCCATCTGTTCGGGCGTCGACGGCGGGCGGCGCACGCCCTTCGGCCGCCCGGTGGTGCCCGAGGTGTAGATGATGGTCGACCCCGCGGCGCGGGGCTGGGCCTCGTTCAGCGGCGCGTAGCGCTCGATCCAGTCGGTCCAGACTGTCGAGCCTGCGGGCGGCGCGCAGGCCGACGGATCGAGCCCGTAAGCGGCGGCGATCTCCGGCGGCGTCGGGACCACGATCGTCTTCACGCCCGGGGGGATCGCCCGGCGTACCTGGTCTGTCAGCAGATCGGCGTGGATCACCACCACCCTGGCCCCGCTGTCGGTGAAGAGGTAGCGCGCCTCGTCCTCGGTGTAGTGCCAGTTGACCGCCACCGGGAACGCGCCGGCCTGGCTCGCGCCGAAGCTCGCCTCGAAGTAGGCGAGGTCGTTGCGCAGGTAGAGCGCGACGGTGTCGCCGGGCGCGACGCCCTCGGCGATAAAGCCCGAGGCCGCCTTCGCCGCCCGCGCGGTCAGCTGCTCGGTGGTGAGTTGGCGCTCGCCGCTCGAGATCACACCCATAGCCGCTTCTCCTTCGGTCGCTCCTGGCGCTGTTCCGCCGTTGCCGCGGGGGCGGTCAACGCGGACGACGGTAGACCGCGACCAGCGAGGCGACGTCGTGCAGCGGGCCGTTGTAGTAGACCTGGCCGTAGATCAGCGCCTCGCCGGGTGCGAGCGCGGCGATCGCCGGGGTCTGAGGCAGCCCTCCGGCCGCGGGCTCGAGGTCGGTCGCGCCAGGGCGCAGGCGGAACGACCACGATCGGCTGCCGGGATATGTCTGCGATCCAGGCTGGCTCGGGCCCCAGCGCCGCTCCATCGCCTGGCGCGCGGCGTCGGAACTCTCGGCCGGATAGTGGCCGACGCAGGTGAGCTGGTAGGCGGGCGTTCCGTTCCAGCGCGGCGCGCCGATGACGAAGAGGCCGGCGGGCGAGGCCGCCGACGGCTTGGCGGCGAAGAAGACGCTCTGCGGCCCGCTCCAGACCGTCCCGAACATGGGCCAGCCCTGAGCCTGCAGCGCGCGCGTCGCGGCCGCGGCGTCGGCGGCGGTGAGGCAGACGTCGGCGAACCCGCGCGCCAGCTTCTCGGCCGCCGCGGCTTGCGCCTCCGGCGACAGCGGCCGGGCCGGCGGCGGGGCGCCGAGCGGGCCGCACGCCGCAAGGCCCAGCATCGCCGCCGCTGTCGCCCGCGCGCCGCACCGCCGCGCCGGTGTGCCCCCGGCCGCATCGCCGCCAGGGATGCGCCGGCGTCGCACCTGGCGGTATGTTGGCGGGCGGCGGATCACGAGGGCGAAGGAGCGGCGGTGGCGGAGCGGACGGCGTTCGATCTCGAACGATACATCGAGCGGAGCACGCGGGGACCCTGCTTCATCTGCCGGCTCGTCGCCGGCGATCCGGCCTACCGGCATCACCTGATCTACGAGGACGATGATGCGATCGCGTTCCTCAACAAATACCCCACGCTCGCCGGCTACACGCTGGTCGCCCCGAAGGCGCACCGCGAGCAGGTGACCGGCGACTTCACGGGCGACGAATATCTGCGGCTGCAGGACATCGTTCGCCGGATCGGCGAGGCCGTGCGCCGGGCCACGGCCGCCGAGCGGATCTACCTGCTCTCGCTGGGCAGCCAGCAGGCCAACAGCCACGTCCATTGGCACGTCGCGCCGCTGCCGCCGGGCGTTCCGCTGGAAGCTCAGCAGTTCGCAGCGCTCGACGTGACTCGCGGCGTGCTCGCGCTCAGCGAGGACGAGATGGCCCACCTCGCCCGAAGGATCGCGGACGAGCTCCGAACCGTCGAATGACGACGGCTAGTGAGCCGGCGCGGGCGCGGCGATGTCGCCCAACCTCGCCAGCGCTTCCGGCGGCAGCGCCAACACGGCGGCGGCGAGATTCTCGCGCAGATGCGCCAGCGACGAGGTGCCCGGGATCAGCAGGATGTTCGGCGCGCGATGCAGCAGCCAGGCGAGCGCGACCTGCAGCGGCGTCACACCGAGCGCGGCGGCCACCTCGGACAGCGCCGCCGATTGCAGGGGCGAGAAGCCGCCGAGCGGGAAGAATGGCACGTAGGCGGTGCCGGCCGCCGCCAGCTCGTCCACCAGCGCGTCGTCATTGCGGTGCGCGAGGTTGTAGTAGTTCTGCACACAGACGATCGGCGCGAACTTGCGCGCCTCGGCGACCTGCTTCGAGGTCACGTTGCTGAGACCGATGTGGCGGATCAGGCCCTGTCGCCGAAGCTCGGCGAGCGCAGCCATCTGTTCCGCGATCGGCGAGTCGGTCGGCCCCTGGATGCCGCCGACCCTAAGGTTCACGACGTCGATCGCGTCGAGCGCGAGGTTGCGCAGGTTGTCATGCACGGCGCTGACGAGCTCGGCTGGGCTGTGCGCCGGGTTCCACGAGGCGTCCTGGCCGCGCACCGCGCCGACCTT
The DNA here is from genome assembly GCA_035541575.1 of Caulobacteraceae bacterium. GTDB lineage: Bacteria > Pseudomonadota > Alphaproteobacteria > Caulobacterales > Caulobacteraceae > Acaudatibacter. The sequence continues at coordinate 1,089 of DATKMZ010000170.1, read as the reverse complement.
GGTAACGATCACCAGATCGTCCGGATACGGATGCAGCGCCTCACGGATCAGCCGGTTGGTGACGAAAGGGCCGTAGTAGTCGCTGGTGTCGATGTGGTTGACGCCGCTGGCTACCGCCTCGCACAGCACGGCCCTCGCTTCCTCAGGGTCCTTCGGTGGCCCGAACACGCCAGGCCCGGCGAGCTGCATCGCGCCATATCCCATGCGGCGGACAGTGCGGTCGCCGAGCGCATACGCGCCGGCCTTGGCGATGTCGGTCATGTCGGTCTCTCCCGGGAACGCCCGCTATATGGGGCCGGGCGACCGGACCGTCAGCCCGCGATCGCGGCCTTCTCGGCGCGGCGCTTCAGGGCGAGGTCGCGGCAGAGCCGGTTGAACCGCGGCACGTCGTAGGCGAGCTCCTCGCCGCTCTGCGGATCCCACATGCTGCGCTCGGGGCCGAACAGGTCGCCGCCGTAGACGTGCAGGCCGAGCGTCGGACGATCGAGCGGGTTCTCGATCGCGTGGATCACATCGGCGCCGAGCAGGATCGCCTCGCCGGAGTGGATCGTGCGGTGATTGGACTCCTCGAGGCCATGGTCGCCGCGGCGGTAGAAGGTGTTGGCCTCCTCGCCATCGTAGATGCCGATCACCGCCCAGATCCGGTGGTCGTGGGGGATGCTGACGAGGCCCGGCATCAGCTGGGCGTTGAGCACGGTGAGATCCGGGCTACGGAACAGCGGCGCGTCGAGCACGCCCTTGCCCGGCTCGAGCGGCTTCACGCCGGCCCGCACCGCCTCAGGGTCTGCGATCGCCTCGCGCATCAGCTCGAGCACCCGCTTGGGCCCGTGCTCGTCCTCGTGGGCGACCGCCCGGCACGCCTCGATGAAACGATCCAGGTCGAACATGGCCGCCTCCGTCTCCGCTGCGTCGACGGCGAGCTTAGACCTGCCGGGGCGCGTCGAACAGGTCAGAGGACGCGGTCGCCAGGCCCAGCCGCGCGGCGCGCAGCGCGGCGGGCGTGCGGCCGAGCACCTGGCGGAACGCGCGGTTCATGTGGCTCTGGTCGCAGAAGCCGGCCGCCGCGGCGATGTCCGCCAGGCCGAGCTC
>DATKMZ010000169.1:0-15715 GCA_035541575.1 Caulobacteraceae bacterium | reverse complement strand
CACGGTGATGTGGTTCGAGGTCTGCTCCCCGGTCGCATACTGCGCCGCTTCCTGCACCACCGACTGAGCGTCGGGGGTCAGGACGTACTGATCGAACGGGAAGTAGACGATGAACTCCTTGGTCTCCTTGGCCGGCGGCGGCGGCGGCGGCGGGGGAGGCGGCGGAGGCGGCGGAGGCGGTGGCGGCGGTGGCGGCGGAGGCGGGGGCGGCGGAGGCGGCGGCGACGACAGCAGGTACCGCAGGCCGACCGTCAGCGAATGGTCCTGATAAGTGCCCCGGATCGTACCCAGCTGAACGCCGCTGAACTCGGTGGTCCGCCAGCTGTGCTTCGGCGACTCCAGGAAGCGGTAGGTCAGGTCGACGGTGAAGTTGTCGTTCAGCGCCATGGCGAGGCCGCCAATGGCCTGATAGGCGAACTGGGTGTCGGAGTCGTCGATCGCGATCGTCTGCCGGCCGCCGATCACGCCGGTCAGCACGCCGTTGGTGTTCAGGTGGATGTGGGCCGCGCCGATGCCGGCGCCGATGAACGGATCGATCATGCTGTTGGGCATGATGTCGTAGAAGGCGTTGCCCATGATCGACCAGGCGGCTTCCTCGCCGGGCGGCCGGTGACAGGTCAAGAGGGCGGGGTTCGGGTCGCAGACACGGCCGATGCTGCCAGGCGGACGACCGGCGAAGTATCTTTCGTTGACCGAGTTGAAGTCGGCCGGCCGATAGCCGCCTTCGAGTTCGACCCGAAAGTGCGGGGTGATCTTGTAGCCGACCCGCGCGAACCCGGCGAAGTTCAGATTCGTCCGGAAACGGAGGTTCGCCGGGCTGTCGCCCAGCTCCACGAACTGCGACGTGGTGACGATCGGCTCAGCGCCGTGCGCGCCGAGGTCGATCGCGCCGTACCAACCGCTCGGGGCCGGCTCCGCTTGAGCGCCCGCAGCGGCGAAAACGCCGGCCAAGGCCGCCCCGGCTAGCAGCTTAAGTTTCATTCGAAGTCCTTCCTTGCCCTCTGAGGCGATCGAAGCAGACCGTGTGGCGTTATATCAAGCCGATCCGTGCCCGAAAGTGACGCTCCGGACACACCCGGCGACAAACGGCGGCGTCGGCGCGGCCCAGCGAGGCTATCGAAGCGTCCGCGGGCGATCGACGCCGCCGCGCGGGGCGAGACCGTCGCCATCTGGACCTGGATTCGCGGGCGCGGCGCCGCGCGCCGAGGCGCGGTGCGCAGAGTGACGCCTGGCCTGGAAGGGCCGCCGATCATGATGGTGAGTCCCCTCCCTCGACCGGAAATTGCGCCCGAACTTCGGCGCAAATGCGGTGGAGAGCGTTTGGTTCCGGCGGACAGCCGGTTTTGTGCGCAGGCGCGGGCCTATTGCGCCGACTTCAGCGATTCCCAGGTCCGGCCGGACGCTGCGTCGGACGACGCGTGCAAGTAGGCCAGGTTGTTGCTCACCTCGTCGGGCGGCAGATCGAGCCGCTGCAGATGTTCGGCCTCGTCGAACCGGCCTTCCAGACCCAGGACGAGCGCGAGGTTCTGCCGCTCCTGCGCGGTGGCGCCCGGGGCCGCCACCGCCTTTCGCAGCAGCGGCTCCGCCTTGGTCGGATCGCCATGCGTGGCGTAGTACATGCCGAGGTTGGAGAGCGTCGCGGGGTTGTCGGGCGCCAACGCCAGCGCCCGCTGGTGCGCCGCCAGCGCCTCGGCGTCCCGGTCCGACTGTTCCAGAGCCACCGCGAGCAGGCTTACCGGCCGCCAGTCGCGCGGCGCAAGCGCCTCGGCCCGCTGCGCCGGGTCGATCGCGTAGAAGCCCTGCTGCTCCGCGATTCTCGCCCGCGCGCTCTCGAGCAGGGCCTCGAGGTTGTTGGGCTGCATCACCAGCAGCTGATCGGCGGCGGCGGCGGCCTCGTCGTTGCGGCCCAGCGCGCGCAGCGACTTGGCGAGCTTGAGCCGCGCCTCGCCATCGGTCTGATCGGTATCGACCTCGCGCGCCCAGAACGCGGCCTTCGCCAGAGCCGGGAGCCGCTCGGCCTCCGCGCGCTGCGCAGGCGTCGCCTTGACCGGCGCTGGGGGCGGGGTGGGCGCTGCCGGCGCGGGCGCCGGCGGCTTGGCCGGCGGGCTCGCCGCGAGAGCGCGCGGCGCAAGGGTTAGCGCGAGGGCGGTGGCGAGCAGGAAGCGCGTGAGCGGCATGGAACGAAGCCTCGGCGAGGGAATCTCTTCGCCGCGAGGATCGCCGCGCTAGCGTCAAGGAAGCGTTAAGCATAATCCGGCGCTGCGCCCCCTCCCGGACCAGGTCCCATGTCAGACGCCGTCGTCGCCGCCGCCGATGCACCCGCCGTTCCGATCCGCCTCGCGACAGCCGCGTCCGCGCAGTCAGCTGTCGCCGCCCTGCCGGGGCCGCTTGCGGCGCAGGCGAGGGTCGCCAAGTTCGCCGGCAAGAGCGGCGAGGTCGTCGTGCTGGTCGGCGACGACGGTCCCGCCCAGGCGCTGGCGGGCCTTGGCGACAGGGCCGCCGCCATGCCGCTGCGGGCCTTGCCGGCGAAGCTGCCGGCCGGACTCTACTCGCTCGAGACAGGCAGCGACGGGCCCGCCGCGGCGGACGCGGCCCTCGCCTTCGCGCTCGGGACCTATCGGTTCGACCGCTACAAGCCGTCCAAGCGGGAGTCCGGGCCACGCCTCCTCGCCCCGGCCGGCGTCGATCTCGACGAGCTGCGCGCGATCTCCCACGCCTGCGCGCTGGCCCGCGACATGATCAACACGCCCGCTTCCGACATGGGGCCGCGGCAGATGGAGACCATCGCCCGCGAGGTCGCCGAGGCCTTCGGCGCGACGATCAAGGTCGTGACCGGCGATGCGCTGCTGGACGAGAACTACCCCGCCGTGCACGCCGTCGGCCGCGCCGCCGTGGCCGAGCGCGCGCCGCGGATGATCGAGATCGGCTGGGGCGAGGCCGGCCCACGCGTGGCGCTGGTCGGCAAGGGCGTCGTCTTCGACACCGGCGGTCTCGACATCAAACCGTCGGCCAGCATGCGGACGATGAAGAAGGACATGGGCGGCGCGGCCCATGCGTTGGCGCTTGGCCGCATGGTGATGGCCGCGAAGCTGCCGGTGCGCCTCACCGTGCTGCTGCCGGTGGTCGAGAACGCGATCGCGGGCGATGCGATGCGCCCGGGCGACATCCTGAACTCGCGCAAGGGCCTGACCATAGAGATCGGCAACACCGACGCCGAGGGCCGGCTGATCCTGGCCGATGCGCTGGCCAGGGCGGCCGAGCTCGAGCCGGAGCTGACGCTGGATTTCGCGACCCTCACCGGCGCGGCCCGAACCGCTGTCGGCCCCGAGCTCGCGCCGTTCTACACCGACGACGATACCCTCGCCGGCGAGATCGAGGCCGCGGCGAAGGCGGCCGAGGACCCGGTCTGGCGCATGCCGCTCTGGAGCCCCTACGAGCCGGCGATCGAGAGCGACGTCGCCGATCTCCGCAACGACCCAGACGCCTGGGCGCAGGCCGGTTCGATCACCGCCGCGCTGTTCCTGCGCCGCTTCGCGCCGAAGACCGGCGCCTGGGCGCACTTCGACATCTTCGCCTGGAACGCGCGGGGCCGTCCGGGCTGGCCGGCAGGGGCGGAAACGCAGGCGATCCGAGCGCTCTACCGGGTCCTGAAGCAGCGCTACGGCTGAGCTCGGCTCACGTCGCGAAAATCATCGCCTCGTCGGCGAAGGCCTTGAACTCCAGCGCGTTACCGGAGGGGTCGAGCACGAACATCGTCGACTGCTCGCCCGGCTCGCCCGCGAAGCGCACCTGCGGCTCGATCACGAACTTCACGCCGGCCGCCCTCAGTCGCGCCGCCAGCGCCGCCCAATCCGCCGGATCGAGGATCAGGCCGAAGTGGCGCACCGGCACGTCCTCGCCGTCGACCAGGTTGGTCGGGGCGGCCGCCGCCTCGCCGGGCGCCAAGTGGGCGACGATCTGGTGGCCGTGGAGGTCGAAATCGACCCAGTCGTCGGCCGAGCGGCCTTCCGGGCACCCCAGTACGCCGCCGTAGAACGCCCGCGCCTCGGCGAGGTCGCGGACCGGGAAGGCGAGGTGGAATCTGGGTCGCGTCATGCGCACCCCTTAGAACGCGCTCGCGCGGACGCAAAGGCGGGTGGACTTCCCTGCCCGGCCAGCGCCATGGTCGGGGTCCGATCTTGCTTTGCCTGGAGTCTGCCTATGAACGCCGTCACGCTCGATCCCGAAGGCTGGGCCGCTGTCGGCGAGGCCCTGTTGCCCGAGGCGATCCAGCTGCGGCGCGCGATCCACGCGGAGCCGGAGCTCGGCCTCGATCTGCCGAAGACCACGGCCAAGGTGAAGGCGGCGCTGGCCGGCCTGCCGCTGGAGATCCGCGAGGGCCCGTCGACCAGCGGCGTCGTGGCGATCCTGCGCGGCCCGGCCAACGGTCGCACCGTGCTGCTGCGCGGCGACATGGACGCGCTGCCGCTGACCGAGGACACCGGCCTGCCGTTCTCGTCGCAGCACGAAGGCGCGATGCACGCCTGCGGCCACGACACCCACGTCGCCATGCTGGCCGGCGCGGCCAAGGCGCTCTGCGAGCGGCGCGACCGGCTGACGGGCTCGGTGATGTTCATGTTCCAGCCCGGCGAGGAAGGCTGGCACGGCGCGCGCTTCATGCTCGAGGACGGCCTCTTGGACCCGATCCCCGACGCCGCCTTCGCGCTGCACATCTCGCCCAACATGCCGCGCGGGGTGATCGCCAGCCGGGGCGGCCCGCTGCTCGCCTCGTCCGACAAGCTCAGGATCAAGGTGCTCGGCAAGGGCGGCCACGCCTCGATGCCGCACGACGCCATCGACCCGGTGCCGGTCGCCTGCGAGATCGTGATGGCGCTGCAGGCCTTCGCCACGCGCCGCATCGCCGTCTCCGACCCGGCCGTGATCACAATCGCGCGGATGGAGGCCGGCACCACCGACAACATCATCCCCGAGATCGCGCGACTCTGGGGCACGATGCGCACGCTCTCCGAGCGCACCCGCGAGACCGGCCTCGACGGCATCCGGCGCGTGGCTGTCAACATCGCCGCCGCTCACGGCGCCGAGGTGGAGGTCAACATCGACCGCGGCTTCCCCGTCACGGTCAACGACGGGCGCGTGGTCGACCTCGCCGAGAAGACCGCCAAGCGACTCTTCGGCGACGAGGGCTGGATCCGCATGGGCCACCCGCTGATGGGCGCGGAGGACTTCTCCTACGTGCTCCAGCGCACCACCGGCGCGATGGCCTTCCTGGGCGGCGCGCCCGAAGGCGGCGACTTCCGCACCTGCTGCGCGCTGCACTCCAACCGGATGGTGATCGACGAGACCGTCATGGCCCGCGGCATCGCCATGCATTGCGCGATGGCCGAGGCGATGTTGGGGCATGAGCTGGAGCTCTAATTCGCCGGACCGGCGTCCGATGGCCTCAGGGTCCCGGTTGCGAGGCGGCGAAGCGGTCGACCAGCCCAACACGAAGCCGCGGCTGGTGCTGTTCGGCATGGACATCTACCTGCTGACTTTCGTCGTGATCGGCGGTGGATTCGTGTTGCTGGGCGTCTTCTGGCTGTTCTTCACGCACTGGCCGCTGCCCAGATACTGCGGCGGCAGATACGCGCACGTGTGTGGCTGGATCGAGCGCGGGTCGGGCGTGAAATCGTCGCCTGGCCCGCCAGCAGGCGTCCGACGGCTTTCGCTGTCCGTTCAGTCGCCCTTGGTTGATCGGCCGCGCGCCTTCTTGCCCGGCTGACTGGGGAGCGGATGCGGACGGTAGCGGTCATCGCGCGAAAAGGCGGGTCGGGCAAAACCACCGTCGCGATCAACCTTGCGATCGCCGCCCATCGTCGTGGCCTGAACACGCTGTTGGCGGATTCCGATCCGCAACGCTCGCTGACGGACGTGTTGAAGGGCCGTCGCCACACGGGCCCGGCAGTCGTCGAGACCGAGTCGCCGCGGCTGTTCGCGCTCCAGGTGTCGTCCTTGCGCGCCGGCGTCGAAGCGCTTGTCATCGACACGCCCGCCGGCGAGGAGGACGAACTGGCGCACGCGATCGTGCTGGCGGACCTCTCGGTCCTGGTGGTCCGGCCTTCGCTGCTCGACTTCGCCGCCCTGGTCCGTACGCTGAGGGTCATTCGCCACTTGCGCAAACGCGCGATGGTGGTCTTGAACCAGGCCCCGGCGCGCCGGGCGGGAGTCGAACCGCCGGCGGTCAGGAAGGCGCTCGAGGCGCTGCGTCTCCTGCGCCTTCCGGTCAGTCCCGCCATTCTTCGCAGCCGCGCGGCCTACCAGTCCGCGCTCGAGAGAGGACGTTCGGCGGAGGAGCAGAGCGCCGACGCCGCCGCCGCCAAGGAGATCAGCGATCTCTGGCTCAGCGTCGAGCAGTTCGCAGCCGACGCCTCACCGCCCGACTACGTGAGCGATCACATCATTGGCGATCGGCCGCTGTTCTGACGGGTCACGATTTCGAAGAAGTTGAACGTCGCAGTTCAGCGAGCGCCGCATGGCCCCGGTTCCGACCCAGAGCGGCATTCCGCACCCGCCGCGATGCATCGTCGAGTGCGACCAAGCTTGATCCGGATCAAGGCAGGCTAGGAGCTTTGGGGCTAGTCAAGTGATCGTCGGTCGCGCGTGGGCCGCCACCAGACCGAGACGCGGTGTGGAGATGTTCAGACAATTCATGAGGTCCGTGCGTAGCTCTTTCGCGGCGCTGTTCGGCCGTCGGCAGAGGAAGCGCCCGGCGCCGCTGGTTTTCCCCGACACGGGGGAAATTCAGCGCCAAGGCTAGATGGCGCCGGTTAGAGCGGCAGGCGGCTTGACGCCTGGAGGGCGGCGGCGCTAAACGCCGCGCGGCTCGGCTCTGGCCGAGCGTGTCCCGCCGCCGAGTCCTGTCGAAGGGCGGCCGGGTCCACCCGGGCAGGGTGGGAACGTGCATCCATGGCCAACGTGACGGTGGTCGGCGCCCAGTGGGGCGACGAGGGCAAGGGCAAGCTCGTCGACTGGCTCTCCGCGCGGGCCGACGTGGTGGTGCGCTTTCAGGGCGGTCACAACGCGGGCCATACACTGGTGGTCGGCAACCAGACCTACAAGCTCAGCCTGCTTCCTTCCGGCGTCGTACAAGGCAAGCTCTCGGTGATCGGCAACGGCGTGGTGGTCGACCCCTGGGCGCTGCTGGATGAGATCGAGCGCGTGCGCGGCCAGGGGATCGAGATCACGCCCGACGTGCTGGTGCTGGCCGACAACGCCGCGCTGATCCTGCCGCTGCACCGCGATCTCGACCTCGCCCGCGAGGCGCAGGCCCGCCACAAGATCGGCACCACCGGGCGCGGCATCGGCCCGGCCTACGAGGACAAGGTCGGCCGCCGCGCGATCCGCGTCGCCGACCTCGCCGACCGCGAGGCGATGGAGGCTAAGATCGACCGCCTGCTCGCCCATCACGGCCCGCTGCGCTGGGGGCTGAAGCTGCCGGAGGCCAAGGCCGCCGACATCCTGGCCTCGCTGGAGCAGGTCGCGCCGAAGATCCTGCCCTACGCCAAGCCGGCCTGGCGGCTGCTGGACGAGGCCGTGAAGGCCGGCGACCGGGTGCTGTTCGAGGGCGCGCAAGGGGCGCTGCTCGACGTCGACCATGGCACCTATCCGTTCGTGACGTCGTCGAACACCGTGGCCGGCCAGGCCGCGGCCGGCTCGGGGCTGGGACCGAAGGGACCGGGTTTCGTGCTCGGCATCCTGAAGGCCTACACCACCCGCGTCGGCGAGGGTCCGTTCCCGACCGAGCTTCACGACGAGGTCGGCCGCCGGCTCGGCGACGTCGGCCAGGAGGTGGGCACTGTCACCGGCCGCTCACGCCGCTGCGGCTGGTTCGACGCGGTGCTGGCGCGCCAATCGGTAGCGATCAACGGCATCGACGGCATCGCGTTGACCAAGCTCGACGTGCTCGACGGCTTTCCGATGCTGAAGATCTGCGTCGCCTACGAGGCGGGCGGCGAGCGGCTCGACTTCCTGCCCTCGGGACTGAAGGCGCAGGGCCAGCTGACGCCGGTCTACGAGGAGATCGAGGGCTGGAGCAGCTCCACCCGCGGCGCACGCAGCTTCCGCGACCTGCCGGCGGAGGCTGTGAAGTACGTGCGCCGGATCGAGGAGCTGATCGGCGCGCCGGTCGTGCTGCTGGGCACCAGCCCCGAGCGCGACGACATGATCGTCATGCGCGATCCGTTCCAGGACTAATACTCAAAGTTACAAGTAACGGTTGCGGCCGCATCAAGCCGTTCTTTACCATATTCAAGCTTAGATTCCTGGTTCTCACCCGACGGAGTCGCCTTGGTGTTGAGCGAAGACGCCAAGACCAACCAGCGTATCCAGGCGCTGATGCAGCGCGTGCTGATCGTCGACCCGCAGCTGGCCTCGGCCAAGCTGCTGTCGGGCGTGCTGCGCGACATCTGCAATTGCCAGATCTGGACTGCGCAGGACGCCCAGCGCGCCCTGACGGTGGCGCAGGGCATCGAGCCCCACGTGATCTTCGTCGACCATGGGCCGGGCCTCGACGGCCCCGCCTTCACTCGCGCCGTCCGGCGCAGCGAGATGATGTGCCGCAAGTCGCCGGTGATCATGTTCTCTGCGCTGGCGACGGCCGCGACGATCATCGGCGCGCGCGACGCCGGCGCGCACGAGTTCCTGCGCAAGCCCTACACGATCAAGGACCTGCTGCGGCGCCTGGAAGCCGTCTCCAGCCGGCCGCGCGACTGGATCGAAGGCATCGGCTATATCGGGCCCGACCGGCGCCGCTTCAACTCGGGCGACTACTCCGGGCCGCTGAAGCGGCGGGTCGACCATGCCGAGACGCCGGACGAGGCGCGCTTCGTGCAGGCGCTGAAGATCCTGAAGGCCGCGCTCGCCGCCATGGACTCCGATCCCAGGCAGGCGCTGCGATCGATGACCGCCCAGGCGGAGGACATCCTCGGCTGCATCAAGGCGAAGTCCGACATGGAGTTCCGCGCCGCCGTCGTGGCGCTAAGCCAGCGGCTCGCCCTCGCCAACCCCGCCCAGCTCCCGAAGTCCGAGCTCGAATACCTCAGCCGGCCGCTGCTGGCGCTCCTGCCGGCCGACGCCGCGTCGGCGCGGCCGGCCGCGTAAGGCGCGGCGGATGGCGCTCGAGCCGCTCGCCGAGGCCCTGCCGCCCTACGCCGCCGACGTGGCCCGCAACCTGCTGACGCTCGAGCGCGAGACGCTGCTGAGCGAGCCGCAGAAGTGGGGCGCGTTCCTGGCCAGCGCCTGCGCGGTCGCCCAGCCCGCCGTGCTGCGGGCGGTGGAAGCCGCGGCGATCGCCGCGGGGCTGCCGGACGACGTCAGAGCCGCCGCCAAGGGCGCGGCCGCGATCATGGCGCAGAACAACATCTACTTCCGCGCCCTCTCGCTGCTGAACAACCAGGAATACCGGCGCCTGCGCTCGGGCCTGCGGATGGCGATCGCATTCAATCCCGGGGTTGCGAAGGACGACTTCGACCTCTGGTGCGTCGCCGCCTCGGCGATCCACGGCTGCCCGGACTGCCTCGACGCCCACGAGGGCGCGCTGCGCCAGCGAGGCGCGCCGGCCGCGCAGGTCCAGGCGGCGCTCAGGATCGCCGCGGTCACGCATGCCGCGAGCCGTGTGCTCGCCGCCGAGGCCGCCGCGTCAGGCTGAAGGCTTGCCGGTCTCGACCAGGCGCTTGAGGCGGGCGATCTGCTCGGTCAGCACGCCGTCGACCGCCGGCGCGATCTTGTCGAAGCCGCCGGGATAGTAGCCGCCGACGTAGTAGGTCTGGGTCAGCGTGGTGTGGCCGTCCTTCTCCGCCAGGCTCCAGACCAGCCGCCCCGCCGAGCCGCTGAAGATCAGCGGCCCGAGCGCGCCGTCGAGGATCGCGGTCTTGCCCGGCGCGACGAAGATCACGCTGAGGTGCCGCACGCCGCCGCCGCCCGGCAAAGTCTCGCAGAGGCACCCGCCCGGCTTCAGCTCCAGCTGGAAGTTCTTCGCGTCGTGCGACCAGCTGTGCTCGGAGCTCCACCAGGCGCCGAAGTCGCCGAGCGCGGCCCAGACCTTCGCCGCCGGCGCAGCTATCTCGGCCGTCTCCTTCACCTGGAAGCCCGAAGCGGTCGTCTCGACGACGTCCGCCCGCGCCGCGCCCGCCAGCGCGAGCCCCAGAACCGCCGCCGCCACCCCAAGTCCGCGCATAGCGCCCTCCTCCGCCGGAGCGTTCACCCAAGCGCGACTTGAACGAACGATCAAGCCTGTTCGAACGAGAGGCAGCGGCCCCAGAAGCGTTCTGCGAGGCCGTTCTGCGGGCCGGCCCGGCCGGTGGTGAGGAAGCGCCGCGCGCCGCCGCGGCCCGGATCGTACTCCGGGTGATGGGCCAGGTAGCGCTGCACCGCTGCGGCGGTCGCGTCCGGCTGATGGATCAGCGGCGTGCCGGGCGGAAGCGCGGCGCGGAAGAGATCGGCGATGATCTCGTAGTGGGTGCAGCCGAGGATCGCGCGGTCGGGCGGCCGGCCGATACGGCGGGTCAGCGCTGCGACGTGGCCCTCGACGACTGGCCGCAAGGCTTCGTCGCTCTCGCCGGCCTCGATCTGGCGGGCCAGCGTCGGGCAGGGCTCGGAGAAGACCGCGACCGCATCGCTGCGCTTGGCGATCTCGATCTCGTAGACTCGGCTCGCGGCGGTCGCCGGGGTCGAGAAGATGCCGAGGATGTCGAGCTTCTCGATCTTGTCCTCGCGCCGCTCGAGCTCTTCGTGCCAGGGCCGGCCGGTCGCGGCCTCGATGGTCGGCACGATCAGGCCGAGGATGTTCACCGGCCGGCCGAGGTTGGCGCGATAGTCCGGCAGCCAGGTCTGCTGCAGGCGCCGCAAGGCGACCGCGGCGGCGGTGTTGCAGGCGAGGATCACGAGGTCGCAGCCAGCGTCGAACAGGCGCTCGCAACCCGCGCGGGTCAGATCGACGATCTCCTCGCCCGGCCGGCCGCCGTAAGGGCTGTTCGCCTGGTCGGCGAGGTAGGTGATGTCGACCTCGGGCAGCGCGCGGACCAGGGCGTGCAGCACGGTCAGCCCGCCGATCCCCGAATCGAACACGCCGATGCTCATCGCAGCGGGTTTACTGGCGCATCCTATTCGCGTCCATGCGGCTCGCTCGCCCGATCGCCTGCTCCCAGCGGCGCAGGCCGCAACAGATTCCAAGGCCGTGGCGCTGAAGATGCGCAGAGGAGCTGGGCCTGCCGAGACCCTCTGCGACTCCGCGCCGCCTCTGCGTTGAAAACCGCCTGCGGCGCAGGTGTCGAGCCTGTCAGGCCGCGTCGAGGCGCCGTTCGGCGGCGGCCGCGCGCATGGCCTTCTGCAGCTTCTCGAACGCGCGCACTTCGATCTGACGCACGCGCTCGCGACTGACGCCGTATTGCGAGGCCAGCTCCTCGAGCGTGGTCGGATCGTCCTTCAGCCGGCGCTCGGTCAGGATGTGCCGCTCGCGGTCGGTCAGCTCCGTCATCGCCTCCTCCAGGAGGGCCATACGGATCGACTTCTCCTCCGACTCGGCGAGCTGGGTCTCCTGGCTGACCGCGTCCTCGTCGGCGAGCCAGTCCTGCCACTCGTTCTCGCTGTCGGCGCGCAGCGGCGCGTTCAGGGAGGCGTCGGGACCGGCAAGGCGCCGGTTCATCGAGATCACTTCCTCGTCGAGCACGCCGAGCTTGGTCGCGATCTGGCGCACCTGCTCGGGGCGCAGGTCGCCTTCCTCGAGGGCGGAGATCTCGCTCTTGGCCTTGCGCAGGTTGAAGAACAGCTTCTTCTGCGCCGCCGTGGTGCCCATCTTCACCAGGCTCCACGAGCGCAGGATGTATTCCTGGATCGAGGCGCGGATCCACCACATCGCGTAGGTGGCGAGGCGGAAGCCCTTGTCGGGCTCGAACTTCTTGACCGCCTGCATCAGTCCGACGTTGCCTTCCGAGATCACCTCCTCGATCGGCAGGCCGTAGCCGCGGTAGCCCATCGCGATCTTGGCCACGAGACGCAGGTGGCTGTTGACCAGCTGGCGGGCGGAATCGAAGTCCTGGTGCTCGCGCCAGCGCTTGGCGAGCATGAACTCCTCTTCCTTTCCGAGCATCGGAAACTTACGTATCTCGGAGAGATAGCGTGACAGGCCGCCTTCAGGCGACATGACGGTAAGGGCGGCGGAAGCAGCCATATTCAGATATTATCCCCAAGGAGCGGCCGCGGTCTAATTTGGCCTGCTCCGACAACTGGATAAATAGGCGTTCGTTGCGCGTTTTTTAAGACCACTGGCAGTGGCAGAACTCCTGCGACCGCTTTCAGAGAAGCTGAATTCAGAGACGCTGGAGCGCCGCCTCAGTACGCGCCATGTCGTCCGGCGGATCGGTCTCGAAGCGGAGCGCCTCGCCAGTGATCGGGTGGACGAAACCCAGCACCGCCGCATGCAGCGCCTGGCGTGCAAGGCCGGCGTCGGCCATCGCCGCTCTGACAGCCGGCGCCGGCGGGCCCGAGCCGTAGAGCGGATCGCCCAGGCACGGCGCGCCGATGTGGGCGAGGTGGACCCGGATCTGATGGGTGCGGCCGGTCTCGAGCCGGCAGGCGAGCTTGGCCGCGAGCGGCCGCGCCTCGGGGCCGAAGCGGCGAAGCACCTCGTAGCGGGTCACCGCCTCGCGCCCGCCGGTCCGGACCACCGCCATCTTCTTGCGGTCGCGTGGCGAGCGCCCGATCTGCGTCGCGACCACGCCCGCCCGGTCCTTCGGCGCGCCGCGGGTCAGGGCCAGGTAGGCCCGCTGGATGTCGTGCCGCTCGAACAGCGCCGCGAGGCCCCGGTGCGCGGCGTCGCTCTTGGCGGCGACCATCACGCCGGAGGTGTCCTTGTCGAGCCGGTGCACGATGCCCGGCCGCGCCACGCCGCCGATCCCGGAGAGGCTCGCGCCGCAGTGGGCGAGCAGCGCGTTGACCAGCGTTCCCGTCTCGCTGCCCGGCGCAGGGTGCGCGGCCATGCCGGCGGGCTTGTCGACGACGATCAGGTGAGCGTCCTCAAACAGTACCGTCAGCGGGATCGGCTCGGGCCGGGGGATCGCCGGGGCGGGCGGCGGTACGTCGATGCGGTAGCGGCCGGCGCCGGCCTTTGCGGCGGGATCGGTGACGACGGCGCCGTCGCACGTCACCGCGCCTCCCGCCAGCAGCGCCTGGATCCGGGCGCGCGAGAGCGCCGGCACGGCGTCTGCCAGCGCGCGGTCGAGCCGCCCGCCGACGCCGGCCTCCAGCCTGGCCTCGAGCATGCGGCCGGCGCCTTCGATCAGGTCGTCGTCCTCGTCGCCGGCGTCAGCGCCGATCAAGCGCCAGCCTCACGCCGAAGCCCACGAACACCGCGCCGGTGACGCGGTCGATCCAGCGCACCACCGCCTGCCGCTGCAGCCAGCGCTTCAGCGGCGTCGTTGCCGAGATCAGCAGGACGAACCAGATCGCCCCCAGCACCCCGTGGATCGCCGCCAGCAGCAGCATGAACGGCCCGGCCGCGACGCGCGCAGGGACGAACTGGGGCAGGAACGAGACGTAGAAGACGCCGGCTTTCGGGTTCAGCAGGTTGTTGAGGAAGCCTCTGGCCCACCAGTTCCCGCGCGCCGACGGCGTCGCAAGCTCGAAGCGCGAGCGCGGCTTCACGAGCAGCTTGAGTCCGAGCCAGACCAGGTAGGCGCACCCCGCCCACTTCAGCGCGTCGTAGGCGAGCTGCGAGGCCGCGAGCAGCATGCCCAGGCCGAGCGCCACCGAGGCGCCCCAGGCCAGGCACCCGCAGATGATCCCGAACCCGGCCGTCGCCGCCTGGCGCGGCCCCTCGACCGCCGCGGTGCGGAGCACCATCGCCGTATCGAGGCCCGGCGCGATCGTCACCAGCGTCGCGGCGGCGACGAAGGCGATCAGGGCGGCTTCGAGACTCATGGCCGCTCCGCCAGCTGGCCCTCTTCCCAGATGCGGTAGAAACACGAGCGGAAGCCGACGTGGCAGACCCCGCCGTCGCCCTGCGGCAGCACCTTCACCAGCACCGCGTCCTGGTCGCAGTCGACCCGGATCTCGACCACCTGCTGGATCTGCCCGCTGGTGTCGCCCTTGTGCCAGAGCTCCTGGCGCGCGCGGCTGAAGAACCAGACCTCGCCGCTGTCCAGCGTGCGCCGCAAAGCCTCGGCGTTCATCCAGCCCAGCATAAGCACCTCGTCGGTCTGGGCGTGCTGCAGGATCGCCGCGATCAGGCCGTCGCCGTTGAACGAGGGCGCCAGCGCCGCGCCCCGTTCGAGCGCGGCCGCGTCGAGGGCGGTGGGAAAGAGCGTCTCGGGCATCGAACGAATATGGCGCCGCTCGGGCGAACCGCGATATACTTTGCATTGCAAAGTACGGCGAGACGATGGACCTGAAAGGCTGGATCAAGGGCCGCGTCGCGGCGATGGACCGGGCGCTGCGCCCCTGGGCCGCCCGCTCGCGGGCGAACGCCCTCGCCTACGAGTTCCTGCTGTTCGGTCTCAGGCAGGCCTGGGCCTCGATCTTCGGCGGCGCGATGCTGGCGCTGATCCTCGGCACGCACGTCTTCTGGCCGAAAGGCGCGCCGATCGCCCGCTACGACGCCCTCGTCGCCGCCGCCGTCGCGATCCAGGCGCTGCTGCTCGCCACTCGGCTCGAGCGCTGGGACGAGGCGCTGGTGATCCTCGTCTTCCACATCACCGGCACGGTGATGGAGTTGTTCAAGACCGCGCACGGATCCTGGATCTATCCGGAGCCCAGCGTGCTGCGGATCGGCGGCGTGCCGCTCTTCTCCGGCTTCATGTACGCGGCGATCGGCAGCTACATGGCCCGGGCGATCCGCCTCTTCGACATCCGCTTTGCGCGCTTCCCGCCGGGCTGGGCGACCTGGACGTTGGCGATCCTCGCCTACGTCAACTTCTTCACCCACCACTTCGCGCCGGACATCCGCCTCGGCCTCTTCGCGGTGTCGGCGGCGATCTTCTGGCGGACGAGCTTCAGCTTCACCTCCGACACCAAGCCGCGCCGGATGCCGCTGCTGCTGGGCGCGGGCCTCGTCTCGCTCTTCATCTGGATCGCCGAGAACCTCGGCACCTTCGCCGGCGCCTGGATCTACCCGGCGCAGCGTCACGGCTGGGCGATGGTGCCGGCGCAGAAGCTCGGCGCCTGGTGCCTCTTGATGCTGCTGAGCTTCGTCCTGGTCACCAGCATCCACCCGATCCGCACCATCGGGTTCGGAGCCGAGGCCTGGCGGAGCGGTCAGACCGTGCGTGGTTCGAGACGCGCCTGACGGCGCTCCTCACCCTGACGGATGAGGTGAGCCTCGATCTTCGTCATCCTGAGGAGCCCGCGCGCGGCGGGCGTCTCGAAGGACGCAGCTTCAGCGCCGGTTGCAGAAGTCCAGGAAGCGCTTCTGCAGCTCCTTGTCGGAGCGGAAGACGCCGGCGAACTGGGTGGTGATGGTCGAGACGTGGCGGTGGTGCACGCCCCGCGTCGTCATGCACTGGTGCTCGGCGTCGATCAGCACGGCGACGCCCGCGGGCTTGAGGCTGTCGGTGATCGCGTCCGCGATCTGCTGCGTCAGCGTCTCCTGGGTCTGCAGGCGGCGCGAGAAAATCTCGACCACCCGCGCCAGCTTGGAGATGCCGACCACCTTGTTGGTCGGCATGTAGGCGACGTAGGCCTTGCC
>DATKMZ010000168.1:0-42220 GCA_035541575.1 Caulobacteraceae bacterium | reverse complement strand
GGTGGTGACCGTCGCCGACATGGTCCGCGCCCAGGCGATGCTGATCGAGGCGCTTGGGATCGCCAAACTGTTCGCCGTGGTGGGCGGCTCGATGGGCGGCATGCAGGTGCTGCAATGGGCGGCCGACTATCCCGAGCGGCTCTTCTCGGCCGTCTGCGTCGCCGCTGCGGCGCGCCATTCGGCCCAGAACATCGCCTTTCACGAGGTCGGGCGGCAGGCGATCATGGCCGATCCGGAGTGGCGCGGCGGAGACTATGCGCGCCTGGGCGTGCGGCCGGAAAAGGGCCTCAGCGTCGCCCGCATGGCCGCGCACATCACCTACCTCTCGGAAGCCGCCCTGCAGCGCAAGTTCGGGCGCGAGCTGCAGCGCGACGGGCTCTCGTGGGGCTTCGACGCCGACTTCCAGGTCGAGAGCTACCTGCGCCACCAAGGTGCGGCGTTCGTCGACCGCTTCGACGCCAACTCCTACCTCTACATCACCCGCGCGCTCGACTATTTCGACCTCGCCGCCAGCCACGGGGGAAGCCTCGCCGAGACGTTCCGCAAGGCGCGCGACGTTCGCTTCTGCGTCTTCTCGCTGACCTCCGACTGGCTTTATCCGACGCCGGAGAGCCGCCACATCGTGCGCGCGCTCAACGCGGCCGGGGCCCGGGTCAGCTTCGTCGAGATCGAGACCGACAAGGGTCATGATGGCTTCCTGCTCGACGAGCCCGTGCTGCACGCCGCGCTCGCCGGCTTCATTGGGTCCGGGGCGCAGGCGCGGGGCTGCGGGTGAGCGTCGTCCGAGAGGACTTCCGCGAGATCCTGCGTCTCGTGCGGCCCGGCTCGCGCGTGCTCGACGTCGGTTGCGGGGAGGGCGAGCTGCTGGAGCTGCTGGCGCGCGAGAAGGGCGTCGAGGGACGGGGGCTCGAGATCAGTCCCGAAGGCGTCTCGGCCTGCCTGGCGCGGGGCCTCGCGGTGGTCCAGGGCGACGCCGACGACGACCTCGACGACTTCCCGACCCACGCCTTCGACTACGCGGTGCTCTCGCAGACGCTGCCGCAGGTGCGCCAGCCCCGCCACGTGCTCGCCGAGTTGCTGCGCATCGCCGAGCGGGCGATCGTCTCCTTGCCGAACTTCGGCCACTGGAAGGCCCGGTTCGATCTCGTCAGCCACGGCCGCATGCCGGTGACGCACGCCCTGCCCGAGCCCTGGTGGAGCACGGCCAATATCCACCTCTGCACGGTGCGCGACTTCACCGCGCTCTGCGACGACCTCGGCGTTCGCATCGACGCCTGCGCGGCGCTCGCGAACGGCAAGCCGGCGCGGCCGATCGATCCGAAGCGGCCGATCGAGAACTGGCGCGCGGAGTCGGCGCTGTTCCTGCTGAGCCGCTCGGGCGCTCGCGCGGCCGATCCCACGGCGCCCAAGAGGCGAACCGACTTGTTCGGCTGACAGAAGTCCGGCGAGTTTCGTCGCCAAACGCGTTCCATAGTCTTGATTTAGGCGGAAGTCGGTCGAGCCTGCCTGGGAAAGGGGTGCGAACGATGTGGTCCCACGCCGACGTGCCGCCGCAGAACGGCCGCCGCGCCGTCGTCACCGGAACCGGCGGGCTGGGCTACGAAACCGCGCGTGCGCTCGCCGCGGCCGGCGCCGACGTCGTCATCGCCGGGCGCAGCGCGCGCAAGGGCCGCGAGGCGGCGGTGCGCATCCTCAACCAGCACCCCGCCGCCAAGGTCGCCTTCCAGGAGCTCGATCTGGCGAGCCTCGACAGCATCGCCGCGTTTGCAGAGCAGCGTCTGGCCGACGGCGCGCCGATCGACCTGCTCGTCAACAACGCCGGCGTGATGACGCCGCCCCGCCGGCAGACCACCGCCGACGGTTTCGAGCTGCAGTTCGGCACCAACCACCTCGGCCACTTCGCGCTGACCGGGTGGTTGCTTCCGCTGCTGCGGGCCGCCGCGACGCCGCGCGTGACGACGGTCAGCAGCGCCGCGCACTACGTCGGGCGTCTCGACTTCGACGACCTGCAGCAGACGCGCCGCTACCGCCCGACGGCTGCCTATGGCGCCTCCAAGCTCGCCAACCTGCTCTTCGCATTCGAGCTGCAGCGCCGCAGCGACGCCGGCGGCTGGGGCATCGTCAGCAACGCCGCCCACCCGGGCTATGCGCGCACCGAGCTGATCGCCAACGGGCCGGGCGCGGACTCGCTCGCCGCGCGCCTCGGCTCGGTGCTGATCGCGCCCTGGGGCAGCCAGTCGGCGGCCGACGGCGCGCTGCCGCAACTCTACGCCGCGACCGCGCCCGACGCCGGGCCGGCAAGTTACTGGGGGCCTGGCCGCCTGTTCGAGCTCGTCGGCCCGCCCGCGCCGGCGCGCCTCGGCCGCGCCGCCCGCGACCCCGAACTCGCGCGCCAGCTCTGGGAGGCCTCGGAGCGGCTCACGGGAGTGAAGTTCGGAGGATAGCCCTCGGCGGCGTCAACGGACGCGCGCGCCGCGCCGTCGCTATCCGGCGATTGCGGCGGTGTCGCGCTCGCCGGTGCGGATGCGGATCGCGGTCTCGAGGTCCATGACGAAGATCTTGCCGTCGCCGATCTTGCCGGTGTTGGCCGAGCGCTGGACCGCCTCGACGACGCCGACCGTCATGTCGTCCGAGACGGCGATCTCGAGCTTTACCTTGGGCAGCAGCTTCACCTCGTATTCCGCGCCGCGGTAGACCTCGGTCTTGCCCTTCTGGCGGCCGTAGCCGCGCACTTCGGTGACGGTGAGCCCCGACGCGCCGGCCTCGGTGACGGCTTCCAGCACCGCGTCGAGACGGCTGGGCTTGATCACGGCGACGATCATCTTCATGCGGCGGGCCCTTGCGGGCGCCGAGGGCGGCGCCCGTCATCCGGATGTAGGCGTATTCGCGGCCGCCCAAAAGCCCCGCCAAGGCCGCCCGAACCATCCGCCCAAGGAACGGGCGCCGGGTGTTGCCTTCAGGCCGGACGCAGCGCGCCGGGCGCGAAGACCCGCGCAGGCCGTCGCACCGGAATCGCCCGCACGGCCAGCGTCTGCTTCTGCGCCTCCATCAGGATCAGGCCCGCGAGCGGCGACCAGAGCCGGGCCCCGACCTGCTCGAATCCCTCGGCCCAGCGCGCGGCCCAGCCGAACGGCGGGGCGTAGAGCGCGCGGGTCCAGCCAGCCGGCTCCAGCTCGGCCTCGCGCACCAGCGCCTCGAGTTGCCGGCGCGAGAACGGCCGGCCGTGACCGAACGGGCTCTGCTCGGCGTTGGTCCACAGGCCGTGCCGCGACGCGACGACCAGGATCAGCCGCCCGGCCGGGGCCAACACGCGGCCAAGCTCGGTCAGCAGCGCCAGCGGCGCATCGCTTTCCTCGAGCGCGTGCACCGCCAGCACGCGGTCGAACAGGGCGCTCGGGAAGGGCAGCGCGGTCTCATCGACCAGCGCAGCGGCGTTCCTGGCCCCGAGCGGCCAGGCCTCGACGCCCTGCTGCGCGGGCATCGCTGCGATCACGCGCTGCGCGCCGGCGGTCAGCGAGTCCAGGAACGGCGTGGCGTAGCCGAACGCGAGCACGTCGAGCCCGGAAAGTCCGCCCCAGGCCTCCGCGACCTTACGCCGGACCATCTCACGCGCCGCCTGGCCCAGCGGGCCGGCGTAGAATTCGCGCAAGTCCAGCACATCACGACGCATCGAGGCTCCCGAACGGCGACGGTCCGCATTAAGTAGAGCGCGCCAGGGAGTAGCCCATGACCCTCACCGTCCGCCAGTTCCCGTGCCTTTCCGACAATTACGGTTTCCTGATCCGCGACGACGCGAGCGGCAAGACCGCCTGCATCGACACGCCCGAGGCGAGCGCGATCCTCGGCGAGCTGAAGGCCGCGGGCTGGGGCCTCGACTTCATCTTCAACACGCACTGGCACCCCGACCACGCCGGCGGCAACGCCGAGATCAAGGCGGCGACGGGCTGCGAGATCGTGGGACCCGCCGAGGTGACGCGGATCGCCCCGCTCGACCGCACGGTCGGCGGCGGCGACCGGGTCGCGCTCGGCGAGACGACGTTCGAAGTGATCGAGACCGGCGGCCATACGCTTGGCCACATCGCCTACTTCGACGCCGCCGATAAGGTCGCGTTCGTCGGCGACACCTTGTTTGCGCTCGGCTGCGGACGCCTGTTCGAGGGCAAACCGCAGCAGATGTGGGCCTCGCTCTCGCGCCTGGCGGCGCTGCCGGACGAGACGCGGGTCTATTGCGCGCACGAGTACACCGCCTCGAACGCCCGCTTCGCGCTCAGCGTCGACGACGGCGCGGCGCTGAGGGGCCGGGCGGCCGAGGTGTTCGCCGCCCGGGAGCGCGGCGAGCCGACCGTACCGACCACGATCGCGCTCGAGAAGGCGACCAACCCGTTCCTGCGCGCCCCGCTGCTGGCGGCCAAGGTCGGCAAGGCCGGCGCCCCCGACTACGAGGCGTTCGCCGCGGTCCGCGCCGCCAAGGACGCGTTCCGAGGCTAGCCGGTTCAAGGCGCGGCGCGGTCGCGCTCGCGGCTGCCGCCGGCGCGGCCGTGGGGGGCCGCCCGGCCGGCGCCCGCCCGGCGGATAGCGCGCGAGGCGCGTCCTCACTCCGCCGCCACAGCCTGCTCCGCGACCAGGTCAAACCGGCCCTGGGGGTGGCCGAAGCGGCGCGTCATCACGTCGTCGAACGCCAGCTCGTCCGGCGTGACGATCAGGCCCGAGCGGACGCGGTAGGCTGCCGGGTTGGCGGCCGATGTCGGCGCCGTCCCCGTCGCAAGCTCTCGCGCGGCGCCGAGCATCAGCGCGCGAAAGCGCGATACGCCGAGGTCGGTCGGCCCCAGCATCTCGCGCGTTCGATCGTGGATCAGGCCCTGACTGTCCTGAATGGCGGCGTCCTGCTCGGAGATGCCGGTGATGCCGGTAAAGCTCTCATGCTTCTGCGAGGCGCGGTCGATCAGATAGTCGTTGGCCCGCCGGCGCAGCGGCATGTAGAGGTCGTCGACCTCGGAGTGGATGGCGGCGCCTTTGGCGTACGCCGCACGCTCGGACTCGCCCAGGGGCCGCTCAGGGTTCCAGCTGTAAGTGAAGATCCAGCAGCTGGTGTCGTCGATCGGGACCCAGGTCTGCCCATGGTAGGTCTGGCCAGCGACGCCGCCGGGCGCGAGGCTGTGGTTGGGCATCAGGTACTGGGCGATGCGCCAGTAGGTGTACCCGTCGTTCGCATGGCGCGCGCCGGCGAGGACCAGACCCGCTTCGTGCTCGACCACCGTGTAGCGCGGCGCCCCGTCGACCTGCATCCAGCGGACCTGCTCGGCGTAGCCGGGCGACAGCCTCGCCATCGCGGTCTCGCCGACCGGCGCGTGCAGGAAGGAGAAGTGAGCGGTGTCGATCGCGCCTTCCGCCGACTGCGCCCAATTGCACTCCTGAAGCTTCTTGGACACGTAGCGCTGCGAGGGCTCGACGAGCGCGAATTCCAGCTCGGGCAGAGGCGGAAGGCCTTCCTCCGACGGGCCGAGATACGCCCACACGCACTCTCCCCACTCCCGCGTCGGATAGGCGACGATCCCGGCCCTGGCGCGCAGGTGCTCGTAGGTCGGCGCATCTCTCGGCAGGGTCGGGATCTCCAGGCACTGGCCTTGCACGTCGAACTTCCAGCCGTGGTAGGCGCAGCGGATCCCGCCTTCCTCGTTACGGCCGAAGAACAGGTTGGCGCCGCGATGCGGGCAGCGCGGCTCGACCAGGCCCACGCCCCCGGCGCTGTCGCGGAACGCGATGAGGTCCTCGCCCAGGACCCTCACCCGCACCGGCGGCCCGTCGGGCTCCGCCAGCTCCCGCGAGAGCAGCACCGGGACCCAGAAGCGTCGGAACAACGCCCCCATCGCCGTCCCCGGCCCGGTGCGGGTCAGCATCTCGTTCTGCGCCTGGGTCAACATCGCCGTCCCCGCCGGTTCGCCGCCGCTCGTCGAAGTCCCGCAGAGCGGCCAGCCGCCTCCGCAGGACCTCGCGAAGGACAGTGTCGGACCATTTTCGTCCGACGCCAACAGAGCAACCGCGCCTACCAGCCGCGGCAGTGCTTCTCGTTCGCCAGCGCGACCAGCCGGGCGGTGCGCGGATTGTCCTGCAGCTGCGAGCTGGCGTCGCCGACGACCGCCGCCGTGGCCGAGTTCATGTTCCGCGCGAGGGGCGTCGCCTCGGCGCGAGCCTGAGCGTTCAGCGCCCGCTGCGTCGCCTCGATCTCCTGGTTGACCACCTGGTCGGCGGCGCGGCCGGCCAGCGGATTGGCGACCGAGAGCGCGCTCGCGGCGGCCGCCTGCGCGCTCAGCGCCGCGCTGGCGGCGGCCGCCTCTCCCTCCAGCTTGTGCGTCTCGGCCATGTAGGCGGTCGTCGCGCCCTGCGCGGCGGCCACGTGCTGAGCGTTCGGCGCCGTCACCGGCTGGCGCATGAACTCAGCCTTGATGTCCTCGCAGCTCATCTGCTCGTCGCCGGGCCGCACCGCCGAGGGATCGTGCTGGGCGTTGTAGTAGGCGAGGGCGGCCTGGTTCATCTGCTCGCACGAGGCGCGGTCCATCCCGGCGTCCGGATTGGCCGCCGCCATGCCGCAGTCGATCTGCTGCGGCCCGCTCTGACTCTGCGACGGTCGCGGATGATGGCCGAAGATCTGCGCTCGAGCGCCAACGCTGGCCGCCAGCGCCGCCGCCAGCGCGAGCCCCGCCGTCGCTCGCCGCATCCTCGACCCTCCGTCGCCCGCGACGGAGGCGGGCGTGTGTCGGCGTTGTAATAGCGCGCCAACCCGTAAGCCAAGCTTTCCGACGCGGCCCGGCGCGGCTAGGCTTGGCGCAAGGCCAAGCTGATCGGGCAGGAAACGGCATGGGGCGACTGGGCAACTCGTTCGGGCTCGCGGCGGTCGCGGCTTTCTTCGTGATCGGCGCCGCGCTGGCTGCGCCGGTCCATACCGCGCAGGGCGACGTCGCAGGCGTGACGTCGGGCGTTGTCGAGAGCTTCAAGGGCATCCCGTTCGCCGCGCCGCCGGTCGGCGATCTGCGCTGGAAGCCGCCGGGCCCGGCGCCGATCTGGAAGGGCGTCCGCTCCGCCGAAGCGTTCGGGCCGGTCTGCATGCAGGGCCGCCGCGGGCCGCCCGGGCCGATGAGCGAGGACTGCCTGACGCTCAATGTCTGGCGCCCGGCCGGCGCGACGCCGAAGGACAAGCTGCCGGTGATGGTCTGGATCTACGGCGGCGCCTTCATCTACGGCGCCGGCTCGTTCCCGTTCTATGACGGCGCCAGCTTCGCCCGAGACGGCGTGGTGCTGGTCACTTTCAACTACCGGCTCGGCCGTTTCGGCTTCTTCGCCCACCCCGCGCTCGACGCCGGCAAGGGCGCTGTCGCCAACTACGGCCTGATGGACCAGATCGCGGCGCTCAGGTGGGTGAAGACCAACATCGCCGCTTTCGGAGGCGATCCCAAGAACGTCACCATGTTCGGCGAGAGCGCCGGAGCGATCTCGGTGAACTACCTGATGGTCTCGCCGGCGGCTAAGGGGCTGTTCGCCAAGGCGATCGCCGAGAGCGGGTTCGGCCGCAGCACCCCGCGCGCACTGAAGGGCGACGCCCGCTCGGCCGAGGCGATCGGCCAGGCGTTCGCCGAGGCGCACGGCGTCAAGGGCGACGACGCGGCGGCCGCAGCGGCCCTGCGGGCCCTGCCCGCCGACGTGCTCAACGCGCCTTACAGCGGCCTCAGCGATCCCGGCATCGCAGGTCCGGTCATGGACGGCCAGATCCTCGACTCCGGCATCGCCGAGGCGTTCGCCAAGGGCGACGAGGCGCATGTCCCTTACCTCGAAGGCGGCAACAGCTACGAGGCCAGCCTGTTCCCGCAGGTGGCGCAGTTCCCCGATCCGGTCATCGCCCGCGCCGGCGATCCGGCCGCGGTGAAGGCCGCCTACGGCGATCAGCCCCCGGCGGAGGTCGCCCGCGAGCTGACCACCGACACCATGATCACGGAGCCCGACCGCTTCCTGGCGCGGCAGATGGCCCGGCAGGGGCTGCCCGCCTTCGTCTACCACTTCTCCTACGTGCCGGCCGCGGCGCGCGCCGCCACCTTCGGCGCCGCGCACGGGTCCGAGATCACCTACGTGTTCCAGACCCTGCCCAAGCAGGCCCTCAGCTACGGGGGACGCGACATCCCGGCCGCCACGCCGGACGACCAGAAGGTCAGCGACGCGATGCACGCCTACTGGGTCGCGTTCGCCAAGACCGGCGATCCGGACAGCGCCGGCGGGCCGGTCTGGCCTCGCTACACCGAGGCTGGCGACGAGCTGATCGAGTTCGGCGCCGACGGCGTCAACGTGCGTCAGGGGTTCGCCAAGGCCAGGCTCGACCTCATCGAGGCCGCCCGCGACAAGGCGGCCGCGACGCACAGCGGGGCGCCTTGAAGTTTCACCCTCGCCCGACTAGGTTCCGCCCCTCGCCGAAAGGCGGCGCGCGCTCGTAGCTCAGCTGGATAGAGCATCAGACTACGAATCTGAGGGTCGGGCGTTCGAATCGCTCCGAGCGCGCCATTTCTTTTCAACAATTTAGCTATCATTGGTGCTGTGACGGCCGCGAGGGCGCGATCCTCGCCGCGGCCTGTCGCTCTCGCGCCTGCCCGGCCGCCCGTAACCTGACGCCACCGATGCGGCGACGATCCGCCCGACGCTTGCAAGCGTCGCCGTTTTGCGATTTCTTCGCAGAATCGCAACAAAGTCGAAACATTCGATGGCAACCGGCTGTGCGACTTGAGCGGTGACTCCACGGGTCGCCGAAGGCCCTGGCGCCGCCGGGGCTCTCGTTTCCGTGGGTCTCCTCGGGTCGGTGCGCTGATGGCCTGAGATGAGGCCCTAGGCATGGCGCGCAAACCGGATCCGATTGACGCCGCCGCGGGCGCCCGCATTCGCAGACGGCGACTGGCGATCGGCGTGACGCAGGCGGAACTTGCCCGAACCGTCGGGACCACGTTCCAGCAGGTCCAGAAGTATGAGAACGGGCGCAATCGCGTTCCGACCTCCCGGCTGGTCGCCATCGCCGCTGCTCTCGACACCAGCGTGTCGGCGCTGGTGGGCGAGCACCGCGACGTCTCACAAGATACGCGCCTCGCGGCCGAGCTGGCGACGCCCGGGGCCATCAAGCTGCTCGCGGCCTTCGCAGGCATCGAGGACGCCAGAGCGCGGGCGGCGCTGCTGTCCGTCGTCCAATGCATGACGAATGACAATGACAAGGGGACCTCCTCCTGAGAGCCGGCGGCTCGCCACCGGCTCTCGCAAGTCCCGCTTGGATCGGTCCGGAGACGTCGCCGCCAGGCCGGGCTGGGCTGGGCCTCTCAACTCCCAGCCCCGGCGCTCCGACCGACCGTCCCGTCGAAGGCCACAGGCAGTGGGCGGCAGGCCGTCAGCGGATCTATCACGGTGACGATCTCGTTGATCCGCGTGATCGGAAAGCCCGCCAATCGCGAGTGCTCGCGAAGCACGTCTGCGCTCTCGGCGAAATAGACGCAGAAGGTGTTGTTGGCGGCGATGTACGATTCGATCCATTGCGCCTGGCCGGAGAGCCTGGCGATCGCAAGGTTCGACGTCGCGGCCAGGCCCTGGAACTGGGCGGCGCTGAGGCCGCCCACCCCCGGAATCTGCCGCTCGATCAGATAGTGTTTCATTGGACTGGTCTTTCTTCGTGTCTCGGAGGGCTGGGCGACACCCCGAGCGATCGGGTCGCCGCGGTCGGTCTGGGAGCGCCGCGTCGCAACCGGCGCGGAAGCGATGCGGCGACGGTCATGCGCCTTTCGGCAGGTAGGCGATCGTTCCAGCCAGATCGGTGTCGTCGATCAACTGCAGGCGGCTCTCGCTGCCTCGCCGCCGGGCTTCCGCGAACGGGGCGTACTGGGGATCGGTGACGAAGGCTTCGACGGCCTCCGCCGCCGGGAACACCAGGAGCGCGATCAGACTGGTGTCGAGGGGCTCGCCCTCGAGCGTTCTCACGTTGGCGCTGCGCGCCAGGTACTTGCCGCCGTGTTTGTGCACGAGGTTGTGCACTCGGGCGGCGTACTCCGGCACCCACTCGTCATCGGTCACCTTGATGTCGGCGATCACGTAAACGGACATGGGAAATCTCCTCTGAGATAGGTCGGGTTGGGCCGGGCCGCGAAAGGCCTGAGGTGATGCGGGAGGGCGCCGCGAGGGCGCGCGACTGGCGCCCCCGCGGCGCCTGGTTGGGCCCTAGCCGTCGATGTCCGCCCCGAGGACGAACCGCCCGGCGTAGAGCTGCTGCTGACGGTCCTGCAGGGGATGGGAGCGGGCGGCCTGCAGGTCGCGGAAGCGGCGCTCCAGTCCGGCGTTCGAGAAGAAGCCCGCGCCGCCGGCCACATCCAGCGCCTTCGACCCGACGTCCATCGCCGAGCGCCCGACCAGACCGCGGAGCGTCATGATCCGGTGCGTCGTCTCGGGCGACGGCGTGGCGGTCGAGCCCAGCTCGACCATGGCCGCGATCGCCAGGTCCATGGCTGCGTGCGTGTTCTCCAGCTCGCCGACGCCGATGAGCGCGGCGTCGTCACGGACCCGCTTGGCCGCCTTCTCGAGCGCGATCTCCCGCGCCCGGTCGGCGATCCCGGCGTAGACCGAGTAGATCAGCGGGAACGCGATCAGGCTGATCAGGTGGAACAGCGGGTGCCACTTGCCGCGCGGGCGGGTCGCGGCGATCGCCGAGTCGGGAATGAAGACGCCGTCGATCTCCACGTCCTGCGAGGCGGTGCCGCGCATGCCGAGCGTGTCCCAGTTGGAGAGCACCGTCACGCCGGGCGCCTTCATCGGCAGCGGGAAGTGCAGGACCACCGGGCCCGCTTCCTCGTCCTGGTAGATCGCACTGGTGTTCATGACGTCGCCGGCGGGGGCGCCGGACGAGAAGACCTTACGGGCGTAGATCCGGTAGCCGCCCTCCACCTTTTCCGCGCGGCCGGAGCCGGGCAGCCAGTCGGACCCGCCGCTGGAAACGATCCGCAGGTGCTCGCCCGCGACCTTCTTCAGCACTCCCTCGGTGGGCGCCGACTGAACGCGGCGCTTCCATTCGGCGACCATCACCTGGTGGGTGTGCATGGAGAGCGTGAGCGCCGTCGATCCGTCGAGCCGTCCCACCGCCCGCAGCATCGCGGCGACTTCCGGGTAGGAGGCCCCGCCGCCGCCCAGGTCGCTGGGGACGCCCAGGGCGAAGAAGCCCAGGTCTTCCAGGATTTCGAGGTTCCTCGACACGAACGTCCCGGTCAGATCGCATTCGAGGCCGAAGGTTTCTATCTGATCTTCAACTTTCTTCAGCCGCTCGCGCCAGTCGGCGTTGCGCGTCGTCTTTCGTTCGATGGTGATAGCGTTCATGGCTTTCTTCCTTGTCGGGTTGCTGACTGACTCGCTTGCGACGGCCGTTCAGCGTAGGCCTGCTCGTGCCGGAACCTTCGCGCCCCCGCCATGACCGCAACGCCGGGAACGATTGCCGATCAGCCTGATGTGCTGTCGGAGCTGCTGCGGGCGCTGCGGCTGACGGGCGGCGTGTTCATGGACGGGCAGTTCACGACCCCGTTCGGCATCATCAGTCCGGCGCGCTGGGACGCGCAGGATCAGATGGCGCGGCTCCGGCACGTCAGCGTCTTCCACCTCGTGGCAGAGGGCGCCTGCCGGCTCGAGACCGCCGACGGCGAGACCTGCGAGCTGAGCAAGGGCGACATCGTGCTGGTGCCCTTCACCGCCGCGCACAAGATCTGGAACGGCGAACCCGAAAGCTTCGGGTTCGCGCCCGACCATGTGCATGAGGGGCCGATCAACGGAGTCGGGAGCGTCAGCCTCGGCGGCGGGGGCGATGCCACCCGGATCGTCTGCGGGTTCCTGGAGTCCGCCGAGCTCATGACGGCGCCGCTGTTCCGCTCGCTCCCGCCGCTGCTGGTCGAGCGCGCCGAGGCAGACCCCGTCTCCAGCCTGCTAACGGTGACGGCGGCCGAGATCCTGCGCCAGGTCGAGAGCGCCGCGCCTGGCGCCCCGTTCGTGCTCGGGCGGCTGATGGAGCTGCTGTTCGTCGAGGTTGTCCGCCGACACGCCGAGAAATTGCCTCCGACCGCCGTGGGCGTGCTGGCCGCCATGCGCGACCAGACCGTCGCCAAGGCGATCTGGCTGCTGCATCAGGAGCCGACGCGGCGGTGGACGATCGACGACCTGGCCGGCGAGGCCGGGGCCTCCCGCAGCGTGTTGACCGAGCGGTTCAACCAGTCCGTCGGCAAGCCGCCGATCGAGTACCTGATTGGCTGGCGCATCCAGCTCGCCTGCGAGCGCCTGAAGTCCAGCCGCGATCCGCTGGCCCGCATCGCCGAGGCCGTCGGCTACGAGAGCGAGGCCGCGTTCAGCCGTGCGTTCAAGCGCGAGATGGGCGTGAGCCCCGGCGCCTGGCGCGCGGCCTAAGCGACCGCCGCGCGGGCCAGCGCCGCGCCATCGACCATCGCGCGCATCTTGCCGAACGCCGAGTCGCGCGGGAGGTACTTCATGCCGCAGTCGGGGGCGACGATCACCTTGTCGGCGTCGACGTGGGGCAGGGCGCGGGCGATGCGCGCGGCCACGGTCTCGGCGGTCTCCACTTCGTGCGTCGAAAGGTCGATCACGCCGAGGATGATCGTCTTGCCGCGCAGCGACTCCAGCACCTGGGTGTCGAGGTTCGACTGCGCGGTCTCGATCGAGACCTGGCAGGCGGCGCAGCCGGCCAGCTCCGGCAGGAACGAGTAGCCGGCCGGGCGCTCGTGGATGATCGCCGCGTAGCCGAAGCAGATGTGCACCGCGGTCGGCCCAGCGACGCCGTCGAGCGCCGCGTTCAGCGCCTCGACGCCGTATTCGCGCGCCTTCTCCGGCCGCGCCTGCATATAGGGCTCGTCGAGCTGCACGTAGTCGGCGCCGGCGGCGAACAGGTCCTTGATCTCGGCGTTGACGGCGGCGGCGTAGTCGAGCGCCATCTCCCGCTCCGAGGCGTAGAAGTCGTTCTGCGCCTGCTGGGCCATCGTGAACGGGCCGGGCACGGTGATCTTGATCTTCCGGTCGGTGTTCGCGCGCAGGAAGGCGACGTCGCGGGTCTCGACGGCGTGGCGGCGGCGGATCTTGCCGGTGACCCGAGGCACCGGGTTCGGATGGCCGCTGCGGTCGAGCGCCGTGCCGGGGTTGTCGAGGTCGACGCCGTCGAGGGCGTTGGCGAAGCGGTTGGAGTAGCTCTCGCGGCGCATCTCGCCGTCGGTGATGATGTCGAGGCCCGCACGCTCCTGGTCGCGGATCGCCAGCAGCGTCGCGTCGTCCTGCGCCTGCTCGAGCCACTCGGGCGCGACCCGCCAAAGCTCGCGGGCCCGCACCCGGGGCGGAAACCGGCCGGCCAGCTTCGGGCGGTCGATCAGCCAGTCCGGTTGCGGATAAGAGCCGACGAGGGACGTGGGAAACAGCATGGGAGTCCCCGGCGAGGTCAGCGATAGACGTTGTTCGAAGCGTGGTCGCCGGCGAGCCAGCGCTTCAGCTCCTCGTGCGCCTTGGTCCGGCGCTCGGCGTTGATCGTGGCGGCGTTCGGGGCGTCGCGCGTGAACTCCACGATCATGCCGTTCGGGTCGGTCACGTAGACCGAGCGGCAGTAGCCGTGCTCGAGCACGAAGTGCTCCGGCTCCTTGTAGCCCGCCGCTTTGATCCGCGCCTCGATCGCGTCCTGCGTCTCCGCATCGACGTTGAGCGCGATGTGGTGGAACGGCGTGAACGGCATCGCCGGCCCGAACTGCGCCTGGTCCTCCGGCTTCTCGAACTGGAAGAACGCCAGCGCGCCGCCGTCGCCGAGGCCGAAGAAGCAGTGGCAGTAGGTGCGCACCGCGCCGAACAGCTCGTCGGACTCGCTCCACGTGGCGACCAGCGGCAGGCCGATCACGTCCTCGTAGAACCTGCGCGTGGCCTCCATGTCCTTGGTCACGTAGGCCGTATGGTGCAAACGGCTCGGCAGTGTCGCGGTCATCGCGTCCTCTCCTCCCAATACTTCACCAGAATCGCGCCGACGCGATCCGGGCGCCCTCGGCCAGCGCTGCCAGCTTGGCCCAGACGACCTTCGGGTCGACGCCGCCCTGGCCGACGTGGATGCTGAAGCCGCAGTCGACGCCGGCCATGACGTTGTCGCGCCCGACCAGGTTCGCGTAGCGGCCGATCCGCTGGGCGACCAGCTCTGGGTGCTCGATGTAGTGAGACTGGCACTCGATCACGCCCGGAACCAGGGTCTTGCCGCCGGGGGGCTTGATGGTCTCGAACATCTGCCACTCGTGCGCGTGGCGCGGATTGGCCGCCTCGAACAGGATCGCCGACGGCTTGGCCTCGGCCAGCACGTCGACGATGTCGGCGAACGGCACGTCGCAGTGGTGGGGTCCGGGATAGTTGCCCCAGCACATGTGCATGCGCAGCTGTTCGGCGGGGATGTTGCGCACCGCATGGTTCAGCGCGGCGATGTGCAGGCGCATCCGCTCGCGGAACTCGTTGAGGCTGAGGTCCGCATACTGCACGTGGCGGCCCATCGCGAGGTCCGGGCAGTCGAGCTGCAGCGTCAGCCCGCCGGCGGCCACCGTTTCGTACTCGAACCGCATCGCCTCGGCGATCGCGAACAGGTAGTCGCGGAAGTCGTCGTAGTACTCGTTGCGGAAGAAGAGCGAGATCACCCCTGGCGAAGCCGCGCTGGAGAACTTTCCGGCCGCCTTGGCGGCGTCCGGCGCGGCGTTCAGCGTGTCGACGTCGACCTTCGGCGAGACCGTGTCGGTCACCGCGACCGGCCCGTTGCAGGCGGGCGCGCGGCGCACCTTCCGTCCCGGATTGGCGGCGACGCGTTCGGCCACCTCGGGAAAGTCCACGAGGTCCTGGAAGGTGTAGCTGCCGCCCGAGCCGCCGAAGCCGCTCAGCCGGTCCTTGACATAGGTGGCGTAGCTCGGCTTCGACATCTCGCCGTCGTTGATGATGTCGATGCCGGCGCCGACCTGGCGGCTCACCATCTCGTTCACGGCGGCGCGCACATGCTCGGCGAGGGCGGCGGCGTCGACCGGTACGCCCTCTTCCTTGGCGAACATGATCCGCACCAGGTCCTCGGGCCTGGGCAGGCTGCCGGTGTGCGTCGTCAGGAACCGGCCGGCGCCCGTCGGCATCGCCTCAGCCCTCCGTCGCGTCGCCGTCGTAGCTGATCGCCTCGGCGGCGGCGTTCGACATCACGAAGCCGATCGAGCGGACCGTCTCCTCCTGCAGGTGGGCCAGCAGGCCGGCCGTGCGGGCGAGGATCGAGATGCCTTTGGTGGCTGACACCGGAAAGCCGATCTCGAGCAGGATCGCGGGGATGGCGCCGTTGATGTTGATCGGCAGCGGTCGGCCGAGGCCCTCGGGCAGCACGTCGGCCACCGTGTAGAGCATGCGGATATAGGGCCCGTCGCCGATCCCCTTCTCACGCGCCAGCTGCAGCAGAACGTTGGCGCGCGGGTCGCCCCCCGCGTGTTGCGGATGTCCGAAGCCCGGGATCGCGGTCTTCGTGGCCTTCATCTGCTTGATCCGCTCCAACGCCACGGCGCGCGGATCGGCGTCCTTCGAGGCCTCGACCAGGCCGTGCAGGAAATACCCGGCCGTCTCGGCGCTGCCGAGCACCACCGAGCCCGAGCCCAGCAGTCCCGCCGCCACCGCCCCCTGGATTGCCTCGGGCGCCGCGGCCAGCGTCATGCGCGCCGCCTGCACGCTCGGCACCAGTCCGTGCTCGGCGATCGCGACCAGCAGCGCGTTGACGAAGAAGCTTTGGGTCTTCGTGGGCGGCTCGCCCATCAGCATCAGGAAGAAGTAGTCGGCGAAGTCGATCTTCCCAATCAGCTCGTGGCAGAGATCGCGGCCTCTGACCGTGATCGAGGCGGCGTCCGAGGTTGAGATGGCGGTGTAGGGGGCGTCCTGTTTTCCGATCCGCATATTACCCTGGTGTTCCCTGTCGTCCCCACGCACTGGGCGTCTGCGCGCCCGCCAATTCACCCTATAGACGCTCCGCTAGAAACTCCAAATAACGAAATTGACTTCGCAAATCGAACTGGCCAGTCTTCCCGTGTCGCCCGCGCTGTCTTGATCCACGCGTGGCGTCGCGCCGCCGCGGAGAGTCAATGGCCAAGGTCCTCGAAGGTCTGCGCGTGCTCGAGATGGGCGCCTTCATCACCGGGCCGGCGGCTTCGATGCTGCTGGCCGACATGGGCGCCGACGTGATCAAGGTCGAGCGGCCGGGCGCGGGGGATCCGTTCCGGGCGTTCCAGGGCGGCCTCTACAGCCCCCACTTTCAAACCTACAACCGCAACAAACGCAGCGTCGCGCTCGACACCAAGCAGCCACAGGACCTGGCGGTATTCGACGAGCTCTTGGCCGGCGCCGACGTGTTCATCCAGAATTTCCGGCCGGGCGTCGCCGAGGGACTGGGCGTCGGGTGCGCGCGGCTGCACGGGCTTAACCGGCGGCTCGTCTACTGCGCCATCTCCGGCTTCGGCCCCGACGGACCCGACGCTGACCGGCCCGCTTACGACACCGTCGCCCAGGCGGCCAGCGGCTGGCTGCGGCTCCTGATCAACCCGGCCAATCCGCGCGTGGTCGGACCCGCGATCGCCGACGCCGTCACCGGTTTCTACGCCGCGCTCTCGATCCTGGGCGCCTTGCACGAACGCCAGGCGACCGGGGTCGGCCGCCGCATCGACGTCTCGATGCTCGAGGCGATGTGCCACTTCAATCTCGACGACTTCACTCACTACTTCGCGGTCGGCGAGGTGATGGGACCCTACAGCCGGCCCAGCGTGTCGCAGTCCTACGTGTTCGAGTGCGCCGACGCGAAGTGGATCGCGCTGCACATGTCGTCGCCGGAGAAGTTCTGGGAGGGCCTCGCCGAGGCGATCGGACGTCCGACCCTGTTCGAGGACCCGCGGTTCGCCGACCGCGCGGCGCGCATCGCCCACCAGGAAGATCTGATCGCGCTCATGGCCCCGATCTTCAAGACCCGGCCCCGCGCCGACTGGTGCGACCGGCTGCGCGCGCTCGAGGTGCCGCACGCGGCGGTCTACGACTCCACCGAGGCCCTGGCCGACCCTCAGGCGCAACACCTGCAACTGCTGACCGAGGCCATGCACCCCGAGATGGGGCGCTTCCGCACCGTTCGCTATCCGGCCCAGTTCGACGGCGAGCCGATCACCGAGGTCGCCGCGCCGCCCACGCTCGGAGAGCACAATCGCCCGGATGATCCATCGCCGGCCTGGCGACCGCGTCGCCCGGCTGCAACAGACGGTGCAATTTCGAATACCGAAGTTGACCACAAATAGCGAAAACAATACGCTTTCTCAACGGCCGGGCCTGCCCGAACCACACGCGTCTCGCGGCTGCGAGCGGCGTGGTTCCGGCCAGCGCCGAGGTCGACAAACGGGGGGAACACGATGTCCGGCGTACATGGGCCCGCACGGGCGCTGACCGCTATCCTGATGGCCGGGGCCGGATGCGCCGCCCTGCTCGCCTCAGCGGGACGGGCCTGGGCCGCCGATCCCACGACCGCACCCGCCACCACCACCGCCGTCGGCGAGGTGATCGTCACCGCCCGCGAGCGGAACGAGCAGATCGAGAGGGTTCCGGCTCAGGTGACCGCGTTCACCGCGGCGGACATCCAATCGAAGGGCGTCCGCAACCCGGCGGACTTCCTGAGCGCGGTGCCCAACGTCACCTTCATCGCCACTCAGAACGCTGGGACCAGCTTCCTCGTCATGCGCGGCATCTCGCAGGCCCGCAACAGCGAGCCGTCTGCCGCGATCATCGTCGACGGGGTGCCGATGACCCAGCCGGCCCAGTTCAACCAGTCGCTGCTCGACATCTCAGAGATCGAAGTCCTGAAGGGGCCACAGGGCGCCATTTACGGCCGAAACGCGATCGGCGGCGCGATCATCATCACCACCCAGCAGCCGACCGATCATTGGGAAAGCCAGGCGCTAGCGGGCTACGAGGACGGCCCCGGCTTTCGCGTGGCGGCCTCGACCAGCGGACCGCTCACCGACCAGCTCAAGGTTCGGGTCGCGGTCAACTACTTCAACACCGACGGGCACCTGCGCAACGTAGACACCGTCGACCGGTCAGCGAAGCCCAACGCCGATCCGGTCAACGACCTCAGCGCGCGCCTGACGCTGGTCTACCAGCCCAACAACGACTTCACGGCTGACCTGCGCCTTTCGACCGACCTCCTGAAGACCCGGGGCCTCTACTACACGGTGCCGAACTTCGGCTCGCCAAACTTCAACAACCCGAACTTCACGGCCCAGCCGATCAACCTCAACAACTCCGGCGAGGACCACCGCTGGATCTACGACGCCGCGCTCAAGCTCACCTACAACACGCCGGTCGGCACGCTGAGTTCGATCACCGGCTACAGCACCGTCTGGGAGATCCTGACGGGGGACGGCTATCCGTTCGATCCATTCGGCAAGAGCCGCATCGCCTTCGACTTCGACCAGAGCCAGTTCCTCACCGTCGGCACCTTCACCCAGGAAATCCGGCTGACCTCGCCTGAGAACCAGCGCTTCCGCTGGATCGCCGGCGGCGAGATCTATTCGACCAGCCGCTTCATCTCGACCGGCAACATGTTCGACGTGGCCGACGAGGGCGTGGTTCCGGTGTTCTACCAGCCGACCACGCCGGTGCCGTTCACCTTCGTGCCGCAGGGTCAGATCTCGTTCCTGGCCGACCGGCAGCACCAGTTCGCCTGGGCGATGTACTTCGACACCACCACCGACATCACCGACCATCTGGAGCTGTCGCTTAACGCGCGCTACGACAGCGACCACCGGCGCAACACCACCGAGACGCCGCAGGCCTACCTGAACGCCGCCGGCATTCCGGCCACGTTCGGCTCCTCGCGCGCCCACACCTGGACCGCGTTCGAGCCCCAGGTCGTGCTGAAGTACCAGTTCAACGACGACTTCAACATCTACGGCAGCTACAGCCGCGGCTTCCGCAGCGGCGGCTTCAACCAAGTGGGCGTCGCCACCGCGGCGAAGGCCGCGGGCTTCGACAACGTCGGCGACCAGTTCGACGCCGAGACCTCGACGACCTTCGAGGCGGGCTTCAAGAGCCGGCTGTTCGACCGCCGCGTCGCGTTCAACGGCAGCGTCTGGACCTCGCTGGACCACGGCGACTACTACTTCGTGTTCCTGGCCTCGAACTCGACGCAGAACCTCGGCAACATCAAGACGACCCGCTTTGTCGGCTTCGACCTCGACGCCACCGCCCGCATCACCAGCGAGCTCACCGCCGACCTCGGCTTCGGCTACACCCACAGCCGCATCGAGGCGTTCCCAGGCGCGTCCAGCGCCCTCGTCGTCGGCTCCAAGGCCCCGCTGGTGTCGGACTACACCCTGAACGCGGCGCTGCAGTACAGGCACAACGTCTACAACGACTGGGACTACGTCCTGCGCATCGACGACAACCTGATCGGGCCGACGACGTTCGTGATCCCGGTGCCCGCCGCCGGCGAGCCGAATCCGATCGCCCGCGATCCGGTCAACCTGTTCGACCTGCGCACCGGCTTCCAGAACAAGACCTGGGAAGTGATGTTCTGGTCGAAGAACCTGTTCAACAAGATCTACAACACAGAGTATTCGACTGGCGGGTTCCTGTTCAAAGGCCAGCCGCGCAGCCTCGGCGTCGACGTCAAGGTCAGGTTCTGAGGTCGCGTCAGTCCGGGTGGATCGAGCGGAGCAGGAAGGTCTGGCGACGGAGCGCGCCTTCGATGTGGCGCCTGGCGTTCCTCAGCGCCGGCAGCCGCGACTCCACCAGTTCCTCCATCGTCACGCGCGAGGTGGAGGTCGAGCAGTTGATCGCGGCCACCGCCCGGCCGCTGCCGTCCAGGATCGGCGTGGCGATGGAGATCAGACCGTAGTCGAGCTCGTCCTTGGTCGCCGCGAACCCGTCGGCCCGCACGCGCTCCAGCACCGCGGCGAGGCCCTCGCGGGTCGTGACCGTATGGGCGGTGAACGCGGTGAACTCCGCTTCGTCGAGGTAGGCCTCGCGCACCGCCGGGGTCTCGAACGCCAGGATGGCGCGGCCGAGCGAGGTCGCATAGGCGGGAAAGCGGGTCCCCACGCCCGCGGCCAGCCGCACCATCCGGTTTGTCGACACGTGCACCAGGTAGAGCACGTCCTGTCCGCTCAGGACCGCGAGCGAGGAGCTGTCGCCGGTGACGTCGCGCACCGCCTGCAGGTGCGGACGCACGAGCTCGCCAAGGCTCATCGAGTCGAGGTAGGCCGAGGCGAAGCTCATCACCTCAGGCCGCAGCAGGAACTGCCGGTGGTGCTTGGCGACGTAGCCCAGCCGCACCAGCGTGTTCAGGCACCGTCGCGCCGCCGCAGGCGAAAGGTCAGTACGCTGCGCCACCTCGCTCAGCGTCATCTGCGGCGTGTCGCGGCCGAACGCGCGCAGCACCGAGAGCCCCCGCTCGAGCGTTGCGAGATACTCGGTGTCGACGTGCCGGGAATCGGTGTCTTTCACTTCACTATTCGCCGCTCGCTGTCCGGAAAGCGAAAACCTAGCCGAGCGGGGTCAGCCTTGTCCACAAATCGAGGGGCGCCAGTGTCGGAAGCCAGTCCGTGAGCAGGATCAGCGTTCTCTACTTCAGCGGCTATGGCCACGCGGCGAAGGTGGCCGAGGCGGTCGAACGCGGCGCCGGATCGGTCCCCGGGGCGGACGTGCGGGTCCATCGCATCTCCGAGGCCGGCGAGCTGCCTGACGAGGCGTGGGCTGCGCTCGGCGAGGCCGATGCGATCGTCTACGGGTCGCCGACCTACATGGGCGGACCGGCCTGGCAGTTCAAAAAGGTCGCCGAGGCGAGCTCGCGCCTCTGGTTGAGCCAGAGCTGGAAAGACAAGGTTGCAGCCGGCTTTACGGTCTCGGCGGCGACCAACGGCGACAAGTTCTCGACTATTCAGTACTTCTGGACGTTCTCGCAGCAGCACGGGCAGATCTGGGTGGGCGCCGGCCTGCTTCCCTCGAACGCCAAGGCGCACGGTCCGGCCGACATCAACTGGTCGGGCGGATCGTCGGGCGTGTTCGCGATCGCGCCGGCCGACGCCAGCCCGGAGGAAGCGCCGGGCGCCGGCGACATCGCCGCGGCCGAAGCCCTGGGCGAGCGCGTCGCGCGACTTGCCGCGCGCCTTCGCGGCTGACCGCGCCTATGAGCGCGCCCGGAGGAAACGTCGGCCCGGCGCCGAGCTACGTGCTCACCCTGTCGTGCGCCGACCGCATCGGGATCGTCGCCGACGTCTCGCGCTTTCTGGTCGAGAACGCCTGCAACATCCTCGAAAGCGCCCAGCACGGCGACCCAGAGAACGGGCGCTTCTTCCTGCGAACGGTGTTCGAGTCCACCGAGGGGCGCGGGCTCGACACGCTCACCGCCGGCTTCGCGCCGGTGGCGGCCATGTACGGGATGGAAGCCAGGTTCTTCGACGCCGGCGTCAGGACGCCGACTGTGATCATGGTGTCCCGCCTCGGCCATTGCCTGAACGATCTGCTCTTCCGTTGGCGCATCGGGGCGCTGCCGGTGGAAGTGAAGGCCGTGGTCTCGAACCATCGCGACTTCGAGGACCTCGTGGGGTCGGCCGGCCTGCCGTTCCATTGGCTGCCGGTCACGCCTGCGACCAAGCGGGCGCAGGAGGGCGCGCTCGAGACCCTGCTCGCCGGCTACGGGATCGAGTTGATCGTCCTCGCGCGCTACATGCAGATCTTGTCGCCCGAGTTCTGCGCGCGCCAAGTCGGTCGCATCATCAACATCCATCACTCGTTCCTGCCGAGCTTCGTCGGCGCCCGGCCCTACCACCGCGCCCACGAGCGGGGCGTGAAGCTGATCGGCGCCACCGCGCACTACGTGACCGAGGACCTCGATGAGGGGCCGATCATCGAGCAGGGCGTTGAGCGCGTCAGCCACAGCCTCTCGGTCGACGACTACGTGGCGGTGGGCCGTGACGTCGAAGCGCTGGTGCTGGCCCGCGCGGTCAAGTGGCACGCCGAGCACCGCGTGCTGCTCAACGGCCGGCGCACGGTGATCTTCCAGTAGCCCGCGAGCCAAAATCGGCCGGAACCGCGAGGGCCGGGTCTTCCGAATCGCGAGCGCGCCTTGATCACAACAAGCGGAGCCTATCCAACTTCTGTTTGCTTTTCTCAGCCTGCAACATATGGTCGCAGGAGGGCGGGGCGCCACATCCCATCGCAACTCCGGAGACCCAGTCATGCCCGACGAGGCAGCCAAGCCGAACGTGGCGGCGAGTGCGTTGAAGACCAGTGGTCAGATCGAGAAGTTGGCCAAGATCGAGAAGATCGAAGCCAAAGAGAAGATCGAGATCAAGGAAAAGATCGAGAAGATCGAGCACAAGGAAAAGCCCGAAAAGATCGAACACAAGGAAAAGCCCGAGAAGATCGAGCACAAGGAAAAGCCGGAAAAGCACGAACACAAAGAAAAGCCGGAAAAGCTCGAGCACAAAGAGAAACCCGAAAAGTTCGAGCACAAGGAAAAGTTCGAGCACAAAGAAAAGTTCGAGATTAAGGAGCTCGAGAACAAGCAGGTGTTCGAGCAGGCGCCGTCGCCTGAGACCGGCGATCCGGAGCAGCGCATCGCGGCGCTGGAGCAGCAAGTGGCCGCGCTCAACCACTTCATCACCACCGGTCAGCGGCCGGACGTCAGCCAAGGCGCCCTGGCCAACGAGCCGGCGGCGAAGAAGTAGCCGCCTTGCCGCGGCCGGCCCGGGCGACGAGCTCGTCGTCCGGGCCGTGCGCCTGCGCCTCACCGCGACAGAGCCCATGATCCTGATCGTCTGCGATGACGACGACCTTTCGGCCGCCTGGGCCGCCGACATGCTGTCGGCCCGCGGTCTCGCACCCACGCTGTTGACCGGCCGCGACCTGGCCGACGTCACGCATTGGCGCCACAGCGTCGCCGCCGACGGCAGAGCCTCGCTCGAGCTTCGGCTCGGGGACGGACGCACGCTGCGGTCGGATGACGTCAGCGGCGTGCTCAACCGGCTCACGAGCGTGCCCTGGAGCTGGCTGAGCCGGCTGGGCGGGCCGGACGTGCGGTACGCCGCGCAGGAGCTGCACGCGCTCTTCCTCAGCTGGCTGCAGGGCCTTCCCGGGCCGATGCTGAACCGCCCGACGCCGCAGGGCCTCTGCGGCAACAATCGGCATCCTTCCGCGTGGGTCGCGCTGGCGGCCAGGGCCGGGCTGCCGGTCGCGCCCTATCGGCAAACCAGCGCGGACGACCCGGCCGAGCTCTGGTCATCGCCGTATCCGGCGGCGAGCCGCAGCGTCGTCGCGATCGCTGGCCGGGCGATCGGCGACGCCGACCTCATCGCCGCTTGGGGCGAGGCCTGCGTTCGCCTGTCGGCGATGAGCGGCTGCGCGCTGCTGGGCGTCGACTTCGCCGAGATCGACCGCGGATGGCGCTTCGCCGCGGCCACGCCGTCCCCCTACCTGGCGAGCGGCGGGCCCGCCCTCGCAGACGCCCTGGCGGAGGCGCTGTGTCCGGCGCCGGAGCGCGCGCCGATGGCGGCCGCCGGATGATCCTCCTCGCCGGCATCGGCAGCGAGAGCCCGATCGTCCTTCTGGCGGAGGCGCTGGACGATCTGGGCTGCGAGCACCGCCTGCTTCACCAGCGCCGCAGCGCGGACTGCGAGATGGAGCTGACGATCGACGCCGGCGGCGTCGGCGGCTGGCTCAGACTTGAGGACGAGATGCTGGACCTGGCGGAGGTCACCGCCGTCTACCCGCGCCTGATGGACGACCGCCTCCTGCCGGAGCTCCGGGACGAGCCGCCGGATTCGCCGGCGCGGCGTCATACGCGCGGTCTGCACGACGTGTTCTACCGCTGGATGGAGGTCACGCCCGCCCGGGTGATCAACCGGTCCGACCCGCAAGGCTCGAACGGCGCCAAGCCGTACCAGGCGCAGCTGATCGCCGCCTACGGCCTGCGCGTTCCCGAGACGTTGATCACCAATGACCCGGCCGACGTGCTTGCGTTCCGCCGCGACCATGGCGAGATCATCTACAAGTCGATGAGCGGCGTGCGCTCGATCGTGAAGCGGTTCGACGAAGACGACCTTGCCCGCCTCGACGACATCCGCTGGTGCCCCGTGCAATTCCAGGCGCTGATCCCGGGCGACGACATGCGCGTCCACGTCGTCGGCCGCGACGTCCACGCCACGCGCATCGTCAGCGATGCGACCGACTACCGCTATGCGCGCCAGTCCGGCGGCAGCGCCGAGCTCTGCGCCGCGGAGATCGATGACGACCTCGCTGAGCGCTGCATCGCGCTCACCGCCGGCCTCGGCCTCGAGCTCGCCGGCATCGACCTCCGGATCTCGCCCGACGGTGTCGCGACTTGTTTCGAGGTCAATCCGTCGCCGTCCTATTCTTACTATCAGGCCCACACCGGGCAGCCGATCGCCGCCAGCCTGGCGCGGTTGCTGGCCAGCGGGGCGCCATGACGCGAGGCGGCGGTTGCGCTAGGCTTGTCCGCCATGAGCTTCGTCGACACCACAGAGCTGGCGATCGTCGAGCGCCTGCCCGGCTGGCGAGCGCGTATCTTCAATTCGCCCAGCATGACCTTCGCTCACTACGAGTTCGACGCCGGCGCCTCGATCCACGAGCACAGCCACGAGCAGGAAGAGGTCTGGAACGTCATCGAGGGCGAGCTCGAGGTCACGATCGACGGCGTCGCGCGTGTGGCGGGGGCGGGGATGGTCGCGATCGCCCCGCCGCACGCGCGCCACTCCGTCAGGGCGCTGACGGATGGACGCGCGATCGTCGTCGACACCCCGCTGCGCTGGGACATGGGCGGCTGAGAGCGCTTCAGATCGGCCGGTAGGCGCCCACCAGCAGCTCCTGGCCGCCGCGGCGGAGCGAGAGGGTCCAACGGTCGAACACCAGGTCGTAGCCTTCGGCCCTCAGACCCGTCGTCATCGAGACGCAGGTCAACGCGCCGCCCGAGCCAGCGTAACCAAGGCCGAGATCGCCGCTCTTCAGCCGCAGCAGCGCGCCGGGCCGGAACGGTCGTCGCACGGGGGCGGTCAACTGCGGCGACAGGCCTGCAAGGCCCGGCGCGAACACGACCTCGTGCTCGAGCGTCGCCAGCGGACCGGTCAGGCCCTGCAGCGATGTCGGGGCGAAGTCGAGCGCCTCGGGCCGCGTCGAGCCGAAGGTCAGGATCAGGCGTTCCGGCCCTTCGCCCTCGTCGGTCGAGAAGCAGATCAGAGGCCGCGCGCCCTCGGCCGCCACGAACCAGCGGCCGGGCTTCATCGCCTCGCGCTCGACGACGCGCGGAAAGCCCTCGAACGTCACCGGCATCGAATCGAACCCTCCGGCGCGCAGTATGGGC
Source organism: Caulobacteraceae bacterium (assembly GCA_035541575.1). GTDB lineage: Bacteria > Pseudomonadota > Alphaproteobacteria > Caulobacterales > Caulobacteraceae > Acaudatibacter. The sequence continues at coordinate 16,788 of DATKMZ010000168.1, read as the reverse complement.
GCCGGCGCTCGGTTCGTCAGCGGGCGGCGACCGCCGCCCGCGAAGGCTCAGAACATCGCCCGGCCGGACAGGAAGATGTTGTAGAGCTGCTCGTTGTTCTTCAGGTCGGCCTCGCCCTCGATCGCGACGTAGCTGAGCGGCGTGCCAGCCCGGAGCGAGAAGCCGGCGACCACCCACCCACCATTGATGTTACCGGGCGAGAGCGTGAAGGGCAGACCGCCGGGGAACGCGGCGGTCGTGCTGGCGATGTTGCCGAAGAACACGTCCCGGTAGCCGCCGTAGATCTCGGGCCGGAACCAGGTGTCGTGGCCGTACTGCGTGCCGACCGAGACGATCGCCGCGCCGCTCATCCGGTCGCTGACGCGCCGGGCGATCGAAAGGTCAAAGCCCGGCCCGCCGCCGGTTTCCGTGTGCGCGTTCTCGTTCAGGTACAGGTAGTCGGCGCTGAACTCCGGCCGCAGGTAGAAGCGGCTGATGTGAAACTCGTAGGCGACGCCGGCATGGGCGTCGCCGAAGTAGCCGTTCCAACGCCCGGTGCTGGTCGCCGACGCGCCGGTCGTCACGAACTCGCGCTTCTCGTCGTACCAGGCGTAGCCGCCGGCGCCGCGCACCGAGAGCCTCAAGTCTCCCCAGGCGCGGCGGTAGTAGGCGCCGACCTCGACGAGGTTGGTCACGAACCTCGCGTCCACCGGGTCGGCGACGCCGATGTTGCCGATGTTGAGGTAGGCGACGGTGACGCCGAGCGCCCCGCCCGCCGCGCCCATCCGCTCGGCGCCGCCGACCAGGCCGAACGTGCGGTCGGTGGTGCCCAGCGTGTCGCCGTTGTTGCGCTTGTTGGTCTCGTTGACCTCCTGAAGCCAAAGGCTCGTGCCGGCGATGCGCGTCCCGGCGTCGGGCGTCTGCGCCGTGAGTCCAGCGATCTTCTGGGTCGCTGATTCCAGCGCCTCGAACGTGCCGATCCCTTGGTCGGGCAGCAGCTGGTTGTAGAGCAGCAGGAAGTCGTACTGGGTCGTCGGCGCGATGATCGCCTGGGCGAGGTTCTTGTCGTGGGTCAGCGCCTGGAAGACGGCGTCGAACGCGGCCGTGCCGCTCGGGTTGAGGCCGAGCTCGGCGGCGGTCTTCAGGGTCAGTGTGACGTAGAGATTGCTCGCGTCCGACGACGTGGTCGCGGAGTACAGGAACGGCGCGTTCGTCAGCACGGCCTGGCCGAGATTGCCGACGGTGAGCGCGCCGGCGGCGCCGCTCGTCTGCACGAAGATGTACTTCGACGACTGGGCGGTCTGGATGTTGTCGAGCGAGACGCCGATCGAGGCGCCGTCAGCGAAGCTGGCCTTGCCGTCGGCCCCCGCCTGACCGGCATGCACCGTGGTGTCGAAGATCGGTGTTTGGTTCGCGCCGCCCACCGCGAAAGCGGGGTCGACCTGAGCTGTCAACGTGCCCCCTGAGCCGACGATCAGCGACGTCACCTGATGAGTCTCGGCCTTGGTGATGTCGACGCTCGCCGTGCTGCCGGCGTTCGCCGCGACGCTGACGGTCATGTCGCGCTGGCCGGCGAGTTCGCTGACAGCGCCCTTGGTCGTGCCCGCCTCGATGTCGAACGTGTTGGCGCCCGAGCCGAACAGCACGTCGCCCGTGATCGTAGGCGCAGCGCCCGCGCCGGACAGCGCCTCGCTGGCGACGGTCTGGGTGGTGCTGATGGTGTAGGTGCCGGTCCCGCCGGTTCCCGTGCCGAAAGCGGTGATCGTCGTGCCGGCGGCGATGCCAGTCCCGTATAGGGTCTGGCCGACGGCGAGATTGCCGGACGCGACGGCGCTGACCGTCAGCGTCGAGCCCGAGATCGCGCCTGTGAACTGCGGACCCGGCTTCCCGGCGAAAGTCGTCGATGGCGACTGACTGATCGCCACGCCCGTGGTCGAGGCCGAGACGTCGATGGCGGTGGTGGGACCGGTCAGGACGAAGCTGGTGTTGCTCGGAACCAGCGCGGCGATGATCTGTCCGGTATTGTTGATCGAGCTGAGTGTCCCGGAGTGGTCGATGATCGCGCCGGCCGAACCGCTGGTGGACGCCTGGTCCGAGATAGTCGCGGCGATCGCGCCGGTGTTGGTGATCGAATTCACCGTCGCGCCCTGGGCGATGGCGATCCCGAGCACGCTCTGCGGCGTCGAGGCGACGACCGTCGCGGTGATGCTGCCGTCGTTGACGAGGGCGGGCGCGATCGTCCCGGCCCCGATGTTGATCGCGGTCGCCGCGGCGCCCTGCGCGGAGGCCGCGATCGTGCCGCCCACGTGCACGCCGCCCGTCAGGTTGACCGTGCCCCCGGCGCCCAGTTGGACCGCGGTGGCGGGGATCGGCGCGGCGAGATGCGGGCTGGTCTTGGGATCGTAGACGCCGGCCGCGGTCACCGTGCCGTCGATCACCAGGCCATAGGGATCGGCGATGGTGTTGCCGACGGTGATCGCCTGGCCTTGCGCCCCGATGACGAGCGCGGGCGCCGAACCGAATTCCGAGATCACCCCGGCCGGCGTCGTGGTGGCGGTCGAGCCTGATCCCGTCGTGATGGGCGGCGTCACGACGATTCCGTTGCCGACGCTGGCGCCGACACTGACGGCCGATCCGCCAAGCTCCATCTCATCGGCGCTGAGGTTGCCGAGGATCGCCAACGTCGACGGCGCGGACGTCGAGCGGAACCCGGTGGCCGTGATCGATCCGCCAAGCGAGAGCTGGCCGCCGATCGCGGCCGTGGTCACCACCCCCTGCGCGCCGACGCCCTGCGCCGTAATTGCGCCGGTCAGAGTGACGTTGCCGCCTACCGCCCCGGCGATGTTGATCCCGGTCGTCTGGTTGCCCAGCATCGAGATCGAGCCCTTGTCGATCAGGTCGCCGGTGATTCCGCTGTTGAGCGCGATCGCCGTCGAGGCGTCGCCCTGGATCGAGATGCTGGCGCCGGTGTCGTTGGTGACCGAGCCGGCTAGCACTCCGGGCCCGACGACCTCGATGCCGATTCGGTTCGTGCCCGTGGCGAACGCGCCGTCGGCGATCCCGTCGTTGTTGTGGTCGGTCGCCTGGTAGGTCATCAGCAGCGTGATGGCCCCCTGGTTGTCGACGTTGCCGGTGTTGCCCCCCTGGGCAAGGATACCGACGGTGTTGTCGACGTCCTTGTTGTTGATCGCTCCGCCGGCCTGGATCGTGATGTTGTTGCTGCTGTTGAGAATTACGCCGGCGTTATTCGTCGTCGGCGTGATGGTGCAACCGGACGGGGCGCTGATGTCGGAACCGCTGGTGCCGGAGCCCGCCGCCGGGCAGGCCGCGTAGGCCGCGCCGCCAGCGAGGGCGAGCAAAGGCGCCACAGCGACCGCGGTCAGGTGGACTCTGCGCATGAACCGGACACTCTCTGACAGCCGCCGACGGATGGTCGCGCGCAACCCTTGCCGCCTATTACGACTGCAATGCGGCCGCTTTCAAGCTAGAGCGGGCTCTAGGGACGACTGTCACGCGCACGACACACGAAGCCACTGAAATGCAACCGGAGTCCGTCACCGAGTCGTCCCGAATGGCCGCCGAGCCAATTGAATCCCGCCTGCCGACTACGCCCGCCGCTTTCGCCTGGACGCCGCTCGCGGTCGCTTGCGCCGCGGTGGCGGCGCTGGTCGCGCTGGTGGCCGGGCGCACGGCCGAGCCGGTGGCGGCGAGCGTCGCCGCGGCCCTCGTGCTGGCCGTCGGCGTCGGTCTCAGTCTCTGGCTGCGCGACCGGCCGCGCGCCGGTCCCGCCCCGAGCATCGCCGCCGGACGCGCCCCGTCCGAAGCCCCGCCCGCGGGCGTCGGCCCGCTGGGCGCGGTGCTGGATGCGCTCGAAGATCCGGTGCTGGTCGTCTCGGGCGACGAGCCCGACGACATCGCCGGACGCCGCCTGATCTACGCCAACGCCGCGGCGCTCGAGCTCTTCCGCACCAGCCGCGAGGCCGGTCCGCTGGTCACCGCCGTCCGCGATCCGAAGGTGCTCGACACCGTCGACGAGGCGCTGTTCCGCGGCGTCGCCGCAGAGACGACCTACGCCGCCGGCGGCGCGCAGGATCGGGTCTGGAGCGCCAAGGCGCGGCCGCTGGCGGGCGACGACGGCAAGCCGCTTGCGCTGCTGACGCTACGCGACGAGACCGAGCTGCGCCGCTCCGAGCGCACGCGGGCCGATTTCCTCGCCAACGCCAGCCACGAGCTCAGGACGCCGCTCGCCTCGTTGACGGGTTTCATCGAGACCCTGCGCGGTCATGCCCGCGACGACGTCGAGGCGCGCGACCGGTTCCTCGGCATCATGCAGGACCAGGCGGGGCGGATGTCGAGGCTGATCGACGACCTGATGAGCCTCAGCCGGATCGAGCTCAACGAGCACATTCCGCCGCAAGGGTCCGCCGACCTGTCGCTGGCGGCCAGGGACGTCGTCGACGCCCTGAGCCCGCTGGCCAAGGAGAAGTGCATCTCGCTCAGGATCAGCACCCCCGAGACGCCGACGATCGTTCGGCCGGCCGACCGCGACCAGATGGTCCAGGTGATCCAGAATCTGACCGAGAACGCAGTGAAGTACGCTCCGGCCGGCTCGGCGGTGACAATCGAGATCGAAGGCGACGTGACGGCGGACGCGGCGGTCGCGCCCCGGCGGATCGGCGCGACCCACCTCTCGCTGCTGACGCCCGACCACGCCAGCGACCAGCGCTACGTCCTGCTGCGCGTCGCGGACGTCGGCCAGGGCATCGCGCGCGAGCATCTGCCGCGGCTCACCGAGCGGTTCTATCGGGTCGAGGGCCAGCGCGAGCGGCCGGTCGGCACGGGCCTCGGCCTCGCGATCGTCAAGCACATCGTCAACCGTCACCGGGGCGGTCTCGCCGTCGAGAGCGCGACGGGCGAGGGCACGGTGTTCGCGGTCTACCTGCCGACGGGTGCTGACACGTAACGGCGCCGGAGCGAGGCAGACTGCGCGGACGCTCGGGGGGCCACGCGATGCTCGCGCTCGATCATGCCGTCATTCCGATCTGGGACGTCGAGGCGAGCCTCGCCTTCTATGGCGAGACGCTCGAGCTGCCGCTGGCGCAGACCGTCACCGGCGACGACTGGGGCGGCCACCCGTGGCTGATGCTGATCTACGCCCTCGCGGGCGGCCGCGAGCTGGTGCTCGTCGCGCTGCGCGGCGCGCGGCGACCCGCGCCGGACGGTCTGCCGGCGGATGTTCGCCACTACGCGCTCGCCGCGCCTTCCCGCGAGGCCCAGGACGCGATCGAGGCGCGCCTCGCCGCCGCGGACGTCGAGGTGACCCTCGAGATGCACGGAGACCGCCGCTCGCTCTACGCGGTCGATCCCAACGGCGTCGTGATCGAGATCACCTGGCCCGCGTCCGAGAGCCCGGTCACGGCGCGCCCCGATGCGCTCGCCCGAGCCCGCGCCTGGCTCGCCGACGCCGCCGCCTTGACCCAGTGACCGTCAGCGGCCAAAGCGCGGCCGCATGAAGATCCTGGTCGTCGGTTCCGGCGGACGCGAGCACGCGCTGGCCTGGAAGATCGCGCAATCGCCGCTCTGCGCCCGACTCGTCTGCGCGCCGGGGAATCCCGGCATGGCCGCGCTGGGCGAGACGCGGCCGGTGGCGGCCACCGATGTCGAAGGCCAGGTCGCCTTGGCGCGCGAGATCGCCGCAGATCTGGTGGTGATCGGGCCTGACGCGGCCGTCGAGGCGGGCCTGGCCGACGGGATGGCGCGCGCCGGCATCGCCTGTTTCGGGCCGACTGCGGCCGCCGGTCGGCTGGAGTCGTCGAAGGCGTTCGCCAAGGCTTTCTGCGTTCGCCACGGTCTGCCCACGGGGCGCTATGGCGTGTTCGAGGCCGCCGCGCCGGCCAAGGCGGCGTTGGGCGACTTCTCGCCGCCGTTCGTGATCAAGGCCGACGGCCTTGCCGCCGGCAAGGGCGTGGTGATCGCGCCCGACCGGACCGCCGCGGAGGCCGCGATCGACGATGCGCTGGGAGGCCGGTTCGGCGCCGCCGGAGCGAGGGTGCTGATCGAGGAGTACCTCGAGGGCGAGATCGCTTCGCAGTTCGCGCTTTGCGACGGCCAGACCAGCCTGCTGTTCGGCGGCGCTCAGGACGCCAAGCGGGCGTTCGACGGCGACAAGGGCCCCAACACCGGGGGCATGGGGACCTACGCCCCCGCGCCGGTGCTCAGCGACGCCGTGGTCGAGGCCGCCCGCACGCGGCTGATCGAGCCGGCGTTCGCGGGCATCGCCGCCGAGGGCGCCCCGTACCGCGGAGTGATCTTCTGCGAAATGATGGTCACCGCGGATGGCCCGAAGCTGGTCGAGTTCAACGCCCGTTTCGGCGATCCGGAATGCCAGGTGCAGATGCTGCGCCTGAAGAGCGACCTCGTCCCCTACCTCACCGCCGCCGCCACCGGCCGCCTCGCGGGAATGCCGCCGCCCGAGTGGCGCCCCGAGGCGGCGGTCTGTGTCGTGCTGGCGGCGGAAGGCTATCCCGGCGCGCCGCGCACGGGCACGGTGATCCGCGGGGCCGAGGCCGACTTCGGTCCGAACGTGACCGTCTTCCACGCCGGCACGGCGCGACGTGAGGACGGCGCGCTCGTCGCCGCCGGCGGGCGCGTGCTGAACGTCTGCGCGCTCGGGGCCGACGTCGCCGAGGCCCGGGAGCGCGCCTACGCCGCGATCGCCCGCATCGACTGGCCGGAAAGCTTCCACCGCACCGACATCGGCTGGCGGGCGCTGACCCGCTGAGCGCTTTGCAAGGCGCGGGGCCGGCCCTAGAGTAAATTCAAACAAGCGTAAGGACGGAAGAGAAACGCCGATGGCCGACGACAAGCCCCAGGCGGCCGCCGCCGCGGAAGAGCGGACCCGAGAGCAGCTCAACACCGGCACCAAGGAGGTCGCCGAGAGCCACAAGTTCGACGAGGCCGCGCTCGATCGCTGGATGCAGGCGAACGTGGAGGGCTACCGCGGGCCGCTCGAGGTGCGCCAGTTCAAGGGCGGCCAGTCGAACCCGACCTATCAGCTGGTCACGCCCGGCAAGAAGTACGTGATGCGTCGCAAGCCGCCCGGCCGGCTGCTGCCGTCAGCGCACGCGGTGGACCGTGAATACCGTGTGATCACGGCGCTCTATCCGACCGGCTTCCCGGTGGCCAGAAGCTATGGTCTGTGTACGGACGATGGCGTGATCGGCACCATGTTCTACGTGATGGACATGGTCGAGGGCCGGATCATCTGGGATCAGAGCCTGCCGATGTACACGCCCGAAGAGCGCCGTCCGATCTACATGGCTCAGGTGAAGACGCTCGCGGACCTTCACAACACTGACTACAAGGCGATCGGCCTCGAGGACTATGGCCGCACCGGCAACTACATGGCCCGGCAGATCGACCGCTGGACCAAGCAGTACCGCGCCTCCGAGACGCAGAAGATCGACACGGTCGAGCGGCTGATCGAGTGGCTGCCGAAGACCTGCCCCGCGGACGACCAGACCTCGATCGTCCACGGCGACTACCGGCTGGACAACATGGTGATGCACCCCACCGAGCCGCGCGTGATAGCGGTGCTCGACTGGGAGCTTTCGACGCTGGGCAATCCGCTCGCCGACTTCACCTACCTGCTGATGGGCTGGGTGAACGGCGCGATGGCGGCGATCCAGGACAAGAAGGCGCACGGCGCGCCGACGATCGAAGAGGTGGTCGAGGACTACTGCCAGCGCACAGGCCGCTCGGGGCTGCCCGACCTCAACTGGTACTTCGCCTACAACATCTTCCGTCTGGCCGGCATCATTCAGGGAATCGTCGGCCGCGCCCGCGACGGCACCGCCAACAGCCCGCAGGCCGCCGCGATGGAAGCCCGCGTCCCGGCGCTCGGCGCGGCGGCGTGGAAGTTCGCGGAGAAGGCGGGGGCATAGACTCGCGAACGCCAACACAGGACTCGGCTTCGCCTCCCTCGGCGGCGGTTTCTCTTCACCGAGTGTGTCTCCCGTCCAGGCTTTGCGACCGAGCACTCAGTGGCATAGCTTTTCTCCGTGCTCTTCAGACGGGACATCCTCACCAAGGTGCGCGCCGGCGAGGTGTCGGTCGCGTTCCGCCGGTGGACGAAGCCTTCGGTGAAGGCGGGTGGATTCCTCGTCACCTCCATTGGACGCCTCGCGATCGACGAGGTCCGACCTGTGCGGGAGGCGGAGATCACGGAGGCCGCAGCGCGGCTGGCGGGCGAGGCCTCGCGCGCGGACCTGATGGCGACGCTGGCGAAGGGCAAGGGCGAGCTTCACCGCATCGCCTTCCATCTCGAAGGCGAGGACCCGCGCATCGCGCTTCGGGAAGTCAACCAACTCTCGGCGGCCGACCGGGCGGCGCTCAAGAAGCGGCTCGCCCGGATGGACGGAAGAGCGCCCTGGACCACTTTGTTCATGGATCTGATCGCCGCCCATCCCGGCCGGCGGGCGGGCGATCTTGCGCCGATGGCGGGGCTGGAGACACCGGAGTTCAAGGTTCGCGTGCGCCGGCTGAAGGCGCTCGGCCTGACGATCAGCCTGGAGACGGGCTACCGGCTCTCCCCACGGGGGGAGGCGCTGCGGCAGCTTGACCAAGCGGCCGAGCCGGCAGCGGACTGAGTCAACCTCGGTCCCGGGTAGCCCGGAACAGGCGGTTGGCGAGCGTTCGCCGAGACTTCAACCGCTGCGAAGCAGTCGGTCCAATGCGGCCTCGTCCTCGAACCGCGCCTCGACCGGCCAGGCCTTCACACGCTCGCGCCAGGCGGCCGGCAGCTTGACCCAGTCCTTCTCGCTGGTGAGGAGGCCGGCGCCGAGCGCCTCGGCGCGCGCCGACAGGAACCGAAGCAGGCGCTCGTCGTAACGGGCGTGGTCGGGGAACGGGGCGAAGTCGACGAGTTCGCAGCCGGCCGCCTCCAGCGCGCGCTCCATCTTCCACGGCTTGCCGATGCCGGCGAAGGCGAGCTGGGGTCCGGGCGGCGGGGCCGCGGCAGGGGCGAGGCGCGCGGTGAGGACCGGCTTGCCGGCGAAGAGCGCCGTCAGGGTGGGGTCGGGCGTCTCCAGGTCGGCGGGCAGCAGCACGACGACGGCGTCGGCGCGCGCCAGCCCGGCGGCCAACGGCTCGCGCATAGGCCCCGCCGGAAACACCGCGCCGTCGCCGAACGGCCACTCGCCGTTCCGGGTCTCGCCGTCGACGACGACGAGCGAGAGCGTCTTCTTCACCGACGGGTTCTGATGGCCGTCGTCCATCAGGACGGCGCCGGCGCCGGCCGCAGCCGCGGCCTCCGCGCCGCCCGCGCGGTCGCGGGCCACCCAGACCGGCGCGTCGGCCGCCAGCATCAGCGCCTCGTCGCCGACGTCCGCCGCATCGTGGACCTGCGGTTCGACCCGGACCGGGCCTGTGAGCCGCCCGCCATAGCCGCGCGTCAGGATGTGCGGCGCGCGCCCTTGCGCCGACAGCCGGCGGGCGAGCGCGCGGACGACGGGCGTCTTGCCGCTGCCGCCCATCGTCAGGTTGCCGACGCAGATCACCGGGACCCCGGGGTCGAACGGCCGCCCGCCGGCGATCCGCCGCGCGGTCGCCGCCGCCCAGACCCACGAGGCCGGCCGCAGCAGCGCCCGGGTCACCGGCGACGGCGCGCCCTTGCGTACGTACCACCAGCGCGGGGTGGAAAGCCTCATGCCGCCGGCAGCAGCGGCCGGATCAGCGCCAGCGCCGCCGCGAGCTCGGCGCCCTGCCGGCGAGCGTAGGCGAGGGCGGCCTCGCCCATCGCGGCGACCCGTTCCGGCGAGCGCCAAAGGTCGGCCAGCGTTTCCACGAGCGCCGCCTCATTCTCGACGACCCTCGCGCCGCCGGCCGCCGCCATCTCGCGGTAGATGTCGGCGAAGTTGAACACATGAGGGCCGCTGATCGCGCCGACGCCAAGGCGGGCGGGCTCCAGCGGATTGTGCCCGCCGACGCCCTCGATGAAGCCACCGCCGACGATCGCCAGCTGGGCGAGACGCAGCATCAGGCCGACCTCGCCGAGCGTGTCGGCCAGGCAGATCTCGGTCTCTGGTCCGATCGGCTCGCCGACCGAGCGCCGGGCGATGGCGCGGCCGGCGAGCGAACCGGCGATATCGCCGCCCCGTTCTGGATGCCGCGGCACGATGACCAGCAGCGGCGCCGGCTCGAGGCTGGCCGCGGCCCGGGCGACAATTTGCTCCTCGCCGGCGTGGGTGCTGGCGGCGACGAGCACGCGGCGGTCTGCGATCTCAGCCCTCAGGCGCTCGAGCTCGGCCGCATCGCAGGGCAGGGGATCGCCGAGGCGCTTCAGGTTGAGCCGGCCGGCGATCGGGGCGCCCAGCCGCGCCAGCCGCGCCTCGGTCGCCGCGTCCTGCGAGAGCACCGCCTCGAAGCTCCGCAGCACGGCGCTGGCGGCGGCCGGCCGCGCGGCCCATGCCTTCGCGCTCCGCTCCGTCATCCGCGCCGAGACCAGCGCAAGCCGCACGCCGGCGTGTCTCGCCGCCAGGATCAGGTTCGGCCAGAGCTCGCTCTCGGCGAAGAGTCCTGTCCCCGGCCGCCAGTGCGCGAGGAAGCGGTCCACCGCGCCCGGCGTGTCGACCGGCGCGTACTGGTGCAGCACGCCCTGCGGCAGGCGCCGCGCGAGAATGTCCGCCGAGGCCTGCGTGCCGCTGGTGACAAGCAGCGCGAGGTCGGGCCGCTCGGACCGGAGGGCCGCGATCAGCGGCAACAGCGAGAGGCTCTCGCCGACGCTCACGGCGTGCAGCCAGGCGAGCGGGCCGGGCGGGCGGGGAATCGAGGCGTAGCCCAGCCGCTCCGAAAGCCGCGCAGGGTCCTCCTTGCCGCGCCGCGCCCGCGCTCGCAGCACCGGTCCGGCGAGCGGCGCGATCAGCCCCGCCGCGGCGCGGTAAGCCGCAAGCGAAAGCGGCTTCGGCGGCGGGGTGGCGGTCATGAGGCCAGCAGCGCCTCCGCGCGGGCCTGCACGGCGGACAGGCGGGTCTCCCAGTCCGAACGCGTGCGTTCGATCGTCTCGGCGTCCGCTCCGCGCGAGATCGACAGCGGACCCTCGAAGACCACGCAGCCCTGGCCGAACGGGATCGGGATCTGGGTCTTGTCCCAGCTCTTCAGAGTCAGCGTCGGCCGCGCCGCGAGGCCGAACAGGTAGACCGGCGTTCCGCGCGCTCTTGCGAGCATCACCGGCCCCTCCGGCATCTTCTCCGCGGGCCCGCGCGGCCCATCCGGCGTGATCGCCACCACGCCGCCGTCGTCGATGAACTTGATGGCGTCGCGGAAGGCGCCGATGCTGCGCCGGTTCGCGCGGTTGTCCATGGTGGTCGAGCCTCGGATCGCCGGAAAGCTGAGCCGCGCGACGATCTTGGCGATCAGCTCGCCGTCGGGCGAGTTGGAAATCAACACGCGCCGCGGCTTGAGCTTGAGCACGCGGCGGCAATTGACGGCAAGGGCGATGCGCCCGTGCCAGAACAGGGCCACGAGGCCGTCCGGACTGGCGACCGCCTGGTCGGCGGCGCCGCGGTTCTCGTAGCGCCAGCGCATGGTCGCGAGCGTCAGACCGAGGTAGACCGACACCAGCCAGGCCAGCGCCGACTGGACCCAGGGGGTCCGGACGAACTTCTTCACTCGGCCGCCTCGGGCGCCGGGGCGTGGTCGAGGTCCTGCGCGCCGGCGAGCCGCGCATAGAGCCCGCGCCGGCTGACCAGCTGGCCGTGGTCGCCCTCTTCGACAACGCGGCCGCGGTCGATCACGTAGATCCGGTCCGCGCCGCGGACGGTCGACAGGCGGTGGGCGATCAGGATCGTCGTGCGGCCGGCCATCAGTCGCTCGAGCGCCGCCTGCACCTGCGCCTCGCTCTCGGTGTCGAGCGCGCTTGTCGCCTCGTCGAGGAGCAGGATCGGCGCGTCCTTCAGGAAGGCGCGGGCGATGGCGATCCGTTGCCGCTGTCCGCCGGAGAGCCGCGCGCCCGCTTCGCCGACGCTTGTCTCGTACCCCTTCGGCAGCGCCATGATGAAGTCGTGCGCCGCCGCCTGGCGCGCCGCGGTCTCGATCTCCGCCTCGGTCGCGTCATCCCGGGCGTAGGCGATGTTGGCGCGGATCGTGTCGTCGAACAGGAACGGCTCTTGCGTCACGAGCGCGATCTGGTGGCGCAGGGACGCCAGCGCCACATCGCGTACGTCGTGATCGTCGATCGTCACCTTGCCGCCGGTGACGTCGTAGAAGCGCGGGATCAGGTTCAGCACCGTGGTCTTGCCGCCGCCGGACGGGCCCACCAGGGCGACGATCTCGCCCCGTCGCGCCGTCAGGCTCATGTCGTCGAGTACGATCGTCTCGTCGCCGTAGGAGAAGCTCACCCCCTCGAGCCGCACCGTGGCCCGGCCCGGCGGCAGCGGCTTGGCGCCCTCGCGGTCGCGGATCTGCGGCTCGACGTCGAGCGCGTCGAACAGCCGGCGCGCCGCGGTGAAGCCTTCGGCCATCACCGTCTGCAGGTTCGCCACCTGCCGCAGCGCCTGACCGCCCATCAGCAGCGACGAGACGAACGTCGTGAAGAGGCCGGGCGTCACCCGGTTGATCACGATCGGCCCGAGGTGCGTCGCGTTGAATTGGAAGCGCCAGCCTGCGTAGACGATCACCAGGCCGAGCATGATGGTCGTCATCAGCTCCGAGACCGGTGCGGCCATGGCTCTCGCGTCCGCGCCGGCGATGATGTGCTTCTGGCGCCTCGCAATCGCGGCGGCGACCCGCGCCTCCTCGAACGCCTCCTTGTTCTCCATCTTGACGACGCGGACGCCGTCGAGCCCCTCCATCACGGCGGTGGTCAGCGACGAGCTTTCCTCCATCGCGCCCTTGGCCGCCGTGTTGGTGCGCTTGGAGTAGTCGCGCAGCACCCAGGCGACGATCGGGGTGATCACCAGCACGACCACCGTCAGCGGCCAGTCGGCGTAAAGCATCGCCGCCAGCACGCCGACCAGCAGCAGGGCGTTCTGCACGTAGTTGATCGCCCCGTTCGTGAAGGCTTCACGCACCAGCGTCGCGTCGAACAGGATCTGCGAGACGAAGCCGCCGCTGTGGGTGGCGCGCAGGCGGGCCAGGTCGCCGCGCATGAAGTTGCCCACCAGCTGGCGCTGGATGTCCGCCACCACGCCGTGGCCGATCCGGTTGATCACCATCGACTGGCCGATCAGCGCCAGGCCGCGGACGATGCCGACCGAGCCGATCACCGCCGGCACCGTGAGCCAGGTGTAATTCAGTCCGTGCTGAGTCAGCAGCGTGTCGACGGTGTAGCTGACGAGAAACAGGATGCCCGAGCTCGCCGCGGCGGCCAGCACCGCGAACAGCAGCGCCACCGCGACGCCTTTCCAGCGCCGCGCGAGGTAGCGCCGCCAGACGCGGCCGGCGATCGTACGGCCGGCGCCGGCGTCGTCAGACGGATGGGAGGCCAAGCTCATGGCGCGCACCTCCGACGAGAGCGGGCGCCTGTCAAGCAGTTGGCCGGAACGGCTGCGGCGACGTTACGTGCCGTCGCCTCTTGCATTGCCGGCGTCTCTTCGTACTTAGGCGGTCGTCGCAGGGTATGGCGGGAGGGCCGGTGCCGGCATTCGATCTTTCTACGAAGCGCGGGCGGTTCGCGACCTACTTCCACCACTTCTGGTACGACCACGCCTACCTGCGTCTGGCTTTCTCGAACGCCCACTGGATCAGCGACGAGCTGGTGCGGGCCAACCAGCCCTGGCCCTTCCAGGTGAGGGCCTGGCGCGACCGCGGCGTCCGCACGATCGTCAATCTGCGCCACGGCGTCGACGCCCACCACGTGCTCGAGAAAGACGCCTGCGATCGCTATGGCGTCAAGCAGGTGCACTTCGTGGTCTGGTCGCGCGAGGCGCCCAGCCGCGAACAGGTGCTGGGCGCCAAGGCGCTGTTCGACGAGATCGAATACCCGGCGATGATGCACTGCAAGTCCGGGGCTGACCGCGCCGGCGTGATGAGCGTGCTCTACATGCACTTTCGCCAGAAGAAGCCGATCACCGAGGCGATGCGCCAACTCGACCTGAAGTTCGGCCACGTCCGAGCCGGCCTCACCGGCGTCCTCGACTACTGCTTCGAGAAGTACGTGCGCGAGGTCGAGCCGCTGGGCGTCTCCTACGAGGATTGGGTCCGGAGCGACGCCTACGATCCGGCGGCGATCAAGCAGGAGTTCAAGGCCCAGTGGTGGGGCACGCTGCTGTCCGACAAGCTGCTGCGGCGCGAGTAGGGGGCGCGACCCGCAGTTGATCGACGTCAAGGCGGACGGGCGCGACAGGCGCGAAGTTGCCGCGCATGAAACGACCTTTGCCGGCCGGCGGCCGGCCCCAATCCAAGCTCCTCACCGTCTCCCGAACGAGGAACGACATCATGTCCATCGACGAGACCGCGCCACAATCCATCTCGACACCGGTGATCTTCTCACTGATCGCGCTCGTGCTGCTGATCGCTTTCGTCGGCTGGCTGCTGCTCAGCTGAGCGCCGCCCGGTCGCGCGTCAGCGAGGCGCGGCCCAGCTGCGGGCGCCGGCGTCCGCCTCGCCGAGGCTGGTCAGCGTTGCGAAGAGCCGCGCAGCCGTCAGCGGCTTGGGCAACACCCCGGCAAGTCCAGCGCCGAGCCATCGCTGCGCCTCGTCGCCCCGTCCGACGGCCGTCAAGCCGATGACGGGTGTTGCGCTGGCCGGGCCGGGCAGCGCGCGGATCGCTCGCAGCGTCTCCAGAGCGTCGGCGCGCATGTGCACGTTCATCACCACGACGTCGAACCTTTCGCGGCGCAACGCCGCGACGGCCGCCGCGCCGCCATCGACGGCGCAGCTCGTGTGGTCGAACAGGTCGCAATAGCCGGCGTAGATGTCGCGGCTCGGGCCGTGGTCGTCGACGATCAGCACGTGCGCGCGACCGCCGTCGCTCGCCGACGCGCCTCGCCGCTCAGGGCGTTGGTCCTGGCGATCCAGATGCTCGCTCATCGCAGCCTCCTGGGAAGCTCAAGCGGCCGCCCCTGCCACGTGGCGACAATAGCGCGCCGAGGGTGTCCCGACGATGTCGAGAAACGGCTATCGGCGCGCCTTTTTCACGGCAGATGTCACAACTGCGCGAGCCGGTTCGTCCTGTCGGCATGAACGGAAGACTCCCCCGGGCCCTCTCAGCCCTGCTCGCGATCACCATGGGCGCGAACGGCGTCGTCATGCTGGCGGCCGGACAGTGGTGGTATGGCGCCGTGCCGGGCGTCACCATGACCGGCCCGTTCAACGCGCACTTCGTGAAGGACATCGGCGCGGCCTACCTCGTCACCGGCCTCGCGTTCGCCGGCCTGGCGCTGAGGCCGACGGCGTTCTGGCGCGGCGCCGCCGCGGCGGGCGCGCTGTTCCTCACCCTCCACGCCGGGATCCATCTCGCCGAGGCGGTAAGCGATCCCATGGGTCTCGCGCACCTGACCCGCGATTTCGCGGGCGTCATCCTGCCGGCGCTGATCGCCGTCTGGGCCTGCTTCCCATATGCTTCCCAGGAGACCCGTCATGCTCAAGAGCCTGCTTGACCGCTTCGCGATCCGCCCCTTCGAGCGCGCGTTCGATTACGACGCCGGCTACATGCGCGCCCTGCTCGCAGCGAGCCCGGCGACGTTCCTGAAGTTCTCGATCCTCACCGGGCTCGTCGTGCGCCGCGACGCTCCGGCCGAGGCGTTGGCGGCTGCGGGGATCGTCGCCACGCTGCGCGAGGACTGCGGTCCCTGCACCCAGATCGGTGTCGACATCGCCGTCCGCGGCGGCGTCGACCGCGCCGTGCTCAGGGCGATCCTGGCCGGCGACGAGGCGGCGATGGGCGACACTGCGGCGCTCGCCTACCGCTTCGCCCAAGCCTCGCTCGACCGCGACCTCAACGCGGCCGACCCGCTGCGCGACGAGATCGTTCGGCGCTGGGGCCAGAAGGCGCTGGTCGCCATCGCGCTCACCATCACCACCGGGCGCATGTATCCCACGCTCAAGTACGCGCTCGGGTACGGCAAGACGTGCTCGAGGGTGACGGTCGCCGGCGAGGCGGCGCCGTTCGAGCGGCCGCGGCTGCTGGCGGCATGAACGAGCCTTCTCTCGCGCTCGAGACCTTCGAAGCGCGCCGGCCGCGCCTGATCCGGCTCGCCTACCGCATGCTGGGCTCGATCGGAGAGGCGGAAGACGCGGTGCAGGACGCCTGGCTGCGCTGGCAAGGCGCCGACCGGGACGAGATCGCGGATCCGGAAGCCTGGCTGGTGCGCGCGACCACGCGGCTCTGCATCGACCGGCTGCGCGCCGAGAAGACGCGCCGCGAGGCCTACCGCGGCCCCTGGCTGCCGGAGCCGCTGATCGAAGAGCTGACGGAGGATCCGCTCGAGCGCGCCGAAGAGGTGTCGGTCGCCTTCCTGCTGGCGCTCGAGCGGCTCTCGCCCCTGGAGCGGGCTGTCTTTCTGCTGCACGACGTCTTCGACGCCGACTACGGGGCGGTCGCCGAGACGCTGGGCCGCAGCGAGGCCGCCTGCCGGCAGCTGGCCTCGAGGGCCCGCGACCACGTCCGCGAGGCCCGCCCCAGGTTCTCGGTCGATCAGGCCGAGGCGGCCCGGCTGGCGATCGCGTTCATGGAGGCCGCCCGCAGCAACGATCTCGACACCCTGAAGTCGCTGCTGGCCGAGGACGCGGTGCTGATCAGCGACGGCGGCGGCAAGCGGGCGGCGGCGCTGCGCCCGCTCGTCGGCCCGGACGACATCGCTGGGCTCTTCC
>DATKMZ010000167.1:0-8772 GCA_035541575.1 Caulobacteraceae bacterium | reverse complement strand
ATCATCTCCTCGTCGCTGACCCGATAGGGGTAGTCGACCGTCAGGCCCTCGAGATTGGCGGTGATCCGCCCCTGGCCGATGCCCTCGCTGATCGAGGTTCCCTCGGCTTTCAGCTCGCCGTGCGCGTAGTACTCGTAGAGCGCCGCGCCGCCAGGATCGGCAAGGCCGATCGCGATATCGGGCCTCTGGCCGCGCAGGAACGCCGCCACGCCTGCCAGCGTCCCTCCGGTGCCGACGGCGCAGATGAAGCCGTCGATCCGGCCGCGGGTCTGGGCCCAGATCTCCGGACCGGTGGCGTCGATGTGCGCCTGGCGGTTGGCGACGTTGTCGAACTGGTTGGCCCAGATCGCGCCCGCCGGCTCCTTGGCCGCCAGCTCTTCGGCGAGGCGCCCGGAATAGCGGACGTAGTTGTTGGGGTTGGCGTAGGGCACGGCGTCGACCTCGACGAGCTCGGCGCCCATCAGCCGGATCGCGTCCTTCTTCTCCTCGCTCTGGGTGCGAGGGATGACGATCGTGGTGCGATAGCCGAGCGCTCGGCCGACAAAGGCGAGGCCGATGCCGGTGTTGCCGGCGGTGCCTTCGACGATCCGCCCGCCGGGCCGCAGCACGCCGCGCCG
Organism: Caulobacteraceae bacterium; assembly: GCA_035541575.1. GTDB lineage: Bacteria > Pseudomonadota > Alphaproteobacteria > Caulobacterales > Caulobacteraceae > Acaudatibacter. The sequence goes on along the minus strand of DATKMZ010000167.1, from coordinate 8,155 downwards.
CTCGGCGTCGCGGACGATCCAAAGCGCCGCGCGGTCCTTGACCGACTGGCCGGGGTTGAGGAACTCGGCCTTGCCGAGGATGTCGCATCCGGTCGCCGCGCTGGGACCTTTGAGCCGGAGAAGCGGGGTGTCGCCGATCAGGTCGAGCACGGAGGCGGCAATCATGGCCGCTAAATCGCGGGGCGGGCGAGGCGGCGCAAGAGGGAAGATGGGCGCCGCCCGATTGCCAACGGCGCAGTTTGCCGATAGCCGGCCGCGTATGCCCGACTGGTCGCCCGCGAGGTACCTGCGCTTCGAGGACGAGCGCACCCGCGCCGCGCGTGACCTGCTGGCGCGGGTCCCGCTGGAGACCGCGGCGCGGGCGGCGGATGTCGGCTGCGGCCCCGGCAATTCGACCGAACTGCTGGTCGAGCGGTTTCCGGACGCGGATATCGTCGGCCTCGACAATTCGCCGGCGATGCTCGACGAGGCGCGCCGCCGTTTGCCAGGCGTGCGGTTCGAGGCCGCGGACGCAGAGACTTGGATTCCGGAAACGGTTGTCGACCTGGTGTTCGCCAACGCGACCTATCAGTGGGTTCCCGGCCACCTCCAGCAACTGCCGCGAGTGCTGGCGGCGCTGAGGCCCGGCGCCGTGCTCGCGGTGCAGATGCCCGACAACCTCGCCGAGCCGACCCACCGGCTGATGTCGGAGACGGCCGCGGCGCTTGGGTGGGGCGAGCGCCTGGCCGGCGCGGCGCGCGAGCCCCTGGCACCCGCCGGCGCCTACTACGACGCTCTCGAGCCCCATGCCGAGACGATCGACGTCTGGCGCACGGCCTACCATCACGTGCTGGCCGACGCGGGCGCGATCGTCGACTTCGTCCGCAGCACAGGACTTCGGCCGTTCCTGGACCCCCTCGCCGAACCCGAGCGCGACGCCTTCCTGGCCGACTACACGGCGCGCATAGACGCGGCCTATCCGGCGCGGGCGGACGGCCGCCGGCTGCTGGCGTATCCGCGCCTTTTCGTCGTTGCGACGCGCTGACCGCTAGGGTCAGGCGGTGGCCGGGCGCACCCCAGACAGCCAGCCGTCGATCGCCGCGACGATCGGCTCGGCGGGCTGGTAGCCGCGCGTGACGAGCGCGAACGTGCCATCGGCATTGGGGCCGACGACCAGGGTCGGAAATCCCGTCGCGCCGGCGCGCTGCGAGATCGCGTAGTCGCGCCAGGTCTCCTGCTTCAGCCCCTCGTCGGTGAGCGCGCCCTCGAAGGCGTCACGGTCGAAGCCCTGCTCGGCGGCGAGGTCGGCGAGCACATCGGCCTGAGTTACGTCCCGTCCTTCGGCGTAGAAGGCGCGGTGCGCACGCTCGAGGAAGTCGAGCGCGTCGGTCTCGCTCGTGCGCCTGGCCAGCACCACGGCGCGGGCGGCCGGATCGGTGTCGTAGACGAACCCCTCGCGGTCCTGCAGGCCGTGGTCGAACGGCTGACCGGTGAGCTCGCCGATCTCGTCCCAATGGCCGACAAGGTTGCGTCGCGCGGCTTCGGGCATCGGCTCGGTCGTGCCGGGGCGCAGGCCGCCCATGACGAGGCGGATCGGCAGGACGTCGCCATAGCGCCGCCGTAGCGTCCGCACCACGGGCGCGAAGCCGTAGCACCACGAACACATCGGGTCGGCGAAGTAGATGAAGTGCAACCCGTCCATGGCGGCCTCCGACGCTGTGGCCGCGAGCTTACCGCCGATCGCCCGGCCGCGGCGAGCCGCGTTTCTGAACGGTTGGGGGCGTGACCGCGGGGCGCGGCGGTGGCGGATTGCCGGGGTCTCAGCCGCGGGTTAGCGTGACTTGCCCGGCCCAGCGCCGAGTCCCAGGGGGCAGCGGAACGAACATGGCCAACGGCGGGGTAGCAGGGCGCATCTTCCAGCGCAAACCAGTCGAGCTCATCCACGCCGAGACCGACCATGGCGAACTGAAGCGCTCGTTGGGCGCGCTCAACTTAGTGCTGCTAGGCATCGGCTGCATCATCGGCACCGGTATCTTCGTACTCACGGGCCACGCCGCCGCCGAGTGGGCGGGCCCCGGGATCATGATCTCATTCGTCATTACCGGCCTGCTCTGCGCCTTTGTCGCGCTCTGCTACGCCGAACTCGCCTCCGCCCTGCCGGTCTCAGGGTCGGCCTACTCCTACAGCTACGCCTCGATGGGCGAGATAGTGGCCTGGGTGATGGGTCTGCTGCTGCTGCTGGAATATGGGCTCGCCGCCTCGACGGTCGCCGTCGGCTGGTCGGGTTACCTCGTCAGCCTGCTGCAGGACAATCTGCACATCCACATCGTGCCGGCGCTCAGCGCCGCCGGTCCGATCAAGGAAAATGGCGTCGTCGTGGGTCATGGCCTGATGAACCTGCCCGCGATGCTGGGCATCCTCGCGGTGACATGCCTACTGATCGTAGGCGTCTCCGAGAGCGCCACGGTCAACAATATCATCGTCTTCATCAAGCTGAGCGTCGTGGTCGCGTTCATCGGCATCGGCGCCTTCTATGTGCACCCCGCGCTGTGGTCGCCGCTGATCCCGGCTCAGGTTCCGGCGCCGCCGCCGGGCACGCCGATGGACATCTGGCACCAGATCGGCCGGGCGGGACTGGACGTGATCACCGGCGCCAAGGGCACTCACTACGGTCTCAGCGGTGTCATCCATGGCGCGGCGGTGATCTTCTTCGCCTACATCGGCTTCGAGGCGGTTTCGACCGCGGGCGCCGAGTCGAAGAACCCCGGCCGCGACATGCCGATCGGCATCCTGGGCGCGCTGGTGATCTGCACGATCCTCTATATCGCCACCTGCGCCGTCCTGGTGGGCATCGTGCCCTACGCCTCGCTCGACGGGCCGGCGCCGATCGCCACGGCGGTCAACCAGATCGGCATCGGCTGGTTCGGCGTCCTGGTGAAGATCGGCGCCATCGCCGGGCTGTCGAGCGTGATGCTGGTGCTGCTCTACGGTCAGACCCGCATCTTCTACACCATGTCGCACGATGGCCTGCTGCCGTCCCACCTGGCCAGGGTGCACAAGCGCTTCAAGACGCCCTGGATCAACACGATCATCGTCGGGATCGTCGCCGCCGGCGCCGCCGGGTTCATGTCGCTGGACGCGCTTTCAGAGCTGACCAACGTCGGCTCCCTGGCCGCCTTTGCGATCGTCTGCGCAACGGTGATCTACCTGCGCATCACCCATCCGACGATGGTCCGGCCGTTCAAGACACCGCTCTATCCCATCGTGCCGATCCTCGGCGTGCTGATGTGCCTGTTCCTGCTCATGAGCCTTATGGCCGTGCCGGTGACCCGGAACTTCTTCCTCGTCTATCTGGCGGTCGGGATCGTGATCTACTTCGCCTTCGGGCTCTGGAACTCGAAGCTCGGCAAGGGGCTGACGCTGCTTGAATCCGAGATCGCCGCCATGGGCTCTCACCCCGAGGGATAGCTCAGCGCCCGGCTTGAGTCCTGACCTTCCTATCCACGACGCGCTGCCGAAGCTGAGGGCGGCGCTGACGGCGGGACCGGCGGCCGTGCTGGTCGCCCCGCCGGGCGCGGGCAAGACCACCGTCACGCCGCTGGCGCTGCTGGACGAGCGTTGGGCGGCAGGCGGCAAGCTGATCCTGCTCGAGCCGCGCCGGATCGCGGCCCGCGCCGCCGCCGACCGGATGGCCGCGACGCTCGGGGAACGCGTCGGCGAGACCGTCGGCTACCGCGTGCGGCTGGCCTCGCGGGTCTCGGCGAAGACCCGGATCGAGGTCGTGACCGAGGGCGTCTTCACCCGGACGATCCTGGGCGACCCCGGCCTCGAGGGCGTGGCCGCGGTCCTGTTCGACGAGTTCCACGAGCGCAGCCTCGACGCCGACCTCGGGCTCGCCTTCGCGCGCGACGCCCAGAGCGTGCTGCGGCCCGACCTGCGGCTCGTCGTGATGTCGGCGACGCTCGATCCGGCGCCTGTCGCCGCGCTGCTGGGCGACGCGCCGGTGATCGAGAGCCGCGGGCGGATGTTCGAGGTCGAGACTCGCTACCTCGGCCGCGAGCTGGCCATGCGGATCGAGGACCAGGTCGTCCGCGCCGTCCGCCGCGCCCTGGCGGAGGAGTCCGGCAGCCTGCTCGTCTTCCTGCCCGGGCAGGGCGAGATCGCGCGCGTCGCCGAGCGGCTGCGCGGCGACGTGAAAGACCCAGCCGTCGATATTGATCCCCTCTACGGCGCGCTGACGCCGGCCGCGCAGGATCGCGCGATCGCCCCGGCGGCCGCTGGACGCCGCAAGGTGGTGCTGGCCACCTCGATCGCTCAGACCAGCCTCACCATCGATGGCGTGCGCGTGGTGATCGACTGCGGCCTCGCCCGCGTCCCGCGTTTCGATCCCGCGAGCGGCCTGACGCGGCTCGAGACCATCCGCGTCAGCCAGGCGGCCGCCGACCAGCGCCGGGGGCGCGCGGGGCGAACCGAGCCCGGTGTCTGCTATCGGCTCTGGGACGAGCCCGAGACGCGCAGCCTCGTCGCGTTCGACCGTCCGGAGATCCTCGAAGCCGATCTCGCCCGCGTCGCGCTCGATCTGGCGCAATGGGGCGCGGGCGACGGCGCGGCGATGGCGTTCCTGGACCCGCCACCCGCGGCGGCGATGGCCGAAGCGCGGGGTCTGCTGGAGCGCCTGGGAGCGCTCGACGCGAGCGGCGCGCTGACCGACCACGGCCGGCGGATGGCGGCGATCGCGCTGCCGCCCCGCCTCGCGCACATGGTCTTGCGTGGCGCGGCGTCGGGGCAGGGCGAACGCGCATCCCTGATCGCCGCGCTGATCGTCGAACGCGGCTTGGGTGGGCGCGCCGTGGACCTGGAGTTGCGTCTCGAAGCGTTTCGGCGCGACCGTTCGGTCCGGGCGCGCGACGCCGCGCAGCTGGCGCGACGCTGGGCGTCCGAAGCTGGGGGCGGGGAGGGCGCTGCGCGGCTCAGCGACGCGCTGCTGCTGGCGGAGGCGTGGCCTGAGCGGATCGCCAAGGCGCGCGGCGAGCCGGGTCACTTCCAGCTCGCCAGCGGCCGCGGCGTCTATGTCGAACCCGGCGACACTCTCGCTAAGGCCGACTGGGTGGCGGTGGCCGAGCTCGGGGGCGGTGAGGCGCGCGACCGCATTCTGCTTGCCGCCGAGCTCGACCCGGCGGAGCTGAAGACAGCGTTCGCCGACCGCCTGACGCGCGAGGCGCGGCTGGCGCCGGACGCGGCAGGGCGCCTTCGCGCCAGCGAGGTGGTCGCGCTCGGCCGCCTCGTCGTCGAGGAGCGAGCGATCGCCGATCCCGACCCGGCGCTGATCGTCGCTGCGCTTCTGGACGAGGCGCGGCGCAAGGGAGTCGGCGCGCTGCCTTGGGGCGAGGCGTCACGGGCCCTGCGCGCCCGCGTTGCGTTCGCCGGATCGCGGGGGTTCGACGCGCCAGACCTGTCCGACGCCGCCCTCGGGGCCGACCTCGAGGCCTGGCTTGCGCCGGCGCTTGCGGGCAAGACGGCGCTGAACCAGCTCACCGATCGCGAGCTCGAGGCGGCTCTGAAGGCGCTGATCCCATTCGACGTCCAGCGCCGGCTCGACCAGCTGGCGCCGGCTCGCTTCGAAGCGCCCACCGGCTCGCGACTGGCGATCGACTACGCCGCCGAGGGCGGTCCGCGGATCGACGTGCGGGTGCAGGAGCTGTTCGGCCTGGCGCGACATCCGGCCGTCGCCGGCGTTCCTCTCACTCTAGCGCTGCTGTCGCCCGCACACCGGCCGATCCAGCTGACGAAGGACCTGCCCGGCTTCTGGCGTGGCTCCTGGGCCGACGTGCGCAAGGAGATGCGCGGCCGCTACCCCAAACACGTCTGGCCGGAGGATCCGGCTTCAGCCGCGCCCACCACCCGCGCCAAGCCGCGTGGCGGTTGAGCGCGTCGCAATTCGGCGCTTAGCTAATGTGGAGGGTCCCAATCAGAAGGGAGGCCGATGATGCCCAAGTTCCTCTACCTCTATCATGGCGGCGGCCCACCGGCCTCGCCGGAGGACGGCCAGAAGGTGATGCAGGCCTGGATGGCCTACTTCGGCAAGATGGGAGACAAGATCGTCGACGGCGGCGCGCCGCTGGCGCCCAGCCGCGCGGTCGCCGGTGCGCCCGCGAGCGGCGCGACCGGCTACTCGGTGATCCAGGCCGCTAGCCTCGATGAGGCCGAGAAGCTTACCGACGGCCATCCGCACCTGATGTCCGGCGGCTCCATCGAGATCTGCGAAGCGCTGCCGATCATGTAGGCCGCCTCAACTGGTCGCCGCGTAGATCATGACGCCGGTGGCGACCGCGAGATTCAGGCTGTCGGCGCGGCCGCGCATGGGGATCTTGACCGTGACGTCGCAGGCTGAGGCGAGTTCGGGCGTGAGACCTGCCTGCTCGTTACCCATCAGGATCAGCGCTGGCCGCGCGTAGTCGGCGGCCCGGAAATCCGTCGTCGCGCTCAGGAGCGTTCCGACCACCGTGCCCGGCCAGCCGGCGCGCCAGGCCAGGAACTCGGCGGCCGTCGCCCTGGCGATCTTCACGGCGAAAATCGAGCCCATCGTCGCGCGCACCGCCTCGACGGAAAAAGGGTCGCAACACTCGCCGACCAGAATGACCCCGCCGCATCCGGCCGCGTCGGCCGTGCGGACGATCGTGCCGAGGTTGCCGGGATCACGCACGGCCTCGAGCGCGACCCAGCAGGGCGCTTTATCTGGCTGCAGCGCACCGAGCGGCGTGAACGCTTGCTCGAACACCGCCAGAACGGTCTGCGGATTCTCGCGGCGGGAGATCTTGCCCAGGATCTCGCGGCTGACCTCAAGCGCCTCGCCGCCGGCGCGCTCGGTCGCCGCCAGCGCTTGGCGCAGCAGAGGATGGCCGCGAGCGTCGGGGCCGAAGAGCAGGATGCGAGGCGCGCGGCCGAGCTCCACCGCTTCGGTGACGATCTTCAGGCCCTCCGCAAGGAAACGCCCGCTCTCCTCGCGCGCCTTGCGCATATGGAGCGCGCGCACCGCTTTCACCGTAGGGTTCGAGAGCGAGGTGATCGCGCGACTCATCGCGCCGCGCTCCAGCGGGCGAAGAACGAGACCCCGACGCCGCGCGCGCCGGAGGCTTCCGTCAGCGCCAGCTCGCCCCAGTCGATCGCGCCTCCGCGGCCGACCAGCGCCTCGGCGAGGAGTCCCGCGAGCGCGAGCCCAGATATTCGCTCAGCGTACGCGTTGAGCAGCAGGAAGCTGGCGTCAGGAGAAAGCAGGGCGGCGCAGGCGGCGATCAGCTCCGGGAGGTCGTCCAGCAGCCGCCAGACCTCGCCGCCGGGACCGCGGCCGAACTTCGGTGGATCGAGAACGATCCCGTCGTAAGTCGCCCCGCGCCGCGCCTCGCGCGCCACCCACTTGCGCGCGTCCTCGGTCAGCCAGCGGATCGGTCGGTCGGCGAGACCCGCGAGCTCGGCGTTCTCTTTGCCCCAGCCGACAGCGCGCTTGGAGGCGTCGACGTGCGTCACGGCAGCCCCGGCGTCGGCGCATACCAGCGTCGCAACACCGGTGTAACCAAAGAGATTCAAGATCTTTGGCTGGTTTCCTAAGGCTCGGAGCGTCGTGTCGAGCCAGTCCCAGTTCGCCGCCTGCTCCGGAAAGAATGCGAGATGACGGAATGGAGTGAACCGGCCCCAGAACCTCACCTTGCGCCAGGCCAGCGGGAAAGGCGGCGCGGCCTGGCCGGCAAAGCGCCAGCGTCCGGCGTCATCCTCGCCTTCGGGATCGAACACGGCGTCCGCCCCCGCCCAGTCTCGCGCGTCGAGCGACGGCCGCCAGAGACACTGCGGCTCGGGCCGGACGACCCGGTACGGTCCGAATCGCTCGAGCTTCCGCCCGCCGCCTGAATCGATCAGCGCATATTCCGCCCAGCCGGCAGTGCGCAGCACGGTCGGCTGGGCCGCGACCAGAGGGTTCGCCGGGCGGATCATGCCCTCAGCCTTAGCGGCGCGGGTGCGTTTGCGTCCAGCGCGGGGGCGCGGCCTTGCCGAGCGGCTGCGAAACGCCTTTAGTAGTCATCCGTGATCAGTGAAGGGTGGCCGCCTTGGAAGCAGTCCTGACCAAGTCAGCGAAGTCCGCGCGCAAGGCCAAGGGCGATGGGCACCTGCGTCGGCTGGAGAT
>DATKMZ010000166.1:0-3416 GCA_035541575.1 Caulobacteraceae bacterium | reverse complement strand
CCCGGCTTCGACCACCTGGCGCGTCATGTCGATGTCGGCGGCCGAGGGCGTCGGATCGCCGGACGGATGATTGTGGACCAGGATCACCGCGCTCGCCGAGACCTCGAGGGCGCGCCGGGCTACTTCGCGCGGATAGACCGGTGCGTGGTCGACGGTGCCCTCGTTCATCACCTCGTCGGCGATCAGCTGGTTCTTGCGATCCAGGAACAGCACCCGGAACTGCTCGCGCGGCTCGTGCGCCAGGGCGGCCTTGGCGTAGGCGAGCAGCGCGCTCCACGACGAGATCACCGTGCGCTTGGCCACCTCGGCGCGGCCGATGCGCAGCGTCGCCTCCTGAAGCAGCTTCAGATCGAGCGCGACCGCGGCGCCGACGCCTTTGACCGTCTTCAGCGCTTCCACCGGAGCGCCCAGCACCCCCGCGAGCCCGCCGAACCGGTCCAAGAGCGCCTTGGCGAGCGGCTTGACGTCGCCCTGCGGCAGGCTGCGGAAGAGAAAGAGCTCGAGCAGCTCGTAGTCGGGCAGGGCGCCCAGCCCTTGCGCCGCCCGGTGCCGGAGCCGCTCGCGGTGGCCGAAGTGGTGCGGCGCGGCCTCCCTCGACGAGGCCGCCCACCACTCGTCGGCCCTGAGCGGCGACTCCTGCAACGATCCGGCGCTCCTGCGGCCCATGCGCCGCAATGTTCCCTAAATGTTCCGGACTGGCAAGGGGCGCCTCGCCGCGCGTGATCGCGTAGCCTCAGGCCGCTTCGAGCGCGCCGGTCTGGACGTTCAGCACCCGCTCGGGAACTTCGAGAGCCGGCGAGGCGCGATAGAGCGCCTGCAGCCGCTCGAAGTCAGCGTCCGGCGCCCGGCCGAGCGCGGCGGCTTCGTCCAGGAGCGCCAGACCGGCTTGGTCGAGCGCGTCGTCGTTCTGGGGCGCGAGGCCCCACACGTCCCAGGGCAGGAGCTCGACCTTGTTCAGCGCCGCCATGTCGCGCACGACGTTGCCGGCGACGAACCAGAGCCCGCGCAGGTGCATGATGCCGAACGCAGCAGGATCGGCTTCGCCGGCCCGGCACCGGCGCCAGGCCTCGCCGGCCACGAGGAAGCGGTCGCGCGGCACGTCCAGCGGATCGAAGCTTGGCTTCAGCGCGCCGCGCTGCACGGCGTCCAGCTGTGCGTCGCCGAGCTTCCAGGCCGCGCCGTCCCAGTACTCGACCACCCAATGGTCGACCGGCGTGCCGTCGAAGTAGTCGGCGAACCCGCAACGGGCGCGGGCCGGATGGCCGTGGAGCCTCAGCAGCGCAACCGCCAGCACCGAGAAGTGCCGGCAGACCCCGATCAGCCGCCGCGCCGGGGGCCGCGGCTCGGTCAGGGGCGCGGGATCAATGGCGACGACCGCGTCCGCCATCTCCGCGGCCGATCGAAGCTGCGCGCCAGCCTCCCGCTCGGGCGTGAGCCTCTCGCCGTAAGCGCCCGCCCAATAGCGGTGCATCAGCACGCCCTGCACCAGCTGGAACGCCTCGGCGACCGTGCCGGGCGTCCTGGCGCGCAGGTTCGAAGGCAACGCCGTCATCGGGGCCGGCGCGGCGTAGTAGGCGAGGATGTCGTCGTGGTGGTTCATGGCCGCCTCACGATCTGGTTTCGCGCCATCTTCGCGCGCGCCCTCGCCAGCGTCTTGACAGCAATTGCTCGGCCGCACGGCCGACATTCCGACTTGAGGGGCCATCTACTATCTGAAATAGTGTACGGCCAGTCATCAATCAGGGGATGTGGCTGCTGTTTCGTCGATTGACCTAGAAGGCGGAGGCCGCCTCGGCTTCCGGCCAAGGAGCGAGAACCATGACGACAACCCTTGCGTTTCGTACGCCGCCGGGTGCGGTCAGCATCCCCGTCGGCCAGTCGAAGACTCTCGGCGCCGTTGACGTGCACACGTTCGAGCGGATCCGGGTGGTGGCCGACGAACGGGTCGGCTCGGCCGGCCCGGTCGTGATCCGCATCACCAACACCGAAGGCAACGAGCTGGTCGCCCAGCTCGATACGCTCACGCTGCAGCCGCACGGGCAGGTCTCGCGCGTCTACGAGGTGCCGGGCACCAAGCTGACGATCTTCGCCGACGCACTCACCGGCGGATCGGGCTCGTCATCGGTCGACGTGCTGGTCTACGGCTCCACGGACTGATCCAAACGTGGGCCGGGGCAGGGGCCCGGACGCGTCCGCGCGGCCGGGCTCCTCGCCTCCACATGGCCGTCGTGGCGGCTGTATCTGGGTCCTGACATCGTCTAGTTATCGCCGATCCCCTTTGCCTAGGGCTCCGCGATGGCCGACGACGCCGCCCCGACGATCTTCCAACTCACGCCGCTCAACCCGGCCTATCGCGACGATCCGTACGCGATGCTGAAGGACCTGCGCACACGCTGCCCGGTCGTCTACGACCCGATGATGGGAAGCTTCCTGATCAGCCGCTATGGCGACGTCCGCCCGCTGGTCTCCGACCGCACGCTGTGGCGCGATCCGATGCGCGGCGACCAGGAGGCGCTGCTGGCGCGCTTCGGCGCCGAGGCGATCGCCGAGGCCGAGGGCGCCGTTCGTTCCGAGACCAACAGCATCCTCACGCTCGACGATCCCGACCACGCCCGAATCCGCCAACCGCTGATGCAGGCGCTCTACGCGCGGGTGGCGAAGTTCAAGCCCGAGGTCGAGCGGATCGTCGCCGAGACGCTCGATCGCATCGACACCAGCGGGCCGTTCGATCTGATGACCGCCTTCTGCATCCCGATCCCGATCGACGTCATCGCCTCCATCCTGGGCGTCGACGGGGCGCGGCTCACCGAGTTCCGCGCCTGGTCCGAAGGCATCATCCAGTCGCTCAACCCGTTCCGCACCGACGAGCAGACGAAGACGATGGAGGCCGCCAACGAGGCGCTCAACGACTACTTCACGCGCCTCATCGCGGAGCGGAAGGCCGAGCCCCGCGACGACCTGATCAGCGACATGGCGCGCCTCCAGGCCGGAGGGGCGCCGCTCTCCGACATCGAGCTCAGGATCAACCTCTCGGCGCTCTTGATAGGCGGCAACCTCACCACCACCGATCTCATCGGCAACGCCGTGCGGCTTCTGTTGCTCAATCCCGGCGAGCTCGCCAAGCTGCGCGCCGATCCCGGCCTCATCAACGCCCTGGTCGAAGAGGTGCTGCGCTACGAGCCGCCGGTCGACATCACCGGCCGCGTCGCCTCGCACGACATGACGATCGGCGGCTGCCCGGTGAAGCAGAAGCAGAGCCTGACGTTCTTCCTGCGCGGCGCCAACCGCGACCCCGAGGTGTTCGAAGATCCCGACCGGTTCGACATCACGCGCGAGCACAGGCCGCACGTCGCGTTCGGCGGCGGCGCTCACATCTGCATCGGCGCGCCGCTGGCGCGGCTCGAGGCGCAGGTCGC
>DATKMZ010000165.1:0-6975 GCA_035541575.1 Caulobacteraceae bacterium | reverse complement strand
TTCGTCTCGATCGGGCTCGTGGCGATCTCGATCTGGATGCGCTCACGCCTTTCCGAGAGCCCGGCGTTCCAGCGGATGAAGGACGCCGGCGCGGCGAGCCGCGCGCCTTACGCCGAGGCGTTCGGGCGCTGGCCGAACCTGAAGCTGGTGCTGATCGCGTTCTTCGGCCTGATGAGCGCCCAGGGCGCCTACTGGTACACGGTGTTCTTTTACTCGGCTGTCTACATGCAGACCTTCCTGAAGGTCGACGCCGACTACACCAACCTGATGATCCTCTGCGCGGCGATCCTGAGCGCGCCGCTCTACGTCTTCTTCGCCTGGCTCTCGGACAAGGTGGGGCGCAAGCCGGTAATGCTGGCCGGCATGACCCTCGGCCTCGTCGCGCTCGTCCCCGGCTTCATGCTGCTGAGCTCGGCCGCCAACCCTGCCCTGGTCGCGGCCGCGAAGGCGACGCCCGTGGTCGTGGCCGCCGATCCGGCCGACTGCGGCGCGCAGTTCGACATCACCGGCAAGGCCAAGGTGGTCACCAGCTGCGACATCGCCCATGCCGCCCTCGCCGGCGCCGGCGTCGGCTACACGACCGTGGCCGCGCCGGCCGGCTCGGTGGCGGTGGTCAGGGTCGGCGCGGCCGAGGTCGCGTCGGTCGATGGCCGCAGGCTCGCCGGCCCGGCGCTGAAGGCCGCGACCGACAAGACCACTCATGCGATCGTCGCCGCGCTCGCCAAGGCCGGCTATCCGGCGAAGTCCAACCCGGCCGGCCGCAACACGCCGCTGATCCTTGCCGTGTTGGCCGTGTTCACCCTGGCCGCGACCGCGCTCTACGGACCGATGGCGGCCGCGCTCACCGAGCTGTTCCCGGCCCGGGTGCGTTACACGGCGCTCTCGCTGCCCTACCACCTCGGCACCGGGTGGATCGGCGGCTTTCAGCCCGTGGTCTCGTTCTCGATCGTGGTGATGACCGGCAACCTCTTCGCCGGCCTCTGGTACCCGGTGGCGTTCACGGCGATCAGCGTCGTCGCCTGCATCCTCTTCATGCCGGAAACCCGCGGGCGCTCGCTGGAGGCCTGACTCCGGCCGGCTCCCTCAGCGTGCGGCCCCAAGATCGTCCGCGCTGAGGACGCTCACGCGCCCGGCGCCGGAACGAGCAGGTGGTGCTGCACGTGATTGGCGAGCTCCAGCGCGATCGCCGTCAGCGTCGGGAGATCCGCCACCAGAGCGACCTGGCGTCCCGCCGCGGCCTCGCCGGCGAGGAACGTGATGTCCGTGTCCGCCAGCGACCGCCGCGGCGCGTCTCGCCGCGCGAGCACGGCGATGTCGGCGGCGACGTCCTCGCCCAGCGCCAACAGGTCGGCCTCGGCGAGAGCGCGGGCGGCGCGCAGCGAGAGCAGGTCGCGCGCCTCCGGCGTCGCGATCAGCCAGACCACGCCGCGGGTCCGCGCGCCCCCCGCCAGCGCCATGCGCATCAGCTGCTCGGCGGTCGCCATGTCGCCGGCGTCGGCCGCCTCGGCGACCGGCCCGCCCATCATCGTCCTGAGGAACGCGCGGCGCTCGGCGAGGTCGGGCAAGGCGATCCGGGTCTCCTCGCGCAGCGCTCCGAACAGCTCGACCAGCCGCCCGAGCCCAGCCGGCAGCCTGGCCTCCAGCTCGGCGCGGATGAGGGCCGCGACGATCGGCGCCGATCCGGCCGTGCCGAGGGCCGCCACCACCCGGCCACGGTCGACGATCGCCGGGGTGTGGAAGTCGGAGAGCTCGGGATGGTCGACAACGTTGGTCGGCACGCCCGCGCCCCGCGCCGCCCGCGAGGCGGTCTCGCAGAAGGCGGCGTCGGGACTCGCCACGAACGCCAGCGCCGCGTCGGCGTAGCTCGCCTCGGCCAGCGCCGCCGCGCCTTCGATCCGCTCGACGTTCGCCGGCGAGCCCGCCAGCAGCCGCGCCTTGGCCTCGGCGCCTTCGCCTTCCCCGGCGATCACCACCCGGCGGCCGGCGAGGGGGAAGAAGGCGGGGAAGGCGTCCATCAGGACCTCACTTCACCGACTTGAGGTAGTCGATGATCGCCTTGCGATCAGCCGGGTCCGGCGCGCCGCCGGCCATCGTGGTGCCCGGCGCGAACGTCCTCGGGTCGGCGAGGAAGGCGTCGAGCGCGGCCTCGGTCCAGACCCCGCCCTTGGCCTTCAGCGCGTCGCTGTACTGGAAGTCCGAAAGGCTCGCGACCTTGCGCCCGACGACGCCTCGCAGCGCCGGCGCTGTCAGGCTCGGAGGCTCCACCGTGTGGCAGTCGCCGCACTTGTCGTTGAACACATTCTGCCCCGTCGCGGCGACGGCCGGCGCGGCGGCGAGGACGAGAGCGGCGGCGAGAGCGAGACGCATGCGAGCGGACTCCACACTTAGGACCTGGCGCAGCGATACCCCGAGGGCCGCGACGGCTCAAACGGTTCGGGGCCGGATCGCTCGGGGCGGTTGCTTCCACGACGCAGGAATCCAGCTTAACATTGTCCAGATTGCAGTCGCCTTCGGAGCCGCGTCATGGCCCTCACCCTCAACATCAACGGCAAGGACGTGGCGGTGGAGGCTGAGCCCGACACGCCGCTGCTGTGGGTGCTGCGCGACGAGTTGCTGATGACCGGCACCAAGTACGGCTGCGGCATCGCCCAGTGCGGCGCCTGCACCGTGCACCTGAACGGCCAGGCGATGCGTTCGTGTCAGGCGCCGATCGGCTCGCTCGCCGGGGTGAAGATCACGACGATCGAGGGCCTCGGGGGAGCCCACCCCCTGCAGGCGGCATGGGTCAAGCTGGACGTGCCGCAGTGCGGCTACTGCCAGTCGGGCCAGATCATGAGCGCCGTGGCGCTGCTGGCGAAGACCCCGAAGCCCACCGACGCCGACATCGACGCGGCGATGAGCGGCAACATCTGTCGCTGCGGGACCTATCAGCGCATCCGCGCGGCGATCAAGGACGCCGCCGGCGTGGCGACCGCGTGAGGCCCGGCCGATGAACAGGCCCGTCAAGGACTTCGAGCCCACCCGCCGCGCGCTCCTCGTCGCCGCCGCGGTCACCGCCACGGGGTCTCTGCTCGTGGGTTGCGGCCCCGCCGACATCCTGGCGCTAGGCGCGCCGAAGCTGGACTGGGGCCCGTTCGGCCCCTTCATCCGCATCGACCCGGACGGCTCGGTGACGGTGGTCAACAAGCACATTGAGTTCGGCCAGGGCTCGCATGCGGGCCTGGCGGCCATCGTCGCCGAGGAGCTCGATGCCGACTGGGACAAGGTGAAGGTCGTCCAGGCCCCGGCCAACGCCAAGATCTACGCCAATCTCATGATGGGGGTTCAGGGCACCGGCGGCTCGTCGGCGATCAGCAACTCCTGGAACCAGTTGCGAACGGCCGGCGCCGCTGCGCGGGCGATGTTCACGACAGCAGCGTCGGCCAAGTTGGGCGCGCCGGCGGCCGAGCTGACGGTGAAGGACGGCGTCGTCAGCCACGCCGCCACGGGGCGCCAGGCGACCTTCGCCGAGCTGCTGCCGCTCGCCGCAAAGGTCAAGCCGCCGCAGTCGCCGACGCTGAAGGCGCTGAAGGACTTCACCCTGATCGGCACGGATCGCGTGCGGCGCAAGGACTCCACAGCCAAGTCGACCGGGACCGCGCAGTTCACGCAGGACGTCCATCTGCCGAACATGCTGACGGCGATGGTGGCCCACCCGCCGGTGTTCGGGGCCAAGCCGAAGAGCTTCGACGCCGCCGCGGCGCGGCAGGTCGCCGGCGTCGAGGACGTCTTCGTGATCCCGACCGGCGTCGCGGTCACGGCGAAGAGCACCTGGGCGGCCCGCAAGGGGCGCGCGGCGCTCAACGTCCAGTGGGACCAGGCCAAGGCCGAGACGCGCGGCTCCGACGAGCTGATGGCGTTCTACCGCAAGGCGGCCGCCTCGGCAGAGGCGACGCCGGGCGTGAAGTGGCAGCCGTTCGAGAAGCGGCCGGCGCCGGCGACGTCGCAGCCCCTGCCGCTGGTCGCGGCGACCTACGACTTTCCGTTCCTGGCCCACGCTCCGATGGAGCCGATGAACTGCGTGGCCGAGATCGGCGGCGGCAAGACCAAGCTGACCGTCGGCTCGCAAGCGCCGTCGGTCGACCAGCTGAACACCGCCCTCATCGTCGGCTGCCTTCCCGGCGACGTGGAGATCGAGCAGCTTTACGCCGGCGGCTCGTTCGGCCGGCGCACGAACTTCAAGTCGGACTACGTCGCCGAGTGCGTCCACATCGCCAAGCACGTCGGCGGCGGGCGGCCGGTGAAGCTGGTGTGGACGCGCGAGGACGACATGACGGCCGGCTATTACCGGCCGCTCACGCACCACAACCTGCAGGTCCAGCTGGGCGCGGACGGCTTGCCCTGGTCATGGACGCATCGGGTGGTGACGCAATCGATCATGAAGGGCTCGCCGATGCCCTCCCGCGGACTCGACGAGAGCGCGGTGGAAGGCGCCAAGGGCTCGCCCTACTTTGCAGCCACGCCGTACGTGAGCGGCGAAGCCGCGCTGATCGACGTCGGCGTGCCGGTGCTCTGGTGGCGCTCGGTCGGCGCCACCCACAACGCCTTCGTCATGGAGCACACGATCGACCAGCTGGCGCGCAAGGCCGGCAAGGACCCGGTGGAGTACCGCCGCGCGCTCTACGCCAAGGCCGGCGCGGTCGGCGCCCGCCACCTCGCCTGCCTGAACCTCGCGGCCGAGAAGGCGCCTTGGGGCAAGCCGGCGGAGGGCTACGCCCAGGGCGTCGCCGTCCACGAGAGCTTCGGCACCGTGGTCGCCCAGATCGCCGACGTGAAGCTCGAGGACGGCAAGCCGCGCGTCGGCCGTGTGGTCACCGCCATCGACTGCGGCATCGCCATCTCGCCCGACCAGATCGCCGCGCAGATGGAGGGCGGCACCTGCCTCGGCCTCGCTGCGGCGCTCTACGGCTCGATCGACCTCAAAGGCGGCGTCGTGCAGCAGGCCAACTTCGACGGCTACCGCGTGCTGCGGATGAACGAGGCGCCGCAGGTCGAGACCTACATCGTGCCGTCCGAGCGACCGCCGTCCGGCGTCGGCGAGCCGGGCACGCCGGTGATCGCGCCGGCGGTCGCCAACGCGCTCCTGACCCTGACCGGCAAGCCGACGACGGCGCTGCCGCTGGTGAAGGACTAAGGCTCTCCGTTCGCCTTGTGGCGGTCGTCAGGCGGCGCGGCCGCCCGCGACTTTCGCACGCACAGCGTTGAGGAACGCCTCCAGCGGCGCGCGGTCTTTCGGCGCGCCGCCCGCCAGGCTCTTCTCGACCAACTGTCGAAGCTGGCCGAGCGCAGCGGCCTGCTCTTCGCGCTCACGCAGCCAGTCCCGCAAGGCTTCCCGGACGACCTCGCTCGCCGAGGCGTACTCGCCGCTGAGCACAGCCTCGCGAACCACGTCGGCCAGTTCCGGCGTCAGCGCGATGGACAGCTTTTCGATGTTCGACATGCGCGCTTTTCCTCCGTGGTGTGAACTATTGCTACCTTCCTTCCGGCCCGTCGAGGTCTTGTGGCGAATCTATGTCGACGAGCACGCCGCGGTCGTCTGTCTCGACCAGGGCGAGCCGGGGCCCGAGGCGGCGCAGGACGTCGCGGGCGCCCTGGTCGCCGGTGAGCACGCGCAGCTGCGGCAGGAGCTCGGCCGAGAAGAGCACCGGGTGGCCGCGCTGGCCCGCGAACGCGGGCGCGGCGGCCGGCGCGCCTGCGGCGAGTGTCTCCGCCAGTCGTACCAGGACGCCTGCCGGGATCATCGGCATGTCGCCCAGGAAGACGAACGCGCCGGCCGCGTCGGCGGGCAGGCTCGCGACGGCCGTGCGCAGCGTCGCCCCCATGCCCTCGGCGTGCCCGGGGCAATGAACGATCCTCAGGCGCCCAGCCTCGCCCGCGCCGTCGGCCCAGACCCTCGCGGCCGCCTCGACCTTGGGGTCGGCGCCCGTCACCACGGTCACCGAGCGGACCGGCGCGGCGAACGCGGCGGCGAGCGCGCCGTCGAGCAGGACGCCGCCGCGCCAGGGCGTGGTCAGCTTGCCGCCGCCGAAGCGGGCGCCCGCGCCACCGGCCAGCACGATCGCCTCCAGCGCCGTCGCTCCGCCTTCGGACATCACGCCCCCTGTCGCCAAGCCGCCATCCTTTCTATGTTAGGCGCGTCATGACGCCTTACGACACCGCCCCGCCGCAGGCACGGCTGGACGAACGGCAGCGGCCGCTCGTGGACAGCTTCGGCCGCACGGTGCGCTACCTGCGCGTCTCGGTCACCGACCGCTGCGACCTGCGCTGCGTCTACTGCATGGCCGAGCACATGACCTTCCTGCCGAAGGCCGAGGTGCTGACGCTGGAGGAGATCGACCGCATCGCCTCTGCGTTCGTGGCGCTCGGAACGCGCAAGCTGCGCCTCACCGGCGGCGAGCCGCTGGTGCGCAAGGGCGTGATGACGCTGGTCGAACGCCTGGCGCGGCATCTGGCGAGCGGCGCGCTCGACGAGCTGACGCTGACCACCAACGGCACGCAGCTGGCCCAGTTCGCGCCGCAGCTGGCCGCGCACGGGATTCGCCGCATCAACGTCTCGCTCGACACGCTGAAGCCGGACCTGTTCCGCGCCATCACGCGCTGGGGCGACCTGGCGCAGGTGATCGCCGGCATCGAGGCGGCAGAGCGCGCCGGCCTCAAGGTCAAGATCAACGCGGTGGCGCTCAAGGGCGGCAACGAGGACGAAATCGCGGACCTGCTTGCATGGGCGCACGGACGCGGCGCCGAGCTAACGCTGATCGAGACCATGCCGCTCGGCGACATCGACGGGGACCGCACCGACCAGTACCTGCCGCTGTCCATCGTGCGCGCCCGCCTCATGGACCGCTACACGCTGACCGACATCCCCTACCGCACGGGCGGCCCGGCCCGCTACGTCGAGGTGAAGGAGACGGGCGGCCGGCTCGGCTTCATCACCCC
>DATKMZ010000164.1:0-23222 GCA_035541575.1 Caulobacteraceae bacterium | reverse complement strand
GGGTTCATCTCGCCGAGGCCCTTGTAACGCTGGATCGTGAGCCCCCGCCGGCCGGCGTCGAACACCGCCGCCACGAGGTCGAGCGGACCGCGGATAGTCTGGCTGCGGTCGCGGCGGCGGAAGGTGGCCGCCTTGGCGAAGGTCTCGGAGAGCTTGGTCGCCCGCTCGGCGAGGCGCCGCGCGTCGGCGGAGTGGGTCAGTGCGTGGTCTAGCACAATGCGCTCGGTCACGCCGCGGCGCACCCGCGAGAAGACGTAGCCGCTCTCGCTGCTCTCGCCCGACCATGGCCCGTCGCCTTCCTCGGCATAGAGGTCGAGCCGGCGGGCCGCCTCGTGCACATTGTCGCTGTTTCCGAGCAGGCCCGCGAGCGCCGCCTGTTCGATCGCGGTCGCCGGCGCGCGCGCGGCGAGCCGGTCGATGTTGGTCTTGGCGGCCCGGGCGCTCTCCACCAGGACCTCCAGGTCGCGACCGGTCATCCGCTCGCCGTCCGAGAGGTCGAGCTCGGCCTCGGAGAGCCCCTCCTCGACCAGGAACGCCTCCATTTCGGGGTCGTCCTTGAGGTAGCGAGAGGACTTGCCCTTGGTCGCCTTATAGAGCGGCGGCTGGGCGATATAGAGGTAGCCTCGCTCGATCACCTGCGGCATCTGCCGGTAGAAGAAGGTGAGGAGCAGCGTGCGGATGTGTGCGCCGTCGACGTCGGCGTCGGTCATCACGATGATCCGGTGATAGCGGATCTTCTCGATGTCGAAGTCGTCGTGGCCGATGCCGGCGCCGAGTGCGGTGATCAGCGTGCCGATCTGCTCCGAGCCCAGCATCTTGTCGAAGCGGGCGCGCTCGACGTTGAGGATCTTGCCCCTGAGCGGCAACACCGCCTGGTTCTCGCGGTTGCGCGCCTGCTTGGCCGAGCCGCCGGCGGAGTCGCCCTCGACCAGGAAGATCTCGGACTTCGCCGGATCGCGTTCCTGGCAGTCGGCGAGCTTGCCCGGAAGCGACGAGATGTCGAGCGCGCTCTTGCGGCGAGTCAGCTCACGGGCCTTGCGGGCGGCCTCCCGCGCCGCTGCGGCCTCGGCGATCTTCTGCACGATGAGCCGAGCTTCGTTCGGGTGCTCCTCGAACCAGGTCGCGAGCCCGTCGCCGACCAGGCCTTCGACCGCCGGCCGAACCTCGGACGAGACCAGCTTGTCCTTGGTCTGCGACGAGAACTTCGGATCAGGCACCTTCACCGAGAGCACGCATGTGAGGCCCTCGCGGGCGTCCTCGCCCGAGAGCGTGACCTTCTCCCGCTTGGTCGCGCCCGAGCTCTCGGCGTAGCCGGTCACCACCCGCGTCAACGCGCTGCGGAAGGCCGAGAGGTGCGTGCCGCCATCCCGCTGCGGGATGTTGTTGGTGAAGCAGAGGACATTCTCGTGGTAGCCGTCGTTCCACCACAGCGCCAGGTCGATGTGCACGTTCTCGCGGTCCCCCCGGATCACGATCGGCGTCTTGATCAGCGGCGTCTTGGCCTTGTCGAGGTGGCGGACGAACGCCTCGACGCCGCCTTCGTAGCGCATCGCCTCCTCGAACGGCTCGGCGCCTCGAAGGTCCTTCAGGACAATGGTGACGCCGGAGTTGAGGAACGCCAGCTCGCGCAGCCGGTGTTCCAGCGTCTTGCGGTCGAAGTCGACGATCGCGAACGTCTGTGGCGACGGCAGGAAGCTCACTTCGGTGCCGGTCAGGAACTCGCCGTCCGCACGCTTCGGGGCGGCGCCGGTGATGGCCAGCGGCGCGACCGGCTCGCCATGGGCGAAGCTCATCTCGTGCTTCATCCCGCCGCGATAGATCGTCAGGCGCAGCCACTCGGAGAGCGCGTTGACCACCGAGACGCCGACGCCGTGCAGGCCGCCGGAGACCTTGTAGGAGTTCTGGTCGAACTTACCGCCGGCGTGCAGCTGGGTCATGATGACCTCGGCGGCCGAGACGCCCTCGCCCTCATGGATGTCGGTCGGGACGCCCCGGCCGTCGTCGGTGACCGTCGCCGAGCCGTCAGCGTTCAGGATCACCTCGACGCGCGTCGCCCAACCGCCCAGGGCCTCGTCGATGGAGTTGTCGACCACCTCGTAGACCATGTGGTGCAGGCCTGAGCCGTCGTCGGTGTCGCCGATGTACATGCCCGGGCGCTTGCGCACCGCATCGAGGCCCTTGAGGACCTTGATCGACTCCGCGCCGTACTCCTCGGCGCCGTTGCTATCGTCTCGTTCGTCCGTCATCCATCAGTCCAGGGGCTCGAGCCGCGAAGCGTCGACACGGACGCCGAGGGCTCGTCCCTTGAAGGTTTCAAACAGCGCCGCGTCCGTGCCGGTGAGAAATGCCTGCAGTCCGAGCGCCTCGATTTCGTCGGTGAGAGCGGCGCGTCGGAGCTGGTCGAGGTGCGCCGCGACTTCATCCAGCAACAATATAGGATTCGGTTGCGATTTCGCACGCGAAAGTCGGGCGCCCTGCGCCAAAACTAGGTTCAGAATCAGCGCTTTCTGTTCACCGGTCGAGCACTCGGCGGCGGGCCGGCCGCGTTCGCGATGCACGACGGTCAGATCGCACCGATGTGGTCCGGTCAGCGCGCGGCCTGCGGCCGAATCACGCGGACGCGACGACGCCAGCGCGGCCGCCAGGCGCGCCTCGATCTCGCCCAGCGCCACGCCCGCCAGCGCCATCTGCTCGAACGCGCCGGAGAGGCCGAGATCGGCTTGCGGGAACGGCCGCTCGCCGCGCTGGTCGATCTCGGCCCTGAGGGCGGCGAGCGTCGCCGCGCGGGCCTCTGCGACGCGCGCGCCGGCTTCGGCCATCCGGCCCTCGAGCGCCGAAAGCCAGGCCGGATCGGCCGGATCGGCCTCGAGGACGCGGGTGCGTTCCCGGAGCGCTCGCTCGTAGGCGCCGGCGTGGGCGGCGTGGATCGGCTCGGCGGCGAACACCAGACGGTCGAAAAAGCGCCGCCGCTCCGCCGCGCCATCGAGGAAGAGCCGGTCCTGCGCCGGCGTCATCCAGAGCGGGCGCAGATGCTCGGCGAGGCGGCCGGGAGGCGCCGTCTCGCCCTCGATCCGCACCACCCGCCGCGCTGCGCCCGGGGCCTCGACGCCGGTCCCCAGCCTCGCCTCGCCGCCCTCGCTCGTGAGCACCGCCGAGATCGCCCAGGCCCGGCCCTGAGGCTCGCCGAGCTCGCGGCGGCCAAGCTCGGCTAGGCTGGCCGAGCGCATCCCGCGGCCCGGCGAGAGCAGGCTGATGGCTTCCAGGAGGTTGGTCTTCCCCGCCCCGTTCGGCCCGAACAGGTAGACGCTGCGCCCGCCCGTCACGAGCTCGGCGCGCTCGTACGAGCGGAAGTCGGTGAGACCGAGGGCGACGATCGCGGAGCGCATCAGTCGCTCTTCCCCCTGCTTGCGGGCGGAAGGGTCCCAAGCCCAGGCGCGTCAGCGCCAAGGCGCGACGATGGGGGGACCGGTGGCGGGGCGAAACCGCCAGCGCCGCGGCTAACTCCCCTCCGTCGCGTCTCGCCTGCTGCGCGGGCTCGACTTGCGACACCTCCCCTCACCTGCGTGAGGGGAGGAGCGAGAGGCCTCACCGCTCCGCGTCGACGGCGCGCCAGTCGTGGGTCAGCTCGTCGAGCTTCGCCTTCAGCGCCGGCTCGAGCGGCGCGGCCTCGGCGGCGGCGAGACTATCGACCAGCTGCTCGGGCTTGCTCGCGCCCACGATCGGCGCGGTGATCGCGGGATTGGAGAGCACCCAGGCCACCGAAAGGGTCGCCAGACTCATGTTCGACTCCGCCGCGACGCCTTTCAGCGCATCGACGCTCGCGAACTCGCGGTCGTGCCAGTAGCGCTCCTGATAGCGCGGCCCGGCCGTGCCCAGCGTGAAGCGCGTGCCCTCGGGCGGCGCGCCTTTGGCGTGCTTGCCGGTCAGCATGCCGCCGGCGAGGGGATTGTAGGGGATGACGCCGATCCCTTCTTCGCGGCAAAGGGGCAGCAGGTCGCGCTCGAAGGTGCGGAAGATCAGGTTGTAACGCGGCTGCACCGAGCTGATGCCGCTGAGTCCCTTCACCTCGGCCCGGCCGATCGCGCGGGCCAGCTTGTAGGCCGGCCAGTTGGAGACGCCGACATAGCGCGCCTTGCCGGAGCGCACGACCTGGTCGAGCGCCTCCAGCGCCTCGTCGATCGGGGTGGTCGGGTCGTAGCTATGCAGCTGGTAGAGGTCGACGTAGTCGGTCTTCAGCCGCCTCAGCGAGGCCTCGATCGCATCGAGGATGTGCTTGCGGCTCATCCCCTGATCCCAGGCGCGCCGGCCCGTCCGCCCGACGCACTTGGTGGCGACGACGTAGTCGTGGCGCTTGCCGACGAGCCAGTTCCCGACGATCTCCTCGGTGCGGCCGGTCGTCTGGGCGCCGCCGCCGAGCGGATAGACGTCGGCGGTGTCGAAGAAGTCGATCCCGCCCTCGGCGGCGGCGTCCATGATCGAGAAGCTGACCGGCTCGTCGCACTGCAGGCCAAACGTCATGGTGCCGAGGCAGAGCCGGGAGACGGAAAGGCCGGTGCGGCCGAGCTGGGTCCTTTGCATGCCGCCTCCTTAGTCCCGTGGGCGCGGCCTGAACAGGCAGGCGGCGAAGTCGCGCTTGTCGGCCCTCGCGGCGCCTCGCTACCTTGACCGCGGGAGCACGAACCTCATGTCATCGAACCTCTTCAGCGACCTGCTGGTCATCGACTGCGCCAGCTTCATCGCCGGCCCGGCGGCCGCGACCGTGATGTCGGATTTCGGCGCGCGGGTGATCAAGATCGAGCCGCCGGGAATCGGCGACTCCTACCGCAACCTCTTCCGCCTGCGCGGCACGCCCGACGACATCGACTACTTCTGGGCGATGGACTCCCGCAACAAGGAGAGCCTGGCGCTCGACCTGAAGCTGCCGGCGGCGCGGGCCGTGCTGGAGACGCTGGTCCGGAGGGCCGACGTCTTCATCACCAACTTCCCGTTCCCGGTGCGCGAGCGCCTGCGCCTCCGGTCCGAGGACCTGCTGCACCTGAACGAGCGGCTGATCTACGCCTCGCTCTCGCCTTACGGCGAGCATGGCCCGGATCGCGACCGCACCGGCTTCGACACCACCGCCTGGTGGGCCAGGAGCGGGCTGATGGAGATGGTCCGCGCGACGGGCGAGACCGAGCGTGCGCTCTCGATGCCCGGCATGGGCGACCACCCGACCGCGATGGCGCTCTACGGCGCGATCGTCACCGCGCTCTACCGCCGCCAGCTGACCGGCAAGGGCGGCGAGGTGACCACCTCGCTCGTGGCCAACGGGCTCTGGTCGAACGCGTGCCAGGTGCAGGGCGCGCTCTGCGGCTACGAGCTGGCCGCGCGGGGCGCGCGCGGCACGCGCGGCGCCCTGGCCGAGGAGTACGCCACTGCCGATGGCCGCGCCTTCATCATCACCTCGACCAACCCCGCGCGCGACTGGCCGCTGCTGGCGCGTGCGGTCGGCCATCCTGAGTGGCTCGAGGATCCGCGCTTCGCCACACCGATGGAGCGCTTCGCCAACACCGCTGCGCTGGTGGCCTTGCTCGACGATGTGTTCGCGAGCGACAGCTGGGAGACCTGGCGCGACCGGCTCATCGCGGGCGGCGTCACCTTCGGCATCGTCGGGCGGATCGAGGATCACATCTCCGACCCGCAGCTCGAGGCCAACGGTATTCTGCCCGAGTTCGAGGACGGCTACGGCCTTCGTACGGTCGACAGCCCGTTCCAGATCGCCGGGATCGCCAAAGAGGCTCCGCGCATGGCCCCTGGCATCGGCCAGCACACGCGCCCGATCCTCCAGGAGCTCGGCCTCGCACCCGCCGAAATCGAGGCGCTCAGCGCGTCGGAGTGAGCGTCAGGCTCTCAGCGGCATCAGCACGTACTGGACGCCGGCGTCGGTGGGGTCGAGCACCAGGGTGGGGTCGAGCACAGTCGCGCCGCCGCCGTGCTCGGCGAAGCGGAACTCGGCGATCTCGCCGCCGATCTGGCTCGTCACGTCGAGGATGTAGCGGGCGTTGAAGCCGATCTCGAACGGCTCGCCGTCGTAGTCGACCTCGACCTCCTCGACGGCCTGGCCGGCGTCCATGTTGCGGACCGTCAGCGTGATGCGCCCGCTCTCGACCGAGAGCCTCACCGCGCGGCTCTGCTCGGTGGAGATCGTGGCGACGCGGTCGACCGCGGCGGCGAAGAGCGCGTTGTCGAGGGTCAGCACGCGGCGATTCTCGCGCGGGATCACCCGCTCGTAGGGCGGGAACGAGCCGTCGATCACCTTCGAGGTCATCGAGGCGTGATCAAAGCCGAAGCGGACCTTCTGCGAGCTGACAGCCAGAGAGATCGTCTCGCCGGCGTCGTCCATCAGCCGGCGCGCCTCGTTGATGGTCTTGCGCGGGATGATAACGCCGGGAGCGCCCGAGAACCCTTCCGGCGCCGGCATCTCGGCGAGCGCGAGACGGCGGCCATCGGTCGCGACCGCGCGCAGCTTCTGCTCGCCGTCCTCGACCACGGCGTGGAGGTAGAGGCCGTTGAGGTAGTAGCGCGTCTCCTCGGTCGAGATCGCAAAGCGGGTCTTGTCGATCAGGCGGATGAGATCGGTCGTGTCGATCGCATGCGCGTCCGATAGCCCCTCCGACGACATCACCGGGAAGTCGCCGGCGGGCAGGACCGGCAGGTTGAAGCGCGACCGGCCGGCCTGCACCTGCAGCCGCGGGTCTTCGCCGGTGTAGCTCAGTGAGACGTCGGCCCCTTCGGGCAGCTTGCGCACGATCTCGTAGAGCGTGTGCGCCGGCGCAGTGATCTGACCGGTTCCCTCGACCTGCGCTGGGCTCGAATCGGCGATCTCCATGTCGAGATCGGTCGCTGAGAAGGCGACCTGGCCCTGATTCGCCGACAGCAGGACGTTCGAGAGGATCGGAATCGTATTGCGCCGCTCCACGACGCTCTGCACGTGGCCCAGGGCCTTCAGCAGCGCCGCCCGCTCGATCGTCAGCTTCATTCAGGTCCTATCCGTTCGGACGCGCCGACTTGCCCCAAGCGACGCCGGGTGATGGGACGCGGCACATTAGACGAAACCGCGCGGCGCGGAAGGGCTCTAGGCCTTGGTGTCCACAGCCGCGCCGGAGCCAGCCTCACCGGCGGTCGCGTAGGGGTTCTGCGCGACCGGATCGGCGGCTTCAGCACCGCCCGATCCGCGCGCGGCGACGATCACCATCGCCGGGCGCACGAGGCGTCCGAACAGCTCGTAGCCGGGCTGGATCACCTGCAGCACGGCGCCCGCGCCGACGTCGCTCGCGGGCTGCTCCTGCATCGCCTGGTGCTGGTGCGGGTCGAACTTGGCGCCGCGGACCGGATCGATCTTCTTGAGCCCGTTGCGCTCGAACGCGCCCATCAGCTCCTTCTCGGTCATCTCGAGGCCGATCGCGAGGTTCTTCACCAGCGGGTCGGCCGCGTCACGCGGCGCGTGCTGCATCGCCCGCTGCAGGTTGTCGGCGACGCCCAGGAGGTCGCGCGCGAACTTCTGGATCGCATAGGCCCGCGCGTCGTTGGCGTCGCGCTCGGCCCGGCGCTTGGTGTTCTCGGCGTCGGCGGCCACGCGCAGCACCTGGTCCTTCAGCGCATCGATCTCGGCGCGCAGCGTCTCTACGTCGTCGATCAGCGTGTCGGCCTCGGCGGTCGCGTCGGCCTCGGGCTCGCCGCCCGGCGCCGGCGTTTCGTCGTCGATCATACTTGTCGTCTCACCCGTCCATGATGCGCCCGAGCGTGCGGGCCGTGTAGTCGACCAGCGGAATCACCCGGGCGTAGTTGAGCCGGGCGGGACCGATGACTCCGATCGCGCCCAGCACCTTGTGTCTGCCGCTCATATAGGGCGCCGCGATGACGGCGGAACCCGAGAGGGAAAAGAGCCGCGTCTCGGCGCCGATGAAGATCCGCACGCCCTCGGCGTCGCGCACGAGATCGAGGAGACCGATCAGCTGTTCCTTCTGCTCGAGGTCGTCGAACAGCATCCGCACGCGCTCGAGATCGGCCAGCGTCTCCGGATCGGCCAGCAGGTTGGCGCGGCCGCGGACGATCAGCGCGCGACCGATCTCGTCGCCCCCGCCCCAAGCCGCCAGGCCTTCCTCCACCAGCCGCGCGCTCGCCACGTCCAGTTCGCGGCGGGCCCGCTCCAGCTCGCGCCCGACCTCGACGCGCGCCTCGGCCAGCGTGCGGCCGCGGAGCCGGGCGTTGAGGAAGTTGGACGCCTCCGCCAACGCCGACGGGGTGACGCCGGCCGGCGGGCGCATCAGCCGGTTCTCCACCTGGCCGTCGTCGAACACCATGACCGCCAGCGCCTGGTCGGAGCCGAGGGCGACGAACTCGACGTGCTTGACCCCTGCGTCGCGTGACGGCGCCACCACCACGCCCGCGCCGCCGGCGAGGCCGGAGAGGATCGAGCTGGCCTCGTTGAGCGCGTCTTCCATCGAGCGGCCGTGCGCCATGAGTCGGGCGTCGATCGCGCGCCGCTCCTCCTCGGCGAGGTCGCCGACCTCCAGGAGGCCGTCGACGAAGAGTCGGAGGCCCACGTGCGTCGGCATCCGCCCGGCGCTGATGTGCGGCGCGTCGAGCAGGCCCAGCTCCGCCAGGTCCTGCATGGTGTTGCGGATCGAGGCCGGCGAGAGCGCGACGCCGGCGCGCGAGATCGTGCGCGACCCGACCGGTTCGCCGGTCTCCAGGTAGGTCTCGACGATGCGGCGGAAGATGTCGCGGGCGCGAGCGTCCAGCTCCGCGAGCGACGGGCCGGTGACGACAGTCGTGCCGACGAGCGGGTTGGTCATCGTTGCAGATAAGGATAAGCCGCCCCGGACCCGGCGCAAGCGGCGGCGGGTGTGGGAGAGAGCCGCATGGCGAGACCCTCTGGCAGAGCGGCGGACGCCCTGCGCGAGATCAAGCTGGAAACGAACGTCAACCGCTACGCCGAGGGCTCGTGCCTGGTCTCGTTCGGCCACACGCGGGTGCTGGTGACCGCGAGCCTCGACGAGACCGTGCCCGGCTTCCTGCGCGGCCGCGGCCAGGGCTGGGTCACGGCCGAGTACGGCATGTTGCCGCGGGCCACCCATACGCGCGGCCGGCGCGAGGCGGCCGAGGGGCGCCAGTCCGGCCGCAGCCAGGAGATCCAGCGCCTGATCGGCCGCTCGCTGCGCGCGGTGACCGACCTGAAGGCGCTCGGCGAGCGACAGTTCACGCTCGACTGCGATGTCATCCAGGCGGACGGCGGCACCAGAACGGCGGCGATCACTGGCGCCTGGGTGGCGCTCAGGCTCGCGACGCGTTGGCTGCGGGACGAGGGCGTGATCGCGGCCGACCCGATCCGTGACCACGTGGCCGCCGTCTCCTGCGGCGTCTGCCAGGACACGCCGGTGCTCGACCTCGACTACGAGGAGGACTCCAACGCCGAGGCGGACGCCAACTTCGTGCTGACCGGCGTCGGCGACATCGTTGAGATCCAGGCGACCGGCGAGAAGCGCGGCTTCACCCGCGCTGAGTTCGAGCAGCTGTTCAGCCTCGCCCAGGCCGGGATCGCCGAGCTCGTGCGGCTGCAGTCGGTCGCCGTCGGCTAGAGCGCGATGGGCCAGGTGGAGTCACCAGACCGCTGAATCGCGCTCTAGAATCAAAAGCGTAGAGCCTGATTCAGGGTTCGACTCGAACCCATCACCCTCTAGGGACCAGTTCGGGGGAGCGCGGCGAGGTCGCTCGCCGCGGCGATGCAGACCGGGCGCATGTGGCGCGCGCGCTCCGGCGCCAGCGGGCAGACCCGGAACTTGCCGCGCACGCTGAGCAGCGAGCCGGGCGTCGGCGGCTGCATCGCTGCACGAAGGTCCGCCGGCAGGGCCGGCGTGTCCGGATCGCCGTCGCCGCCGACGACGCCGAGGGTCCGCCCGTTCGTCGCGCGGATGCGCAGCGCCGGCGATCCGTTGGCGGGGCGGAGGACCCCGCGCACGTCGAAACAGGCGCCGGGCCGCGCCGCCGTCCGGCAATCGAGCCCTGCTGCGGTCGCCGTCGCGGCGAGCGATAGCGCGGCCAGACAGCCGCAGACGAGCAACCTCAATACGTTCGGCTCCGCATCACCCTGCAGAAGAGGTTAGCACGGCGGGCGGCGGACGGGATCTCAGCCCTTGGAGCAGCGCCCCGTGTGGGCGACGCTGACGCCGTTGCTCGCGGCGATGCAGGCGTTGGGGTACGTGCGCCCGTTGCAGCCGCAGACCGGCTGGAAGATCTGCGGACAGATGCGCGGCTCGCGCTGGCAGACCCCCATGGCGTCGGAGACATGACACATCCTGGGGCTCAGCTTGCAATACTCGCCCCGGCTGCAAGGAAAGGCCGCGATGCCGCCGCAGCGATGGCCGACGATCGCCGACGCCGGGCCGGCCGACACCAGGAGCAGGAGCCCGGCGAACGCCGCGGCTGCGGCCGAACCGATGTTGAGACTCATGATCCGCCCTCCGATGGCGCCCTCATTGCGCGAAGTCGGACGGTTTACAATTAATAGTGGCGCAACCTTGGCCAGTCAGGACGCGGTCGGCTGAGCCAGCAGCGCGTCGTCGATCTGGCGGGCGCGGACGGCCGCCGGACGACTTTGCAGCCGCTCGTCGTAGGCCACGAACGCCGGCCGCCGCTCGATAGAGCCGAACTGCAGCCCCCAGCCAACCGCCGCGCCGAAGTAGACGTCCGCCGCGCTGAACGCGTCGCCGAGGATGTAGTCGCGCCCGGCGATGGCGCTCTCCATCGCATTCAGCGTGTCGCCCATGTCGCCGAAGCCCATCATGCGCTTCTGCTCGGGCTTGATCTCGACCCCCAGCGCCCTGACGCCGACCGCCTGCTCCACCGGACCGGCGCCGAAGAAAAGCCAGCGGTAGTAGGTCCCGCGCCGCTTGTCGCCGACCGGCGGGGCGAGGCTGGCTTGCGGGAACGCGTCGGCGAGGTAAGCGCAGATCGCCGCCGCCTCGGTGACGACGATATCGCCGTGCTGGATCGCCGGCACTTTGCCCATCGGATTGATCGCCAGATACGCCGGCGCCTTCATCGTCGTCGCGTAGTCGAGGACCTCGGTGCGATAGGGCTGGCCGACCTCCTCCAGCATCCAGCGGACGATCCGCCCGCGCGACATCGGGTTGGTGTAGAAGACCAGTTCGTCGGCCATCGATCTATCTCCGAGCCTGAAGGGGCGGCGGCAAGTCACTAAGGCGCCCTGGTTCGGCATATTGGCAGCAGTCTCTGCGCCACTTCCGCGGCGCGCGCCATACGGGTAAGCTTCACAGCCATGGGGAGAGGCGCCGTCCTGCTTGCGGTCGTTGCGCTCGGCGCGGGATGGGCCGCGCCCACTTCGGCCTGCACGCTCGGCAAGGTCGCCGAGATGCCGGTCACGATGATCGGCCCCGAGCCAGCCGTCACCGTCAAGATCAACGGGGTCGAGACACGGCTAACGGTCGACACGGGCGCCTTCTTCAGCATGGTGGATCCCGCCGCCGCGACCAGGATGAGGCTGCGGGTCGGCCCGCTGCCTCCCAACCTCAGCGTTGGCGGCGTGAGCGGCGGGGCCGACGTCAAGGTCGGCGGCGCCAAGGACTTCGCCATGGTTGGAGGGACGTTCCACAACGTCGACTTCCTGATCGGCGAGCACCAGGTCGGCCGGACAGATGGGTTGTTGGGACAGAACATCCTGGCGTCGTTCGACGAGGAGTTCGACTTCGCCAACGGCGTGATCCGGATGATGACGCCGCAAGCCTGTGGGAACCAGGCGCTGGCCTACTGGACGCAAGGCGACTACTTCGCGGCGGCGATCGACGCCGTCGAGCCGCCGCAGAACCGCATCCGCGGCGTCGTGACCGTCAACGGCGTCAGGCTGCACGCCACGTTCGACACCGGCGCGAGTCGGACGGTGCTGAGCCTCGAAGGCGCCCGCAGCGCCGGCATCCGCACCGACTCACCCGGCGTGGTCCCAGTGAACGGCTCCTCGGGGGTCGGCAGCCGGGTCGCGCGCACCTGGCTGGCCCCCGTCGCCAGCGTCAACATCGGCGGCGAGGAGCTCAAGGACCTCCACCTCCTCGTCAGCGACGTCAGCCTGGCCGACTCCGAGATGCTGGTCGGCGCGGATTTCTTCCTGACGCACCGGGTCTACGTTTCGAAGAAGCAACGCCAAATCTACTTCACCGCGAATGGCGGCCTGGCTCAGACGCGGCCGGGTGCGGCCCCGCCGGCCGCCACGACCGAGACGGGGATCATCGCCGGACGCGGCGACGAGCCGACCGACGCCGCCGGTTTCGGCCGGCGCGCGGCCGCCTACGTGGCGCGCGGCGACTACGAGCACGCGATCGCCGATTACGACCAGGCGATCCGGCTCTCGCCCAGCGATCCGCAGCCGGTCTACGACCGCGCCGTGGCGCGCTTGCTCAATCGCCAACCGTTGCTGGCGGTCACCGACCTCGACCAGGCGCTGAAGCTGAAGCCAGACTTCACCCCGGCGCTGCTGTCGCGGGGCCGTATCAAGCTCGGCGAGAAGGACGCCGTCGGCGGCCGGGCCGACCTCGAGGCCGCGCTCGCCGCCGACCCGAGCGTGCGACTGAGGGTGGCCGACGCCTACGCGAGCGCCGGCCTCTTCGCCGAGGCGATCGTCCAGTATGACAAGTGGATCGCCAGTCAGCCGCACAACGAGGATCTCGCTGTCCCGCTCGCCGGCCGCTGCTGGGCTCGCGCGCTGCCGGGCCAGGAACTCGACAAGGCGATGGCCGACTGCAACGCCGCGCTCGGTCTGCGGTCCGCGACCGTTCAGGCGCTGGCGGCGCGGGCGATCATCCATTTGCGGCGGGGCGAGCTCGACGCCGCCATCGCCGACGACAACGCGGCGCTCAAGCTCGCGCCAAAGGGACCGTGGGCGCTCTACGTCAGGGGGCTGGCCGAACAGCGCAAGGGCGCAAAGGACAAGGGCGACGCCGACGTTGCGGCGGCCGTGGCGGTCCTTCCGCGTCTTCCGACCGAGGCGAAGACTTACGGCGTCGTCACGGGCTGAGGCTCACTCCTCGAGCGTCTCGGGTCCCTCGTCGTCGGGTGGGCCGGGCTCGAACATGAGCAGGTCGCCGGGCTGGCAGTTCAGCTCGCGGCAGAGCGCGTCGAGCGTCGAGAAGCGCACCGCGCGCGCCTTGCCGGTCTTCAGGATCGAGAGGTTGGCGATCGTCACGCCCACGCGGTCGGCCAGCTCCGTCAGCGACATGCGTCGCTCGAGCAGGATACGGTCGAGGTGGACCCGGATCGGCATGAGTGAGCGGGCTAGATCGTCAGTTCGGCGTCGCGCCGCAGGCGCGCGCCTTCGCGGAACACTTCGGCCAGCACGACGATCACCAGCACCGCGAACCAGGAGGTGAAGTTGATCGTGAGCCCGCCGTCGCGATTGAGGTGCAGCACGAAACGGTCGAGCAAACCAAAGGCGTAGCCGTTGATCTCGATCAGCGCGAGCACCATCGCGATCACCCTGAGGCGCCGCACGTTGTCAGGATGGAACGGATCTCCCGCCGTCATCGCGCCGAAGACCCGGCGCAGCCGCTGCACGATGACCACGACGCCGATCAGCGAGAGCTCGGCGCCGGCGAGCCGGATGGCGGCGGCAAGACCCGGCGGCGCGCCCATGATCCTGATGTCGGCCATGCGCGGGACGATCTGCGGGTCGAAGCTGATCAGCAGCAGGCCGAGGATAATCGCGGCGACGAGGAACGTGGCGATCCACAGCACGTAGTAGAATACGTCGAGGATCACCTTCAGGAAGCTCGAGACCGAGCCAGGCCCCAACGCGCGGATCATCGAAGACTGCCCCCCGAATACCAGTTCGCCTTCCGCTCCATCACGGAGAGGAAGGCGAACATGCCTCCAAGCCGGAGGCCGCGCTAGCGGGCGCCACTACGGGCGGGCCCTTAGAACGCGTTGCTGAAGAGGCCGACGGCGGCCAGCGGCAGGCCGGCGACAACCAGCAGGTTGATCACGCCGAGCGCGGCGCGGTCGAGCAGGTTCAGGATCGAGTTCATCGTTGTATCCCCATTGTGCGTTGCAGCAAGAACTTGGCTTTCGCCGGTGTCCGAAACGACCGTCACCGGCGCTTCGTTGTGCTAATCAATATGGGCTTATCGTTTATCGATCAAGTTACCATATCGATAATCGATATTAAACTTTTGCAATGCATTAAAGAGCCGTCATGTTCTCGCGGGCGCCGCGGGAGGATCCTGACGCGCCGGCCGGCGGCGCTTGCGCTGGTGTTCGCCGCGCGCGACTTAGGGCCGATGCCCCTGAGACTGACCCCTGGCGCCCGGATCGTCGCCGCCACCCACAACCCCGGCAAGGCGCGCGAGCTGGCCGCCCTGCTGGACAGCCGGTTCGAGGTGGTGAGCGCCGGCTCGCTGGGCCTGCCCGAGCCCGAGGAGACCGAGCAGACCTTCGCTGGCAACGCGCTGTTGAAGGCGCGCCTGGCCGCCGATACGGCCGGCCTGATCGCGCTGGCGGACGACTCGGGGCTCTCCGTGACGGCGCTGGACGGCGCGCCCGGGATCTACTCGGCGCGGTGGGCCGGCCCGACGCGCGATTTCCGCCACGCCATGGCGCTGGTGGAGCAGCGGCTCGACGAGGCCGACAGTGGGGACCGCAGCGCCTGGTTCACCTGTGCGCTGGCCATCGCCTGGCCGGGCGCGGCGGCGGTGGTGGTCGAGGGCCGGGTCGATGGCGAGCTGACGTTCCCGCCGCGCGGCGACAGGGGTTTCGGCTACGACCCGATCTTCCTGCCCGAGGGCGAGCGACTGACCTTCGGCGAGATGGACCCGGTCGAGAAGGACCGCTTCAGCCATCGCTCGCGCGCCTTCGCCAAGCTGAAGGCCGCCCTGCTTGACTGATCCCGGCGAGATCGGGGTCTACGTCCACTGGCCTTACTGCGCGCGGATCTGTCCCTACTGCGACTTCAACGTGGTCCGCGATCGGGGCGGCGCCGACGAGCCGGCGGCGCTGGCCCGCGCCATCGCCGCCGATCTCGCGGCGCAATCGGAGCAGATCGGGCCCCGCCGGCTGGTCTCGCTCTTCTTCGGCGGCGGGACGCCCTCGCTGATGGCGCCGGACGCCGTCGCCGCGATTCTGGAGACCGCGCGCCGGGCGTTCGAGCCGGCCGCCGACCTCGAGGTCACGCTCGAGGCCAATCCCACCGACGCCGAAGCCGCGCGCTTTGGGGCCTACGCCGCCGCCGGCGTGAACCGACTCTCGCTCGGCGTGCAGTCGCTCGTCGACGACGCGCTCGCGTTCCTTGGCCGCAACCACGACGCCGCCGAGGCGCGCCGCGCCGCGGCCGTCGCCCGGCGCGCGTTCCCGCGGCTTTCGATCGACCTGATCTACGCCCGCCCCGGCCAGACTGCGGCGTCCTGGCGTGAGGAGCTCGCGGCGGCGGTCGACCTCGGCGCCGAGCACGTCTCGGCCTATCAGCTGACGCTCGAGCCCGGCACGGCCTTCGACCGCCAGGTTCGCCGCGGCCGCTGGGCGCCGCCGGAGCCGGACGCAGCCGGCGCGCTGTTCGAGGCGACCGAAGACGTGCTCGGCCGCGCCGGGTATGAGTCCTACGAGGTGTCGAACCACGCCCGGGGCGCCGCGGCGCGCTCGCGCCACAACCTGCTCTACTGGCGCGGCGGCGACTGGCTGGGCGTCGGGCCCGGCGCACATGGACGCCTGACGGTCGCCGGGGAACGCTGGTCGACCCTGACGCCACGAAAGATTGGCGACTACGTCGGGCGGGTCGAGGCGGCGGGTTGCGGCGTCGTCGAGCGAGCGCGGCTGTCGCCGGTCGAAGCGGCCCAGGAGCGGCTGCTGATGGGCTTGCGCACGATCGAAGGCGTTGCGCTGGGCGAGCTGGCGGCGCTCGACCCCGATCCCGCCGCGATCAGCGACCTCGTCAGGGCCGGCCTGATCCGGCAGGGGGGCGCACGCCTCATCGCGACGTCCGCCGGCCGGGCCGTGCTCGACCGCGTGACCCTCGAACTCGCGCACAGCGCGCGGGCAGGCTAGACCCAGGCGTTCGCCCGAGGAGGAGGCCTCCGTGGCTTCACGACCGCCGCCGCCTGCGCTCTCCGACGCGCCGCTGGCTCCGGGCCTGTATCTGGTGGCGACGCCGATCGGGAACCTGCGCGACATCACCTTGCGCGCCCTCGACGTGCTGGCCGGCGCCGACCTGGTGCTGGCGGAGGACACGCGCGTCACCGGCAAGCTGCTTTCGGCTTACGGGCTCTCCAAGCGCCTCGAGCGCTACGACGAGCACGCCGCGGCGCGGACGCGGCCGAAGGTGCTGGCGGCGCTCGCGGCAAGCGGGCGCGTCGCGCTGGTCTCCGACGCCGGCACGCCGCTGGTCTCGGACCCCGGCTATCGCCTCGTGTCGGAGGCGCTCGCGGCGGGCTTCGCGATCGTCCCCATTCCGGGGCCTTCGGCCGCGCTCGCGGCGCTCAGCGTCGCGGGGCAGCCGACCGACCGGTTCATGTTCGCCGGCTTTCCGCCGCCCAAGGCCGCGGCGCGACGCGCGTTCCTCGAGGGTTTGAGGGGCGTGCGCGCCACGTTGGTGTTGTTCGAGGGGGCTTCGCGCCTCGGCGCCTCGCTCGCCGACATGGCGGCGGTGCTGGGGCCGCGACCGGCGGCGGTCGCTCGCGAACTGACCAAACTGCACGAGACGGTCGTACGCGGCGACCTCGCCGCCCTCGCCGCCGATCCGACGCTGGCGGCGCCGAAGGGCGAAGTCGCGATCGTCGTCGGCCCGCCGCCTGAAGCCGCCGCGGCGACGCCGGAGGACGCGGACGCCGCGCTCGCCGAAGCCCTGACGCGACTCTCTCCCGCCGACGCCGCCCGCGAGGTCGCGGGGGCGCTCGGCCTGCCGCGCCGCGACCTTTATCGTCGGGCCCTGGCGCTGAAGGGGTCCTGACGTGGCCCGCTATCGCCCCGAGACCGGCCGGCGCTCGCGCCTGGCCGGCCGCCGCGGCGAGATCGTGGGCGCGCTCTGGCTGATGGCCAAGGGCTACCGCATCCTCGGCTTTCGCCTGAAGACACCGCAGGGCGAGATCGACCTCCTGGCCAAGAAGGGCGACGTCCTTGCGGTGGTCGAAGTGAAGCTGCGCGGCTCGATCGAGGCGGCCCGCGAGGCGGTGGGCCGCCGCCAGCGCGAGCGCCTGCGGCGCGCCGGCGAGGCCATCGCAGCGCGCCGCGCGGACCTCAGGGGCGCGGCGATCCGTCTCGACCTGATGGCCCTCGCGCCAGGGCGCTGGCCTTGTCATATTCCCGACGCCTGGTTCGGAGACTAGCCGGCGACCATGCGATGACGCGCGACGAGGCTCAGCGCTTCCTGACCGACGTCGGCCTTTGCGCCGATGGGCAGTTCCCGCTGCTGGAAGCCGCCCTCGCCTGCGCCGTGCACGAGGACCCGAGCCGCGATCCCGGCCTGGTGCGCGGCTTCGCCGACGACGCCGTCGGGCGACTCAAGGCGCGGCTGCAACGCGAATCGCCCGAGGAGGCGCTGGCCGAGACGATGGCCGGCGACATGCGCCTCGCCGGCGACTTGATGACCTACGACAGCCCTGAGAACACCGACGTCATCTGCGTCGTCGAGCGGCGCAAGGGCCTGCCGGTCACGCTCGGCGTGTTCTACCTCGACGTGGCGCGCCGGTGTGGGCTCGACGTGCGAGGCGTCGACTTTCCCGGCCACTTCCTGCTCCGGATCGAGACGCCGGAGGGGCCGCTGGCGCTCGATCCGTTCAGCGAAGGCCGCGTCGTGCTGCCCTCGGAGCTGACCCGGCGCGCGCTGCACGCGGGCCTGACTCCCAACGTCGCCGAGCGGCTCGAGACGCTGATGACGCCCGCAAGCGATCGCGCCGTGCTGATCCGGTTGCAGAACAACGTGTTCGCCCGCGCGGTGGCCGCACGGGACTTCGCCCGCGCCGAGCGCTCGGCGTTGCGCCGGGCGTTGATCGATCCGCGAGACCATCGGCCCTGGATCGACGTCGCCGCCGCCCGCGAAGGTCAGGGCGCGCTCGCCGGCGCGCTGGAGGCGCTGGCGCACGCCCAGCGGCTTGACGGCGGCGCCGCGCTCGCCGCCCGCGCAGCCCGCGAACGCGTGCGGCTGAAGCTGAACTGAAGCGGCGAGGCGCTTTTCTCGCTTGCGCGAGCCGTCCGCCGACCCGACAAGCCCGGCCGGACGAGGAGAAGAGACGCCGCCATGCCCTTGCAGGTCGCCATCCAGATGGACCCGGTCGAGCGGGTCAACATCGAGAGCGACACAACCTTCTTCCTGATGCTCGAGGCTCAGACGCGCGGCCACGGCCTCTTCATCTACGGACCGGACAAGCTGGCGCTGGAAGACGGCCGGGTGCTGGCGCGGGGCCGCGCCGTCAACCTGCGGGCCGTGAAGGGCGACCACCATACGGCGGGCGACATCGAGGTGCGCGACCTCTCCGAGTTCGACGTCGTGCTGATGCGTCAGGACCCGCCGTTCGACATGGCCTACATCACGGCGACCTACTTCCTGGAGAAGATCCATCCCGCGACGCTGGTCGTGAACAACCCGGCCGAGGTGCGCAACGCGCCCGAGAAGCTGTTCGTCACCGGCTTCCCCGGCCTGCAGCCGCCGACGCTCATCACCGCCGACGCCGAGGCGCTGCACGACTTCCACCGCCGGCACGGCGACATCGTGCTGAAGCCCCTCTACGGAGGCGCGGGCTCGGGCGTCGTGAAGTTGCGGAAGGGCGATCCCAACCTCGACGCCCTGCTCGAGCTCCACGCGATGATCGGGCGCGAAGCGGTGATCGCGCAGAAGTTCATCCCGGCCGTGTCGGCCGGCGACAAGCGTATCCTGCTGGTCGACGGCGAGCCCGTTGGCGCGATCAACCGCGTGCCCGGCAAGGGCCAGGTGCGCTCCAACCTCGCCCGCGGCGGGCGCGCCGAGCCGGTGGACCTCACCGCCCGCGACCGCGAGATCTGCGAAGCTATCTCGATGGAGCTGAGAGACCGCGGCCTCATCTTCGTCGGCATCGACGTGATCGGCGACTACCTGACCGAGATCAACGTCACCTCGCCCACCGGCGCTCAGCAGCTGAAGCGCTTCGGCGGCGCCGACGCGGCGACGGCGCTCTGGAACCGCATCGAGGCGATCCGCGGCGTCGTCTGACCCCTTGGCGGCCGCCCTCGCCCGCGCTTAGCTGCGGGAAACCAGAGGAGACACCATGGCCGACGACCTCAGCGCTGCGACGACGTCTGGAACGGTGCGGTTGGCGGCCCGCGAAGTGCCGTTGCCGGCCGCGATCAGCGAGGCCGCCCGAGCGGTCCTGGGCGCCGAGCCGCTGCCCGCCGCAGGCTATCCGGACGTCACGGACAAGGACGCCTGGCGGTGCCTGATCGCCCAGCGCGACGCCGCCTCGGCGAAGATGCGCGAGCCCTACATGGCGCGCCTGCGCGCCGACGTGACGGCCGAGCCGATGGCCGGCGTGCCGGTCTACGTCGGCCGCCCGCAGGGCGAGCGGCTGCTCGACGAGAGCAAGGTCGTCTACGACATCCACGGCGGCGCGCTCCTGTTCGGCGGAGGCGAGGGCAGCGTGCGCTTCGAAGCCGCCGCCATCGCCCTGCGCACCGGCCGCGTGACCTACGCGCTCGACTACCGCGTGCCGCCCGACGGGCCGTACCCGGCGGCGCTCGACGACTGCGTCGCGGTCTACAAGACCCTGCTGGAGCGGTTCGGGCCGAGCCGGATCGTTGTGGCCGGCACTTCGGCCGGCGGCAATCTCGCCGCCGCGCTGCTGCTCCGCGCCAGGGACGAGGGCCTGCCCATGCCCGCCGGCGCCCTGCTGCTGACGCCTGAGCTCGACCTCACCGAGAGCGGCGACACTTTCCATACGCTGATGGGGCTCGACACCGTGCTGCGCGAGCGGCTGACGGCGATGAACGAGGTCTACGCCGCCGGCGCCGACCTCTCGCACCCCTATCTCTCGCCCCTCTTCGGCGACGTCGCCGGCTTCCCGCCGACCCTGCTGCAGGCGGGCGCCCGCGACATCTTCCTCTCCAATGCGATCATCATGCACCGCAAGCTGCGCCGCGCCGGCGTGCGCGCCGAGCTACACGTCTGGGAAGGCATGCCACACGGCGGCTTTGGCGGCCTGACCCCGGAGGACCGCGAGCTGAGCGCCGAACTGCAGGCCTTCATCGGCTCGCTGTGAGGCTGGCTACTGTAAAGCTTCCACGACGGTTCAAGCGTTTCCGCTAGGTCACTGATTCGCCACATACTCTCGGATTGTTCGGTATTCGTTCCCGTTCCGGGCCAGACCCGGCCCGAACATGTGGATAAGTCTTTGGATCACAAGGACTTGGCGTCCGGGAGGCGGAACCGACCGCAGCGGCGACCCCGTCATGCGCGGCGATCGCGCGCTCGTCGCGGATGGTCCGCGGCCTCCGCCATCGCCTCCATGACCGCGCGCCAGCCGCGCTCGTCGGCTGGGCCGGCGCGCTCGAACGCGGCGGCGAGATGGCGCGTCTGGGCCTCGGTGAGTTCCGCCTCCAGCCTTGCGCCTTCCGCCGTCAGCCGCAGCCGTTTCACGCGCCGGTCGTCGGGGTCCGGCTCGGCGCCAAGCAGCCCCATCTCCATGAGCTGGCGCAGCGGCGCGCTGAGCGCCTGCTTGCTGATCGCCAAGACGTCGAGCAACGCCTTCACCGACAGACCCGGCTGGCGGCCGATGAAATAGAGTATCCGGTGGTGCACGCGCCCCAGCCCGCGCCGCTCGAGGATGCGATCCGGCCGCGCCGTGAAGCCGCGATAGCCGAAGTAGAGCAGCTCGATCGCGCCCCGCAGCTCGGACTGTCGATTCAGGTCAACCATGTTGACAGGTTCGCCGATCCTGCCTACGCCTGTCGATAGGTCAACATTATTGACGTAAAGTCATGCCGCGCCTCTCGCTCCGCACCCGCAACCTGCACCCCTCCCCCGTGCGCGAGATGCTGAATGTCGCCAGCCGGCCGGGGGTTATCTCTTTCGCCGGCGGCCTGCCCGCGGCGGACAGCTTCGCCGACATCGCCTTGCCGGCGCCGCCGCGGACCTTGCTGCAGTACGGCCCGACCGAAGGCGAGCCGGAGCTGCGCGCCCGAATCGCCGAAGACCTCGCCGCGCTCGGCCTCGACGCGCCGCCGGACCGCGTGATGATCCTCTCGGGTTCGCAGCAAGGCATCGACCTCGTGGCCAAGCTGGCCGTTGACCCGGGCACGCCCGTCGCCGTCGAGAGCCCCGCCTATCTCGCCGCGCTGCAGGTGTTCCGCTTCTTCAGCGCCGAGCTTCGGCCGTTCCGCCGCGACGCGCCGTTCGCGGACAGGGGCGCCGGGCCGCCGGCCCTCGCCTACGTCACCCCGACGTTCCAGAACCCCACGGGCGCCTGTTGGACGGCGGTGGAGCGTCGATCGCTGGCCGAAGCCTGCGACGCCAACGACGTGATCCTGTTCGAGGACGATCCCTACCGCGACCTCGTCTACGAGCCTTGCGAGCGCCGTCCGGTCTGCGCCGACGTGCGGCGCGCGTCGTGGATCTATCAAGGCTCGTTCTCCAAGAGCATCGCGCCCGGCCTGCGGCTGGGCTTCCTGGCCGCCTCCTCCGACCTCTTTCCCCGCCTCGCGCAGCTCAAGCAGGCGGCCGACCTGCATACGAACCGGCTGGCGCAGTGGATCGTGCTCCAACACCTGAACGACCCCGCCCGCCCGGCCCGGCTCGAGCGCCTCGCGGCCGACTACCGGGACCGCCGCGACGCGTTTCACGCGGCGATGCGCCGGCATCTGGGCGCTGCGGCGCGCTGGACGGCGCCGCCCGGCGGCCTCTTCTTCTGGGCCGAGCTCGCGCCCCCGATCGACATCGACGGGCTGCACCGGCGGGCGCTCGACCGCGGCGTGCTCTTCACGCCCGGCCGCCACTTCCTGGCCGACGCCGCCCCTTGCCGCGCCCTGCGGCTGAACTTCACGGCCGTCAGCCCGCAGACCGCCGAGCGCGGGCTGTCGGTCCTAGGCGAACTTCTGGCTGAAGAGGCAGCTGGTTCCGCTTTTGTTCTTGATCGGGCGCCCGAGACGTGATGGAATCGCGGCTGGGTTGAGCTTGAGGATGACCGGACGTGGTCGGGCGCGTCGTCACCGTGGCGTTCGAGGGGGTCGAGGCGCGGCGCGTCGAGGTCGAGGTGCAGCTGACCTCCGGCTCGTTCGCCTTCGTCGTCGTGGGCCTGCCCGACAAGGCGGTGGCGGAGAGCAAGGAGCGCGTGCGCGCAGCCTTCGCCGGCCTCGGACTCGGGCTGCCCGGCCGGCGCATCGTCGCCAACCTCTCGCCGGCCGACCTGCCGAAAGAAGGCAGTCACTACGATCTGCCCCTGGCGCTGGCGCTGATGATCACGATGGGCATCCTGCCCGCCGACGCGATGGACGGCTGGGCGGCGATCGGCGAGCTGAACCTCGACGGCCAGATCGCGCCGGTCGCCGGCGCCCTTCCCGCGGCCGTCGCCGCCGGGGCCTGGAACATGGGCCTGATCTGCCCCGAGGCGTGCGGGCCGGAGGCGGCCTGGGCCGGTGGGACCGCGGTGCTCGCGCCGCGCTCGCTGATCGCCGTCGTCAACCACTTCCGCGGCGCGCAGGTGATGGGCCAGCCCAAGCCCGGCCCGATGCTCGACGGCGCCCGCGTGCCCGACCTGAAGGACGTCAAAGGCCAGGAGCAGGCCAAGCGCGCGCTGGAGATCGCCGCCGCAGGCGGCCACAACCTGCTCTACGTCGGCCCACCGGGCTCGGGGAAGTCGATGCTGGCCCAGCGCCTTCCGGGACTGCTGCCGCCGCTTTCGGCCGAGGAGCTGCTGCAGACCTCGATGGTGCATTCGATGGCCGGCCTGATCGCCAAGGGCGCGCTGACCCGCGCCCGGCCGTTCCGCGCGCCGCATCATTCGGCCAGCATGGCGGCCCTGACCGGTGGCGGCGTGCGCGCCAAGCCAGGCGAGGTCTCGCTCGCGCACAACGGCGTCCTCTTCCTCGATGAGCTTCCCGAGTTCGCGCCGCAGGCGCTGGACTCGCTGCGGGCGCCGCTCGAGACCGGCGAGGTGATGGTGGCCAGGGCCAACTATCACATCCGCTATCCGGCCAAGGTGCAGCTGGTGGCGGCGCAGAATCCGTGC
>DATKMZ010000163.1:0-28405 GCA_035541575.1 Caulobacteraceae bacterium | reverse complement strand
AGGTTCATCGTGCGCGTGGCTTCCAACTCGGCGTTGGCGACCCGCAGGCGCCTCGCCAGCTCGGCCACCAGCGCCACGGACGCGGCGGGATCCCCGCGCAACGCCTCCATCAAGGGCTCGCGGGGAATGCGCCAGAGCCTGGAGCGGCGCGCGGCCAGCATGTCGGTAGAGCGCAGCCCGCCGTCGAGGGCCGCCATCTCGCCGACCACGGCGCCCGGTCCGAAACTGGCGAAGCGGACTTCGCGCCCTTCGATCGAGCTGACCTTGATCTCGATCTCTCCCTCCAGGACCACGAAGATGGCGTCGCCCGGGTCGCCGCGCTGGCACAGGAGACGCCCTGGCTCGAGCGCCAGCGCCGACCCGGCGGCCGCCAGTCGCGCGCGCGATGCGGGCGACAGGAGGCTCAGGATCGGGCTGCCCGCCATTGCGCTCTCAAGCAACCGATCTGACATTGGCTTGCGCTCTTACCTAGCGGCAATTTTAGCACGTTCCTGGCGTCGTGGCCCATTTTGCCGGAAGCTGGGTGGAGTCCTGGCTGGCGGCCCTGCGCTGCCGGTCGTCGATCTCGAAAAACTCGCTGAAGATGGCGCTTGCGCGAGCCCGGGCATCGGGGCGTCGGGAACAGGGGAGTCTTAGCTGAAGCGGCCCACCACGGCCGTCGTCAGCCGTTCATAGCCTACGCGACTGAAATGAATGCCGTCGGCCTCGTAGCTGGGGGCGCCCTCGTCGCCCAGCAGCGCGTCATCGACGTCGATCGTCTCGAACCCCTCGAGCGCCGCTACGGCGCGGTTGGCCTTGCGCCGCACGTCGTCCCGGAAGGCGCCGTCCGGTCCGCACGGCGGCGTCGCGATCACGTGGATCTTGGCCCGTGGCGCGACCCGGACCGCTGCGGCGACGACCGCGGCGACGCCGGCGGCGATGCCGCTTGCGGTGTCGCCCGCGCCGAGGTTGTTCGCCCCGATCAGGATCACGAGGCGCCGGCAATCGATTGAGTCGGGCGCCAGTTGCTCGAGCCGCCAGAGCACGTTCTGGGTCTTGTCGGCGCGGATCCCGAAGTTGAACACGCTGCGCGGCGCCCAGAGCGCGTCGGGCCAGAACTCGGCCAGGGAGTCGCCCACCAGCATCACGTCTACGGCGCCCTGCGGAACGCGCGCCATCAGCGTCTCATGGCGCGCCCACGACTCCACGAACGGCGGCGGCGAGGGCGTGGTGGTGACGCGCACGTCGATCGGCATGCCGCGCTGGCCGACGATGCGCCTGCCGCGGATCGTCAACGCCGGCCAATACCTCCGGCTGGCCTGGCGTTCGCGCGCCTTGCGCAGGCGCTCGAGCAGCGGCCGAAACGTCTCCGAGTGCAGCGACACCAAGAGCTCGGCGCCTTCGATCGCACGGTCCAGGTCCCCCCTCAGCTCGTGGAACTCGGTCAGCTTGTAGAGTAGCACAGGATGGCCGGGCACGAGTGTCGCCGCCCGGGCCAAGGCGATCTCGGCCTGCGCGAAACGGCCGCTCGCAGCGAGCAGCGTCGCATAGTGCGAGAGATAGCCGAAATGTCCGGGCGCCATCGCCGCCGCCTTGCCGGCATAGGCCAGCCGGGCGCGGCGCGAGAACGCCCGCGCCGACTTCACGTAGTAGGTCTGGGGGCTCGTGGCTGAGACGGCCAACGTGCGCCGCACGGTGTCGGCGATGTCGAGGCGGTCGTCGATGAACGCCTGCACCAGGTCGTCGAGCGCGAACGCCTCGGCCAGGGCGCCGATCGCAGGGTGGCCG
The DNA here is from genome assembly GCA_035541575.1 of Caulobacteraceae bacterium. Lineage (GTDB taxonomy): Bacteria > Pseudomonadota > Alphaproteobacteria > Caulobacterales > Caulobacteraceae > Acaudatibacter. Next base: position 26,638 of record DATKMZ010000163.1, on the reverse strand, counting down.
ACGTCCGGCAGGCGGATGTCGACGACCTTGGTCCGGCGCCGGTACATTTCGACGTGTCGCCGGTCGTCGTCGTGGGGATCATAGGCGATCACCGCGGTCTCGACGAACGGCGCGGCCAGCGTGCGCTCGAGCGAGAAGTCGATCCGCTCCGAGTCATACTTCCAGCGCCGCTCGAAGCGGGCGGTGCGCGGATCGATCGAGTATTGCGGCGAGATCGCCAACGCCGCGCTGGCGCCCGCCATCCCACCGAAGCGGATCGCGGCGTAGGCCCCCATGCTGGTCCCATACGCGACGACGCGCCGATAGCCACGGACGAGCGCGGCCACCTGCGCCGTCACCGCAGGCAGCTCAGGATATTGATACCAGTCGTTCTCGCGCGTCAGCAGATGGACGGCGTCGATCCGCCGGCTCAGGAAGTAGGGCTCGCCGAAGCCGGCGCGGCTCAGGTCGCGCGTGTCGGTGTAGGCGTCGAACGTGATGACGCAGGCGTCGGAACCGAAGTCGCGCGCGTCGCGAACCACGAGGTCGGCGCTGCGGAACACCTCAGACGCCACGGCCTAGTCGCCGGACAGCCGCCCAGCGGCGCGAGCCATCCGCCCGGCGCTGGGGAAAGAACGATGGATCGTACGCACGACGATCGTCTGGCTACCACTTGCGGGCCGCCCGGCTCAACATCCCGTGCTTGGGCACGCCGCGGGCGGTCTTCCCATGCGTTCGCCGAGCCATTAAGCCCGGGGTCGGCGCGGCGCGCGAGCGACGGGCGCACGAGGGGCCGCATGGCGAGAATCTGTATCGACGCCTACAACCTCGGCATGCCCAAGGGCTCGGGGATCGCCACCTACGCCCGCAACCTGCAGACCAACCTGAAGGGCATGGGGCACGAGACCCAGCTGCTCTTCAGCTCCAATCTGGACGCAGATCCGACCGATCTGATGCGGCAGGTGACCTTGCTCGACGCCGGCGCGGTCGCGCCCTCCAACCGGGTGCGCGCGGTCATCCGCAGCCTTGCCCGGCCGCCCCGCCTCCAGGCCTGGCCCGTCGCCCGCACCAGCGACGTCATCACGCGCGATATCGAGCACCGCTTCCCGCCCTGCGATCAAGTCTGGGTGGGGCGCGACGTCTTCCACAAGGCGAACCGCGCGTTCTTCACCTTCGGCTGGATGTCGCCGGTCACGCTGGGGAGCGAGTCGCGGACCGACCTGGCGCACTGGACCTGCGCGGTGCCGATCTACGAGCCGCGCATCCCGAACGTCTACACGATCCACGACCTCATCCCGCTGCGGCTGCCCTTCACGACGCTCGACAACAAGCGCGGGTTTTACGCCCTCTGTCAGGCCATGATCGCCCGCGGCGAGCGGATCGTGACGGTCTCGGAGCAGTCGCGCGCCGACATCGTCCGCATGCTCGGCGCCCCCGAGGACAAGGTCGTCAACACCTACCAGTCCGTCGACGCGCCGGAAGCGCTGCTACGCACGCCCGACGCCGAGGTCGCCGCCCAGCTCGAGAACGTCTTCGACCTCGGCTGGCGCGACTACTTCCTCTACTTCGGCGCCATCGAGCCGAAGAAGAACGTCCCAAGGATCATCGAGGCCTACCTCCGTTCCGGCGTCGCCGCGCCGCTGGTGATCATCGGCGGCCGCACGTGGCTGAAAGACCAGCAGGACGACCTGCTCTACGACGACCTCATCCAGCGCAGCGTGTTGAAGGATGGCGTCCTGAAGCGCGCCGACCGCGTGCGGTCGTACGACTACATGCCCTATCGCTTGCTGGTGAGCCTGATCCGGGGCGCGCGCGCGACGCTGTTCCCTTCGCTCTACGAGGGCTTCGGCCTGCCGGTGCTGGAATCGATGGTGATGGGCACGCCCGTGCTGACATCGACCGAGAGCTCGCTGCCCGAGGTGGCGGGCGAGGCTGCGATCCTTGTCGACCCCTACGAGGTGGACGCGATCCGGCGGGGAATTCTCGAGCTGGATGCGGACGAGACGCTGCGCGATGAGCTCAGCGCCAAAGGTCGCGTCCAGGCCGCCAAGTTCAGCCCGGAACGCTATCGTGAGCGGCTGGCCGAGGCCTACCGGCCCGTTCTCTAGGCGAAGATGCCCAAGGTCCTGTTCGATATCAGCCGGATATTCATCCGCGGCGCGCGCTTCTCGCCCACGGGCATCGACCGCGTGGTGGTGGCCTACGCGCGCTGGCTGCTGTCGCGGAACGACATCGAGCTGCAGCCGGTGCTGACTTTCGGTGGATCGCTCTTCGGCGTCTCGCGCCACATGTTGGCGCGTACGATCCAGCGCAACGCCGCCTTCTCGCGCCAGCGCAACAGCGCGGACGACATCAGCCCGGCCTGGGTCGCGCTGCAGCGCGCGTTAGGCTCTGGCGCCGACCCCGTCCAGCCGCTGCGGGCCCGGCCAGTCACCGGGCAGTTGCCGCACCGCGCGAAATGGTACCTCGGCATCGTCGGGCGCGCGCTCGTCTACCTGCAGCCGTTCAGGGCCGCGCCCGGCGACGTCTACATCAACGTCAGCCACACCGGCCTCGACCAGCCTGGCGTCCTGGGCCGGCTCGCGGCGCGGGGCGTGGCGCCGGTGGTGATGGTGCACGACCTGATCCCGATCAACTTTCCGGAGTACTGCGCACCGGCCGCGGAGGGACGCCACCGGCGCCGCGCCGCCGAGATCATCCGGCACGCCCGCCTCGTGATCACCAATTCGTCGACCACGGCCGACGAATTGGTCTGTTACGCCAAGGCCGTCGGCGGGACGGCGCCTCCGACCCAGGTCGCGCCGCTGGGAGTCGAGGGCGACTTCCTCACCGCGCCACAGGCCATGGCCGGCGCGCGGCCGTACTTCGTGTCGGTCGGCACGATCGAGGCGCGCAAGAACGGCGCGTTTCTGCTGGCGATCTGGCGCGAGCTCGCCGAGCGGATGGGCGCCGACGCCCCCAGGCTCGTGCTCGTCGGCCGCCGCGGATGGGAGAACGAGGCGGTCATCGACCACCTGCAGCGCTCGAAAGCGGTCATCCGGCTTGTCCATGAAGTCAGCGACCTCAGCGACCGCGAGCTGGCGCGGCTCGTAAGGGGCGCCGCCGCCCTGCTCGCCCCCTCCTTCGCCGAGGGGTTCGACCTGCCGGTGGCCGAGGCGCTCGCGCTGCGCACGCCGGTGATCGCCTCGGACATCCCGGTCCATCGTGAGCTCGCCGGCGACGCCGCCACCCTGATCGGCCCGCTCGATGGGCCCGCGTGGCTCTCTGCGATCCGGGCCGCGGCCACCGCGCGACCACCGGCGCCCGCCTACGCCGCGCCGACCTGGCCGGCCCATTTCGATCTGCTGGAGCGAGTTCTGCGGCCCCTGATCGCAGCGTAGAGCGCGTTCAGAAATTACTCTCGCGGTTCGAACGCGCCCCAACTCTCTGAATCTAGGCCACGATTCAACGACCGGGCGGTTCCGCCCGATCGTATCGTGCTCTAAGGGATCGGGCCGAGCCCTTCGATCGGGCCGCTCAGCAGCCGTCGCGCGGCTTCCGGCACGGCCAGCTCGCGGCCGCGGCGCGTGGCGTAGGCGCCATTGATCTGCGTGGCGGCCATCAGCACGGCGCGGAAGTCGTCATAGAGCGCAGCGTCGGGCGCGCTGGCCGAGTTCCAGAAGCTATCGAGCCCGCCCTGGTGCGTGAGGCCATCCATGTCATAGAGCGCGCGCCCAAGCACCACTGTCGGGCAGCCAAACTCCACCGCCGCCAGCCCGGCGGTCGAGTTCACGCAGACCGCGCCGCTGACGCGCGGTAGGAGCTCGTGCAGCTTGCCATGGTCGACATAGTGCACGCGGTCCACGACCCCCTCGCGCCGGGCCAGACGACGGAGCACGCGCTCGTGCGGATCGAGTCCATGATCGAGCGGGTGCGGCCGCACCAGCAGCATCGCGTCCTTCGGGGCATGGGCGGCGAAACTGGCCACCACCTTGTCGAGAAACGATTCCGTGTCCTCGAAGTCGGAATGAGCCCAGAGCTGGCTGTCGCCGGGCCGTTGCAGCAGCACGAGGTAGAGCGGCCGACCGGACTTCACGAGGCTTTGCTGGCGCCGCTTCTGGGTCGCGCTGGAGAGGGCCTGCGTGACGAACCGCAACGTGTGTCCGACCGCCTGCAACAACGCTGGGTGGTGATACGGGGCTCGGTAAAGCGGGAAGAAGGGGAGCCCGAGATACATCGCGGTGTGATAGCGGGTGATCCGCGCCACCGCGGAAGGCGTGGTCCGCCCGACGCGGTCGGCCTCCAGCAGCGGCGCGTACGCCGCCCGCTCTCGATACCATTGTGGGTCGCGCGGCAACCTTGAGTTGGCGTTGACGCCACCCGGCTCGAGGGTCACCCAGTCGGGCCGGAAGTAGCCTTGCTCGAACACGTGCAGCCGCAGGCCAAGCTCCTCGCCAAGCCTCAGCGCGGCAACCGAGTAGGGATTGGAGTCGCCGTAGGTCACGATATCGGTGACGCCGCGCGCGTGAATCAGCTTCTCCAGCCAACCGGCCCAACGGCGCGTGGGACCGAAGTACGCGACGGCGTCGCGCAGACCCCAATCGAGCACGTCGCCACCGTTGACGAGAATGCGCGTTGAGCGGGCGCCGGACTGCGAGAGCCGCCCCGCGAGCAGGCGGGCGAAAGGACCGAAGGGCGCGGAAATAAAGAGGAAATGGCGCGCGCGGGCGGCAAGCTCCTTCGCGGGGCTACCGGACAAACGCGAACGCTCCACAGACAGGCCGCTGCGCAGACTGCCTAAAACGCCATCGGTCATGAAGACCCCCGCTGTGGCGTGCCTAAATCATCAATTCGCGCGTACGTCGAGATGTCTCGGCGGCAGGCTGGCGTTTGTCAACACACTGTGGCCACGGCGCCCCGAGCGGCCGCTTTGCAATCGCCCATAACGGTCGCAAGACCTGCCCGCTCGCCGGGCAATCGGCGCGACGATGAGAGGCCCCGCAAGCCGGCAGGCTCGAATCGCCGGGTTGCATCATGCAACCCACACGCGGTCTCCGCACGCGCTCCGGGATCGACCCTGCCCAGGAACCGAACCGCGCCCCGAGCGTTCACGAAAATCGCGCCGCGCCATGGGGAGGTGGGGACGGGGATGAGCGTGGTCGTGGAAGGGCCATTGAACGCCGCCGAATCCGCCGAGCTCCCCTTCCGGCAGGTGGCCGAGCACCTCGCAACGCCGTGCTGGATTTCGGATGCCGAGGGCCGGATCATCTGGGCCAACGACGCCTGGACCGAGTACACGGGGATGACGCCCGAAGCGATCACCCGCGAGCGGGGCCTGCATCGGATCCATGATCCCGAGGTCTACCCGATCGTCCGCAGACTCTGGGTCGAGGCCAAGGCCAAGGGCGAGCCGATCGAGGTCACCTTCCCGCTGCTCGGCCAAGACGGGCGCTTCCGGCCGTTCCTGACCCGCGTCACGCCGCTACGCGACCGTCGGGGCCGCATCACCCGCTGGTTCGGGGTCAACACCGACATCTCCGCCCAGGCCGACGCAGAGCGCGGGCGGCGGGGAGCCGAGAGCCGTTTCCGCGAGCTGTTCGAGCGGGCGGGCGAGGCGATCTTCGTCGTATCGGCCGATGGAACGCTCGAGGAGGCCAACGGCGCGGCCAGTCGCCTTACCGGCTACGACCGTCGAGCGCTGCTGGATCTGCGGCCGACCGACCTGTTCCGCGAATTCAGGCTGGACGCCGAGGCGTCGCCGGAAACTCTGCCCCGCCAGACCGCGATCAGGCGGCGTGACGGCGCATGGGTCGAGGTGGAAGTCAATGTGGCGGCGCTATCCGACGGCGGCTGTATGGCGCTCGTGCGCGACATCACGGCGCAGCGCGAAAGCGAGGCGCGCTTCCGCCGCCAGGTAGGCGCGCAGGCGGCCAAGGCGGCCGAGGCCGAGCGGCAGCTGCAGCGGTTCTGGGACGCCTCGCGCGACCTGCTGGCCATCATCGCCAACAAAGACGGCAAGCCGCGGCTGCTCAACAGGGCGGCGTGGGAGGCGACGCTCGGCTATTCGGGCGAGACATTGCTGCAGACCCGCCTGGTCGAGCTGGCGCACCCGGAGGATCTCCAGCGCACCACCGCGCTCGCGGCCCCGCTCGACGCCGGCCGAAGCGTGTTCGGGTTCGAGAACCGCTACCGCCATGCCGACGGCCACTGGGTTTGGCTGTCGTGGAACGTCGTGCGCGAAGGCGGACTGGACTATGCGATCGCTCGCGACATCAGCCAAGAGGTCGCGGCCAAGGCGGCCCTCGCGGCGAGCGAGCGGCAGTTCCGTCTGCTGGTGGCGGGCGTCGTCGACTACGCCCTATTCATGCTGAGCCCCGAGGGCATCGTCACCAACTGGAACGCCGGGGCCGAGCGGATCAAAGGCTATCGCGCCAACGACATCCTCGGCCGGCACTTCTCGGTGTTCTACACCGAGCCCGACCGCGCCGCGGGCCTCCCCGAGCGCGCGCTCGAGACGGCGCGCGAGCGTGGGCGCTACGAGGCCGAGTCGTGGCGGGTGCGCAAGAACGGCGATCTCTTCTGGGCCAACGTCGTGATCGACGCGATCCACGACGAGACCGGCGAACTGATCGGGTTCGCCAAGATCACGCGCGACATGACCGAGCGGCGGGAGGCCCAGCTCGAGCTACAGCGGGCGCAGGAGCGCCTGGCCCAGACGCAGAAGCTGGAGGCGATCGGCCAGCTGACCGGCGGCGTGGCGCACGACTTCAACAACATCCTGATGGTCGTCGGCGGCCAGACCGAACTTCTGCGCCGACGGGTCGGCGGCGACGACCCGGCGATCGCACGCGCGCTCGATGCGATCGAGCTCTCGGCCGCGCGCGGCCGCGACCTGACGCGCCACCTCTTGGCGTTCGCGCGCCGCCAGCGCCTGCACCCTGCCCCGGTGGCGATCTCAAGCCGAGCCGACGCGCTGCGGCAGCTGTTCGCGGCCAGCGTCGGATCGAGCATCACTGTCGAGATCGACCTGCCGCCGGATCTGTGGCGGATCGAGGTCGACATCAGCCAGCTTGAGCTCGCGCTGCTCAACATGGCGGTCAACGCCCGCGACGCCATACCGAATGGCGGGCGCATCACGCTCATGGGCCGCAACGTCTCGCTCCCGGTCGGCGCGCTCGCAGAGGAGCCTGCGGGCGACTACGTCGCGCTCGCGCTGCGCGACACGGGCGCGGGCATCCCGCCGGACATACTGCCCAAGGTGTTCGAACCCTTCTTCACCACCAAGGACGTCGACAAGGGCACCGGGCTGGGCCTCTCGCAGGTCTACGGCTTCGTCCAGCAGTCCGGCGGGCGGGTCGGTATCGACACGGAGCTCGGCCAGGGCACGACGATCACGCTCTACCTGCCGCGCATCGAGGCGCCGCCAGGCGCGGCCGAGCGGACGACCGAGACGGCGACGACGCCGGCGCGCGCGGCGTACGTGCTGCTCGTCGAGGACAACCCGCAGGTGGCCGACGTCGCGGCGCGGCTGCTCGGCCAGCTGGGCCATCGCGCCCGCTGCGTCGCGAGCGCCGACGCGGCGGTGCGCCTGCTCGACGACGGTGAGCGGCCGGAGCTGCTGCTCAGCGACATCGTGATGGCCGGCGGACGCGACGGCGTTGACCTTGCGCGCGAGGTGCGACGGCGCTGGCCCGATATTCCCGTGCTGCTCGCGACGGGCTACAGCGAGGCGGCCGAGCGGATGCCGCACGCGGAGTTCCCCATTCTGCCGAAGCCCTATGGGCTGGCCGAGCTCGGGCGGGCGCTCGAGGCGGCGCTTGCGGTGACGTCCGGCGTTCAGTGCTGACGCGCCAGGCCGCTCACGCCGCCGACGGTGTCGTCGCGCGGCTTGCCGGCGCCCAGGGCATCCGGCCCGCGAGCGAAGGACCGCGCCTCCACCAGCCGCGCGTCGCCCCGCGTCACCTCCCACCTTGTCGTCTCGTCCTCGCGCCAGAGCCTAAGATCGAGCGACGCCTCGCCGAGGCGCAGGTCGCGCAAGGCGAGGTCAGGCAGCCAGTCGGGCAGCGCGGGGTCGAGGTAGAGCCGACCCGAGGGCGCGTCGGGCCGGAAACCTAGGATCGCCTGCAGCAGGCAGAAGCACGAGCCCGCGGCCCACGCCTGCGGCGCGTTCGCGCCCTGGTGCTGCACCGGGAAGCTGGTCGGCTCGCGCTCGAGGCCCGCGTAGAGCTCGGGCATCCGGTGGGCCATGAAGTAGCCGGCGGCGCCAGAGATGTCGCGGGCGATCCGCCAGGCTTCCTCGGTGAAGCCGTAGCGCCTGAACCCGAGCACGATCAGGCCGTTGTCGTGCGGCCACACCGATCCGTTCTGGTACGAGTGCGGATTGTAGGCCGGATGCTGGGCCGAGAGCGTGCGGATGCCCCAGCCGCTCGACATGTCAGGCGCCAGCAGGCGCCTGACCACCCGCGCCGCGCGCTCCGGCGGCGCGATGCCTGACCAGAGCAAGTGGCCGGCGTTCGACGCGACGCTCAGCACCGGCCGCTTCTCGCCGTCGAGGCAAAGCGCGTAGAAGCCGCTCTCCTCGTCCCAGAAAGCCTCGTTGAACCGCTCGAAGAGCCTGCGCGCCTTGGCCCTGAGCGCGCCGGCGCGCGCCCCGTTCCCGACCGCGTCGAACACTTCCGCCATCCGCATCCAGGCGTCGTAGACGTAGCCCTGCAGTTCGCAGAGCGCCTTCGGCCCCCTCACCGGAGAGCCGTCGGGGTAGACCATCGAGTCTCCCGAATCCTTCCAGCCCTGGTTCTCGTACCCGTCCGGCGAGCGCGTCTGGTATTCCTGGAAGCCGTCGCCGTCGCGGTCGCCGTACTCGTCGATCCAGGCGAGGCACCGCTCGGCGGTCCCCAGGTGGCGCTCCAGCAGCCCTGCGTCGCCCGTGCAGCGCCAGGCGTTGTGCAGCACGATCAGATAGAGCGGCGTCGCGTCCGCCGTGCCGTAATAAGGCGTGTGCGGGATCAGCCGGAAGTGCGCCAGCTCGCCCGTGCGCAGCTCGTGCATGATCTTGCCGGGCTCGGCGTCGCGGTAGTCGTCGCGTTCGGTGGCCTGCCAGCGGCCCAGCACGTCGAGCGCGCCACGCGCGAAGTCGGGATAGACCATCGCGTTCTGGAACGAGACGATCAGCGCGTCGCGACCGAACAGGCCTACGAACCAGGGCACGCCTGCGGCCGGCACGAACTCCATGTGGTCGGTGCCGCTGATCGGCAGGCGCAGCGCCGCCATGTCTTCAACCGCCTGGCTGTAGAAGCGATAGAACTCCTCGTTGCTGGTCGTCAGCTTCAGGGCGTGGGCCTGCCAGTCGGCGAGGCGCTTGGCGGCGCGTGAGGATGACAGCGCCTCGCTGATGCAGGCCGTCGGCGCGGCGACGCGGCGATCGCCGTCGAAGACGTCGTAGAGCAGGCACGCGCGCCAGCTTTGGCCCGGTTCGAGCTCGACCGCGAAGCTGATCCGTCCGTTGGCGAAGACCGGCGGCGAGCTGGCGTTTCGCACCCGGATCGTCAGCTCGCGGCGGAAGTCCTTGTTCTCGTAGCGTGTGGTCAGCCGCCCGCGCCGCCAGATACTGACGATATGCCCGCGCCGGACGATGTGGCCCGACTTGACCTCGAACAGGTCGGCGAAGTCGCTGCGCACCGCGACCTCGAGGTTGAACCGGGCCGCGCGCGGGCCGTGGTTGGTCAGGTCGAGGTCTTCGTGCAGACCGCCCGCCAACGAGCGGCCAATCTCCAGGCTCAACGTGCCGGCCGGGATATCGCCTTGCTCGCTGGCGATGGTCGGATTTGTGAGCACGATCCGCGCGGCGTAGTAGGCGATGGCCCCGGCGTTCAGCAGCTCCCAACTCAGCCCGTCGGCGAAGATGGCCCAACTCGACACAAGGCGCGTGTCAGCGAGATAGAAGCCCTGATCGGTCGGCCAGCTGATCTGGCCGTCCTGCTCGGTGACGAGGAACCCGGCGCCCTGGTTCAACACCAGCCGCTGGGGGCCGACGGCGATTTCGAGAGGCATCGATGCGGCAACGGCCACGCTCGGCGCTTGTTCCCGACAGGCGACTTGCGGCGCGCCGCGGCATGAACGATGCAGGTCGCAGAGCCAAGAAGCATCGAGCAGACAGATGACCGCCGTCGTTTCGACCTACGCCGCCGTCTCCCAGACCTGGACCTTCTTCGAAGGCGATTGGCACGAGGGCAACGTCGCGATCATGGGCCCGCGCACGCACGGCGCGTGGCTGGGCTCGACGGTATTCGACGGCGCGCGTGTGTTCGACGGCCTCGCCCCCGACCTCGACGCGCACATGGCGCGGGTCAACGAGTCGGCCCGCCGCTTTGGCCTCAAGCCTCTCATCGACGAGGCGACCTGGCTGGGGCTCACCCGCGACGGCGCGGCGAGGTTCGCGCCTGGCGCGGCGATCTATGTCCGGCCGATGTACTGGGCGGACGTCGGCAGTGGCGGCGGCGTGAAGTTCGATCCGGAGAGCACCCGCTGGTGCCTTTGCCTCTACGAATCACCGCTGCCCGGGGCCCGCGAGATCGCCATCACCCACTCGCCGTTCCGCCGGCCGACGCTCGAGACCGCGCCGGTCGACGCCAAGGCCGGCTGCCTCTACCCCAACAACGCCCGCGCGCTGTTCGAGGCCGCCGAGCGCGGCTTCGACAATGCGCTGCTCAGCGACATGCTGGGCAACGTCGCCGAGCTCGCCAACTCGAACGTGTTCCTGGTCAAGGACGGCGTCGTGATGACCCCCGCGCCCAACGGCACGTTCCTCGACGGAATCACCCGCCGCCGCACGATCGGTCTGCTGCGCGAGGCCGGCGAGACCGTCGTCGAGGCCTCGCTGCGCTACGCTGACTTCCAGGACGCCGACGAGATCTTCTCGTCCGGCAATTTCGCCAAGATCTCCGCGATCACCCGCATCGACCAGCGCCCGCTGCAGCCGGGTCCGGTGTTCCGCAAGGCGAGCGCGCTCTACCTCGACTGGGCGACGAGCCAGCCGCTCTAGTCTAGCCGAAGGCCCGGGCCGCCAGCAGGGCCCCGGTCACCGCAAGCGCCAGCGCGCCCGCAGCGACGCGCGGACGCGGCGCGTAGCGTTCCCAGAGCGCCAGGGCGAAGGCCGCAGCCAGCGCCGGCAGGGGCCAGGGCGAGGCCATCGCAGCCGCCATCACCGGCCCGCACGTCGCCACGCAGGCGACGCCGATCCGCGCACCGGAGGCGAGGCACGCCGCGTCAGCGCCCCGGCCGGCGGCCGGAAACGGATGGACGCGATGGCAGGCCGCCAGGGCGCGTCGCTTGAGCGGCGTCAGCTGCCAAAGCGACGCCGCCAGCGCGAGCGCAGCTGCGACCCCGACGCCCATACGGCCGGGCGGCGCGAGCACCATCAACACCAGCGACATGACCGCCGCCACGAGCGCCCAGGTCCCGAGATAGCCGACGAGCCACAGGCCGGCCGCGCGGGCGCGCCGCCACGGGAAACTGCGGCGCGCCACGAAGCGCAACTGGCCGATCGTCAGCGGCGGGGTCATTGCGACGACCATCGCAAACGACATCGCCACGCAGGCGCCCAGCCGCCCGGTGACGAGGCCGGCGCGCCAGGCGCCAGCCAGCCGCGCCGGCCAGCCCGCCGCGCTGCAGAGCCCTGCGAGCCCGCCGCCGTGGTCGAGCGCGACCAGCATCGCCCAGCCTGTGAGGCTCGCCGCGGCGATCCACGTGTGGCCGGCGCCGCAACGTCGCAGCCCGAGCCGCGCTGGCAGCCGCGTCAGCCGCGTGACCGCTTCCCGCGCCAGGACCGTCATGCGCGGCCTCAGCGATAGTAGAGGCTGATCCGCCCCGCAGTCAGCTTCGAGCCCGGGGTCGGCGGGTTCTTGGCCACGAAGAACACCCGCACGAGGTCGCCGTTCCACCGGCCCGTCTGCTGCAGGTGGCGGATCACGTCGGTGACGTTCAGCACGAAGTTCTTGCCGTTGCCGCCGCCGGCGGCGGCCAGGCTCATCTCGCGCACGCCGAACATCGGCATCGAGCCGACGTAGAGGTCCGGCTCCTCGTCGGGCGACGTCTGGTCCGGCAGGTTGAGGTAGATGTAGCGCGTTTCCAACCGCCCGCTGCCGATGACGTTTTCGATGTTCAGGAACGCCTGCCGCGGTCCGGGGCCGGCGACCGCCGCCAGGTTGATGGCGGGCGCCTGGTCCTGGATCGGCAGCTCGACGGAGACCTGCTCGGCCGAGAGGTCGACATTGACGTCAGACGCCCCCGCGAGCTGCGGCGGCGTTGGGGGCGGCGCGGCGGTCATGGCCGCGGGGATCTGCAGTTTGGCGGCGAGGGCCATGACGTGAGGCGGCGCATGGAGGTCCTGATAGCGGTAGGCGAACGGCGAGGTCTCGCTGTTCAACACGCTGGCGGGCGCGAAAGTTTGCGAGAGGCCATTCTCGTCGTGGAAGCGATATGGGAAGCCCGGCCCGGCCGGGTTGAGCCAGGACGGCTCCGTCGGGCTGGCGTGTCCCGGCGCCGCCATCCAGACCGACCAGAGCCGGTCGATGTTGGCGTGGTGCAGCCAGAACAGCGGATCGAGGCCTGCGGTCTCGAACGAGTCCATCCAGCCGCCGATGTCGCCATGGATGTTGTCGTGTGGCGTCTTCTCGACGCCGCCCTCGACGTCGAGCCCGCCCTCGCCATGGCTGAACGCCGTGACCCCGCCGCCGAAACTGGAAGCGGATGCGTGATCGTAGAAGTGGGGGAACGTCAGGCACTTCAGTCGCACGTCGTTAGGCCCGATGTTGAAGTCGCCCGCCTGCCCCTTCGGCGTCGCCACGGTGTTGAACGGATTGCGGCTAACCCCTCGCGAGAACGGATTGGGTGTCCCGTCGGGCAGCGCGTCGGCGATGAACTCGGGGCGCACCAGCCGCGCCACGTCGGCGTTGTGCGCCGCGTCGCTGTAGTTCCAGTACGGCAGCGCCCAGTCGGCCGGGCCGCCGAGACCGACGATGGTCTTTCGCACGACGCGCTCGAAGTAACCGAGGTAGGCGCGGTGCCACGGCAGGAAGAACCAGCCGTGGTGCTGGCACTGCGCCCAGTAGGCGCCCGCGTCGTCGGGGATTTCGTCGCCGGGCTGCATCAGCGCGTCCAGGTCGGGATCACCCTCGACGTAGCCGTGGATCGCGGCCTGATATCGCCAGCTCGAGGGGTCCTGCAGGGGCTTCTTGAACATCTGGCCCATCGCCCTGGCGTACCAGAGCAGGGTCGGGTCCCAGACGTCGAGGCTCCAGAGGTCCTCGCGAGTGTGGACGCCGTTGTCGATCGGTATGACCATCTTCGCCCCCACGCCGCGGCGGCGAACGCTGGCGCAGCTGCGGCTCAAGTTATTGATGTCACGCAAGAATCCAGCAGCGCGATGACACGAGGCCCTGGCCGTCGCTGGAGCACCGACTTGCAACGGACGGTAGATGTGAAACGAAGTTCTGCCTAGACGTTTCTCTTCGTCTGGCGAAAGCGTGACCTTGGGCTAGCCTTTCCGGGCCAGCGCCTGAGCGCGGATGCCGCTCAGCGTCGCCGTCGGGCTGATGCCGTCCTGGTCGAACTTCACGTGCAGGATCGACGGCAGACCCGAGGCTACGGCCGCCTCGAACGCCGGCGCGAAGTCGGCGGTCGCCTCGACCGTCGCGCCGTAGCCGCCGAACGCACGGGCGTAGGCGGCGAAGTCAGGGTTCCTGAGGTCGGTCGCGATCACGCGGCCGGGGTAGTCGCGCTCCTGGTGCATGCGGATGGTGCCGTAGGAGGCGTTGTCAAAGATCGCGACGATGATCGGCAGGCCGTACTGGACGGCGGTCGCGAACTCCTGGCCGTTCATCAGGAAGTCGCCGTCGCCGGAAATGGCGACGACGCGGCGGCCGGGGTGCAGGCGCTGCATCGCGACGGCCGCTGGTACGCCGTATCCCATCGAGCCGGAGTTGGGCCCGAGATGCCCGCCGAGCCGGCGCACGCGATAGAACCGGTTGACCCAGGCGGCGAAGTTGCCCGCTCCGTTGGTGAGAATCGCGTCGGCCGGCAGATGCTCGCGCAGCCAGATGATGATCTCGGCGATGTTGACCGGGCCTGGCTGCGGCGTCGGCGTCTCCGACCAGGCGAGATAATCGGCGTGAGCGGCGGGAGCGGACTCGCGCCATGGAATGACCGTGGTCCCCTGCTCGTTGGCCAACAGCGGCGCGAGCCCCCGTGGCGTGGCGGTGATGGCGAGATGCGGTTGCCAGACCCGGCCGATCTCCGAGGCGTCGGGGTAGATGTGCACGAGCTTCGTTTGCGGCGCAGGGATGTCCCACAGGCCGTAGCCCTGGGTCGTCACCTCTGAAAGCCGCTCCCCGAACACGATCACGAGGTCCGCCGCCTTCACGCGCTCGACCAGCCTCGGATTGGCGCCGAGTCCGAGGTCGCCGGCGTAGTTGGGGTGCAGCGGATCGAACAGCGGCAGGCGGCGGAAGCCGGTCGCGACCGGCAGATGGTAGCGCTCGACGAACGCGACGATCGCCTCGCGCGCCTCCTCGTCCCAGCGGCTCCCGCCCAACAGCATGAACGGAGACTTTGAGTCCGCCAGCAACTGCATGAGCTTGCCGACCCCTTGCAGGTCGCCCGTCGCCTCCACCGGCTTGAACGGTGGCGCGTCCGCCACCGCCACCTGCTCGCGGAGCATGTCCTCTGGCAGCGCCAGCACCACGGGGCCTGGCCGGCCGCTCGTGGCGACGTGGAAGGCTCGGGCGACGAGTTCGCTGACCCGCGACGCATCGTCGATTTCGGCGGCCCACTTGGTCATCGAGCCGAACACCGCGGCGTAGTCGAGCTCCTGCCAGGCGTCGCGGCCGCGCACGCCGCGGTCCACCTGGCCGACGAACAGGATCATCGGCGATGAGCTCTGGCGGGCGATGTGGACGCCGTGGGCGGCGTTGGTCGCGCCGGGGCCGCGCGTCACGAAGCAGACGCCGGGCATGCCGGTCTGCTTGCCGACCGCCTCGGCCATGATCGCCGCCCCGCCCTCCTGGCGGCAGACAGTGACGGCGATGTCGCGATCGTGCAGCGCGTCGAGCACGGCGAGGTAGCTCTCGCCGGGCACGCAGAATACGTGGCGTACGCCGTGGATGACGAGCTGGTCGACCAGGACCTCGGCGGCGGTGCGGAGCTTGGCGTTCATGACGCCCCATATGGCCCGAAGACCACCATTTCGGTAAACGCGAGATCGTTCAGGCGTGGCTGGACCGGGCCTTTGAAATAGCGCGGTCCGCGCTTGCTGAACCAGAGCCCGACAAGGCCGGCGATCGGCGCCGGAGCGTCCAGGATCACGATCGGCGCGCCGCGGCGGAGCAACGCCCGGCCGAGCGGGCCCGCGCAGGCGATGAACCGCTCGGTACACCGGGCGTGGATCAGCTGCATCGCCGGCAGCCCTGAGACGCGCCGGCGCAGGAACACGAACGGCTCGGGTCCCTCCGGCGTCTCGCACACCAGCACCGTGCAGCCGGCCGCGGCGTGCGCGGCGAGCAGATCGTAGTCGGCGAGCGACCGGTCCTCGCCGCCCAGCGCCCTCACCTTCGCCGCGCCGCCCTTCAGCGCCGGGATCGCCGCGAACTGGCCCTGGTTGTAGCGGCGGTAGCCGAGCGCCGTCAGGATCGGCCAGGTGTGCTCGGCGGCCGAGGTGTTGACGTAGGTCACGTGCTTGAGCTTCGTGGCCATGCTGGCCAGCAGCGCCGCATGGCCGCGATGGGCGGGCTCGACGTACCAGCTGGAGACGTTGCAGCGGATCTGTCCGCCCCGCTCGATGAAGATCAGCAGCAGCGCGCCAACGACCGCGCCGCCTGCCTCGAGCAGGTAGCCGATCGGCGGGCACCCCTCCGGGGCGCCGCGCGCGGAGAGCCTGTCCAACGCCCTGGTCCAATACTTGCGAGGCTCGGGGAAACCACGCGCCAGCAGGTCAGCCACGGCCTCGAAATCCGAGGTCTGGATCTGACGGCAACGGACCTGCGCAGACGGAGTGACGACCATGACCTTGTCAGCTTCGACGCCGAATCTGGCCGTCCCAGAGCAAGAATCGTGCGCCGAAGGCGCGCAGCCCAGCCTGCGCGAGCGCATCCTGGCTCGTTTCCACCAAGTGGCGGCCGATCAGGAGAAGACCATCGCCCCGCTGACCGACGAACTGGTGCTGCTGGAGAGCGGCCTCGATTCGCTCTGTTTCGCGATCATTGTCGCCACCCTCGAGGATGAACTGGGCTACGATCCGTTCACCGAGGCCGAGGATGTCTTCTTTCCGGTCACGTTGGGGGATTTCGTCAGGTTCTATGAGCGCGTCCGCTAGCCGCCCGTCCCTTCGCGAGACGCTTCTGCGTTCGCGCCGTCTCGATGCGCGCCGCATCTTCGGCGCCCAGGCCGAGATCGATCTGGCGCAGATCGCGCATGGAACCGCGCTCGGCGGCGCGGACCTCGCGGGCCGCTCGGTGCTGCTGCGTGTCGCCGACCCTGCTTACAGCGCGGTCGGTCTCATCGAGCTCGACGGCGTCGCGCGCCGGATCGTGCTTTGCCCGCCGGACCTCGCCGACGAGGCGCTGCCCGGCGTGATCGAGACCGCCCGGATCGACGCGGTTGTCTACGACCGAGCGCCCCCGCCGGGCGTCGCCGGCCTTGTCGCAGCGCGCCTCACTTTGCCGGCCACGCCCGCGCCTCCTCAAGCTCGCGTGGCGCTCGATACCGAGTGGGTGATGTTCACGTCCGGAACCTCCGGGCCACCGAAGATGGTGGTCCACTCGCTGGAGGGACTGACCGGCGCGATCAAGCCGCCAGCGCCGGACGACGACCCGCCGGTCTGGGGCACCTTTTACGACATCCGCCGCTACGGCGGCTTGCAGATCCTGTTGCGCGCGCTGCTCGGGGAGGGCTCGCTGGTCACCACCGCGCCGGGCGAGCCGATGGCAGACTTCCTGGCGCGGCTCGCCCGGCATGGCGTCACGCATCTTACCGGCACGCCCTCGCACTGGCGGCGGGTGCTGATGACGCCGGGCGCGAACCTCGCCCCCCGCTATGTGCGGCTTTCAGGCGAGATCGCCGACCAGGCCGTGCTCGATGCGCTGAAGGCGCGTTTCCCGGGCGTTCCGGTCGGTCACGCCTACGCCTCCACCGAGGCCGGCGTCGGCTTCGAAGTCAACGACGGCCTAGAGGGCTTCCCGGCTGAGTTCGTGGGTCGGTCCGGGCCGGTCGAGATGCGCATCGTCGACGGCGCGCTGCAGCTGCGCTCGAGCCGCGCCGCCTCGGGCTACGTCGGCGCCGGCGCGCCGGCGCTGGCGGGCGACGACGGCTTCGTCGACACCGGCGACATGGTCGAACGCCGCGGCGAGCGCTATCTCTTCGTCGGCCGGCGCGGGGGAATCATCAACGTCGGCGGTCTGAAGGCGCATCCGGAGGAGATCGAGGCGGTGATCAACCGACACCCCGCTGTGCGACTGTCGCGCGTCGTTGGCCGCAAGAGCCCGATCACGGGCGCGGTGGTCGTGGCCGAGGTGGTGCTGAGTGCGCCCGCGTCGAATGAGGGGGCGGTGAAGGACGAGATCCTCGCCGAGTGCCGCCGCGGCCTCGCGGCGTTCAAGGTCCCGGCCATGGTCAAGTTCGTGCCATCGCTGGCGCTGAGCGCGAACGGCAAGCTGGAGCGGCCGGTTGCCTAGCGTGCTCGTCACCGGCGCCAGCCGCGGCATCGGCCTGGCGATCGCCAAGCGCCTCGCCGCCTCCGGTTACCGGGTCGCGGCGCTCGCCCGCACGCAAGGCGAAGCGCTCACCGCGGCGATCGAGGAGTCCGACGGACGGATCGCCTTCACGCCGTTCGACCTCAACGACCTCGACGCGATCCCCGAAATGGTGCGCGACGTGCGCGGCCGCTTCGACGGGCTCTGGGGCCTCGTCAACAACGCCGGCGTCGGCCTCGACGGACTATTGGCCAACACCCACAATTCGCAGATCGAAGCCACGATCCGCCTCAACGTCACCGCGCCGATCACGCTCACCAAGTACGTCGTGCGCGGGATGCTGAGCGGCGGCGGCGGGCGGATCGTCAACATGTCGTCGATCATCGGCTCGACCGGCTACAACGGCCTTTCGGTCTACGGAGCGACCAAGGCGTCGATGATCGGCTTCACCAAGTCGCTGGCGCGCGAGCTCGGCCGGCTCGGGGTGACGGTCAACGCGATCGCCCCCGGTTTCATCGACACCGAGCTGACCGCGGGCCTCGGCGAGGAGGGGCGCGACCAGGTGATGCGTCGCAGCGCGCTGCGCCGGCTCGCCGACGTCGACGACGTCGCCGCGATGACCGAGTTCCTGATGGGCGACGGCGGCAAGAACATCACTGGCGCCGTCCTCACCATCGACGCCGGGAACACCGCGTAAAGAGGCTATAGCCTCAGCGCCTCGCGGACCGTCGCCGGCCAGGCGGCGGGATTGGCGCCATGGATGGCGAACATCGCCACGGTCAGTCGATCCATCCCGAACGCGACGCAGCCGGTGTGCGCCGGCGCGCCGTCCGGCGTCTTGAGATCCCAGGTCAGGCCGAAGTGGTCCTGGTGGTAGTTGAAGCTCATGCACGCAGTCGGTTTCTCGATCGAGTGGATCGGAACGAGCAGCTCGAACTTCAGCGCCTGCTCGATCTGCGACATCGCGACGATCTGGCCGGCGCGGCCGAAGAACGGGTCGCTGGCAAGGTCGACGGTGTAGGCGAGGCCCAGCAGGTCGGCGATCCCCGTCGCCTCGTCGATCCAGTCCTGGCGGAACGCCTGAATCTGTTCGGCCGTACCGACGCGCACATACTCCCGCATTCGGAACGACTGGAACCGGTCGATGTCGGTCGACGGTTCGCGCCGGAAGCAGTCGGCGGCGACGTCGAAGACAAGGCCGTCCGCCGGAACCGGACCGCGCGCCGCGGCGATCGGGTAGATCGGGTAGCGGGCGGCCGGCGCCAGCACCAGGTCGGCGGCCTCCAGTTCGTCGGTCCACGGCTGGCCGTCGTCGACGAAGTGCTGAATGACGCCGCGGATGTGCCGCTCGTCGCCGCAGAGGCAGCTCACCGCGCCCAGGAGGTTCGGGAAGCTCTTCAGATAGCCGTGCCGCTCGATCTGCGCGCGGCTCATCACCGGCGGGAAGCGGAATACCTCTGCGCCGGCCGGGCGATGGCGCCCGATCAGAGCTGCGAGCGCCTCCAGCACGCCTTCGTAGAGGCCGGTCCGCGCGTAGACGCCGTCGACGCCGGTCTCGCGGAAGAGCGCGGCCTTGAGCGCGGCGACGTCCGCCTCCCCGGCGAGCGGGGCCGTCTTGGCCTGAGCGTTCATCGCCAAGCTAGCCCCGGATGGTCCCGGAAACCTCGGTCAGCAGCGCCGAGGCGGCGACGTTGGCGAGGATACGGTCGTTGTTGATCATGATGGGCGAGGAAAGGACGTCGCGCAGGTGCCGGCCGATCGAGACGTCGCTGTCGTTGCGGTAGCTGGAAAGACCGCCGCACCGTAGCGCGCTCATGACGGTCTGCACAGCCAGCTCGGAGGTGTCGACCTTCAGGAGGCTGATCTCCGACTGGAACTCGAGCGCCATCAGCGCGTCGCGGTCGGCTTCCAGGGCCGCGTAGCGGTCCAGAGCGGTCGCGATCAGCGCGCGAAGCGCGCGATGCGAGGCCTTCGCCCGCGTGAAGTAGGGCGCGCTCGGCGGCAGGTCCCCGGCGCCGCCGCGCATCGACTTGCGCAGATACTTGCGCGCCTTCTCGACCGCTGCGGCGGCGATCCCGGCCCAGACGCTGGACCAGAGGATGTGCGCCGCCGGCACCATGCTCTGAGCGTGGATGAACTCGTACGGCTCCGGCAGGAGCTGGCCCGTCTCGCCGGTCGCCCGCAGCGTGAAACCGGCGCTGCAGGTGCCGCGCATGCCGAGCGTGTCCCAGGCGATCGTGCGCTCGAGGCTGTAGTCGGCGCGCGGGAAGACGGCGAGCACTTGGTCCGAGGCCGCGGCGCCCTCGTCGCGGCGCGCGGTGGTGACGACGGCGTCGGCCTCGGCGCCGTAGGAGATCACGCTGGCTTCGCGCACCAGGCTGATACGGTCGCCGTCGTAGACGATCGGCGCCTCGCTGGAGCGGACGTTGCCGCCGCCCGAGCCTTCCGTCGTCGACGAGGCGAGCAGCAGCTGATCGGTGACGAGCCTGCGGATGAAGTTTTCGTGCCAGGCGCTGCCGACGCCGTGCCGCACCACGCAGGCGACCTTCACCTGGTGCATCGCGTAGATCATCGCGGTCGAGGCGCAGGCCTGGCCGAGCGAATAGCAAATGTCGGCGATCTCGCCGAGGCTGACGCCTTCGCCGCCCAGCTCCGCGGGGGCCATCAGGCCCATCAGGCCGAGCGCCTTGGCGGCGGTGATCGCTTCGAGCGGGAAGCGCGCGCCGCGGTCGACGTCATCGGCGTGCAGCGCCGCGACCGCGGCGACCCGCTCCGTTCGATGCGCGAGGTCGTCGATTCCTGGCCTTGGCTCCGGCGCCGCCGGTTCGGCCGGCGGTCCTACCCGCCGCTTGAGACTATGCACCGTCATGTCGCGTCGCCCACCCATTAAGCCCCTGCCCCACGCGTACCAGAATGGCTCCGCCCTGGGGCCGTTCGAACGGGCGGCAGCAACCGTCATGCCATATCCGTATGGCACGCGCGTTGCGATTCCCCTGCGGGCGGAGGCTCGGCGCCTCCAAATGGAGCGTTTTGCGAGGGGGAAATGACGGCTACAGCCACAGTCCGCGCGAAGATCACCTCGCTCGTCGAAGCGCTGCTCGTCAGGCGCGGGGGCGCGACGCCGGTGGCGCCGGACCAGAATCTGGCGGACGCGGGCCTGACTTCGCTCGATCTCGTGAACCTGATGCTGGCCATCGAGGACACGTTCGAGGTCGAGATTCCGCAGGAGCGAATGTCACCGGCCAGCTTCCGCACGATCGACGCGATCGAGCGCATGCTTTCGAGCCTGGCGCTGGCCGCCTAGACTGGACAAATGCCGATCGATCGCCGCGCCCAGCGTCTCCTCGACATGATCGCGGCGGCCGGCGCGGCGTC
The DNA here is from genome assembly GCA_035541575.1 of Caulobacteraceae bacterium. Lineage (GTDB taxonomy): Bacteria > Pseudomonadota > Alphaproteobacteria > Caulobacterales > Caulobacteraceae > Acaudatibacter. The sequence continues at coordinate 5,564 of DATKMZ010000163.1, read as the reverse complement.
AGAGGGCTCGCCCAGCGCGGCCGACCGGCGCGCCGCCCTGGCTTCGCTAGGCGATGCGGCCGACGACGCCGGCGCGCCGGCGCGGACCGAAGATGCCGCCTTTCCCGGGCCTGGCGGCCCGCTGCCGGTCAGGATCTATCGTCCGCTCGACCAGGCGGCGGCTGCCGAGCCGGCGCTGATCTATCTCCATGGCGGCGGGTGGGTCGCGGGCGGCCTTGCGACCCACGACGGCCATTGCCGACGGCTCTGCGCCGCGTCGGGCGCGACGATCCTCGCCGTCGACTACCGCCTCGCGCCGGAACACCCGTTTCCTGCAGCCGTCGACGACGCGCTGGCGGCGACCGCCTGGACGTTCGGTCAGGCGCGCGCCCTGGGGCTCGATCCGGTTCGGATCGGGATCGGCGGCGACTCCGTCGGCGCAGGCCTCGCCGCGGCGGTGACGCAAGCCCGGCGCGATCTCCCGATCGCGCTGCAGCTGCTGATCTGTCCGATCCTCGATGTGGCCGAGGCGAGCCCGTCGCGCCGGGCGTTTGGTCAAGGCTACTTCCTGAGCGAGGCGGCCTTCGCTCAAGACTTGGCGGACTACGCCGGGCCGAACGTCTCGCGCGCCGACCCCAGGCTCTCGCCGGCGCGCGCCGAGCACCTGGAGGGGTTGCCGCCGGCGCTGGTCCACACGGCCGAGTTCGACCCGTTCCGCGACGGGGGCGAAGCCTACGCCGCGCGCCTCGCGGCCGCTGGCGTCGTGGTCGAAACCTGCCGCCACGCCGGGATGATCCACTATTTCTACGCTCTGGCGCGGGCGATCCCCTACTCCGGCGTCGCCGCTGAGGCGATCGGCGCCCAGCTTCGGGCCGCTTTCGGGCGCGCTTAGCTAGAGTCGATGTTCGCCGGCGCGGATGCGCGCGGCCGTCGCCGCATCCAACGGCGCATAGGCGCCTGCGGCGCGGTCGTCGACGTAGACGCCGGGCGCGTCCCAGCCTTCCGCGGCCATGCCCTGCTTCTTCAACTTGAACGTCTCGGTCAGCTCCAGGCCTTCGACGATCCGCACGAAGACCGGCCGCGCGTAGTCCGGCAACCGCCCCGCAAGCTGCGCCCGCAGCTCGGCGAGGTCGAACGCCGCGTCCGCCACCACCGCCGCCATGCCCGCCTTGCCCGGCGCGCCAGGCACGCTGACCCCGAAGACGCAAGCGTCGGCGACGCCCGGAACCGCGCGGATCGCCGCGGCGACCTCGGCCGTGGCCACGTTCTCGCCCTTCCAGCGGAAGGTGTCGCCGACGCGGTCGACGAACCGCCAGAAGCCTTGTTCGTCCGTATACATCATATCGCCAGTGCGCACCCAGGCGTCGCCGGGCTCGAACACGTCGCGCAACACTTTGGCCTCGCTCGCCGCTGCGTCGGTGTAGCCCTCGAACCGCGCGGCGCCCGCTTCGCCGATCCGGCCGATCGCCTCGCCGGGCTCGCCGCGATCGCAGGCGATGCAGAAGCCGTCGTCGCCGCGGGCTGGCGCCCCCGTCTCCGGGTCGCACCGCACGATCGCGGCCGGGAAGCGATGCTTCAGGAACGGGGGGAGTCGCCCGATCGCGCCCGGCTTTCCCTCGACGTTGAACAGCGAGAAGTTGCCCTCGGTCGCAGCGTAGAACTCCAGGATGCGCGGGATCGCGAACCGCGCCTGAAACGTCTCCCAGACATCGCCCGCCAGTCCGTTGCCGCAGCAGACGCGCAAGGCGTGCGCGCGCTCCTGCGGGTGCGGCGGCGCGGCGGTCAGGTAGCGGCAGAGCTCACCGATGTACTGGAAGAGCGTGCACTCCCAGCGGGTGATATCGTCCCAGAAGCGCGAGGCCGAGAACCTCTCGGCCACCACCACCGAGGCGCCCGAAACCAGCGCCGCGCCCACGGCCGAGACCCCGCCGACGCTGTGGCAGAGCGGCAGGCAGTCGTACATTCGATCCGTAGGCTGAATATCTATCAGGCCGGCGAACCAGCTGCTCCAGCTCATGACCCGGTGATGGCTGACGTTCGCGGCCTTGGGCATGCCCGTCGTGCCGGAGGTGTAGATCAGCAGCGCCCGATCGGCGGTCGTCACCTCGGGCGCGTCGAACGAGAGATCGGCCGCGCCGTAGGCCGCAACCGCGAGGTCGATCCGCCAGTCGGTCAACGCCCGGCCGTGCAGCCAGATGCGGGGCGCGGCGTCCAGCGTCTGGGCGACCGCGGCGAGGCCGACAGCGAGTGTCGCATCGACGATCACGTGGCGTGCGCCGGCGACGTTCAGCACGTGCGTCAGCGAGGCGCCGCGCAGCTCCTTGTTGATCAGCGCAGTGACGACCCCGACTCGCGAGAGGCCGAGCCAGATCGCCACGTACTCCGGCCGGTTCGGCATCAAGAGCGCCACCACGTCGCCCTTCGCCAGGCCCTGGTCCAGCGCCCAGCGAGCGTAGCGGCGTGAGCGGTCGGCCAGCTCGCCAAACGTGAAGCGCTCGCGATCTGAGAGCAGCGCGGGCGCGTCGCCCATGCGCGCCGCCAGTTCGTCGATCACCACGGGAAGGATCCGGGCCGGCGCCTTCTCGATCCTCGCGGTCAGCTCGAGCGCGCGCAGCCAGTCCTTATTCGCGGAAGGCCGGGGCGTCGGCGGGCGTTCGAGGGTCGTCGTCGTCATGGCGGCTTATCTCGCCTTGGCCCGGCTGAATGCGTCCATAACGCCAAGCTTGCAAGCGGCACGCCAGCGCGCGCGGCATGGGCGATGCAGTTTCCGCCGCTGGGCGGCCCAGGTTGACGCAATTCGGGATCGGTCCGCGCCCGGAGGTTTCGATGCGCCGCGAGACGATCGCGATCCACGCCGGCTTCGACTGTGACCCCGCCACCAAGGCCGTCGCAGTCCCGATCTACCAGACCGTGGCCTACGCGTTCGACAGCGCCGACCATGGCGCGGCTCTGTTCAACCTCGAGCAGGAAGGCTTCCGCTACAGCCGCATCAGCAACCCGACCAACGCCATCCTCGAGCAGCGCGTGGCCGAGCTGGAAGGCGGCGTGGCGGGCGTCGCGCTGGCCTCGGGCCAGGCGGCGCTGCACTACGCGATCGTCAACCTCGCCGACGGCGGCGGCAACATCGTCACGACGCCCCAGCTCTACGGCACGACTCACACCCTCTTCTCCCACATCCTCGCACGGCAGGGCATCGAGGCCCGGTTCGCCGCCGGCGACTCCGCGGCCGAGCTGGAAGCGCTGATCGACGGCGAGACCCGCGCCGTCTTCTGCGAGAGCGTCGGCAATCCGGCCGGCAACATCTGCGACATCGCCGCGATCGCCGAGGCGGCGCACCGCCACGGCGTGCCGCTGGTGGTCGACAACACGGTGGCGACGCCGATCCTGCTGCGCCCGATCGAGCACGGCGCCGACGTCGTCGTGCATTCGCTGACCAAGTTCATGGGCGGCCACGGGACCACGATGGGCGGCATGGTCGTCGACGGCGGCCGCTTCGACTGGCGCGCCAACGCCGCGCGCTTTCCCATGTTCTGCGAGCCTGACGCCTCCTACCACGGGCTGGTCTACGTCGACCGATACGGGCCCGCCGCCTACGCCGGGCGGATGCGTAGTGTCTATCAGCGGACGACGGGCGCGGTGCTGGCGCCTATGAGCGCGTTCCTGCTGCTGCAGGGGATCGAGACGGTGGCGCTTCGCGTCGAGCGGCACGTGGAGAACGCCCGCAGAGTGGCCGACTTCCTCCGCGCCGACCCCCGCATCGACTGGGTGAACTACGCCGGATTCGAGGACAGTCCCTACTTCGCGCTCGCGCAGCGCTACATGGCGGGCCGCCCGCCTTCGCTGCTGACCTTCGGCGTCAAGGGCGGCTTTGCGCCGGCCAAGGCGTTCTATGACCGGCTGCAGCTGATCAAGCGGCTCGTCAACATCGGCGACGTGAAGTCGCTGGCCTGCCATCCGGCTTCGACCACGCACCGGCAGATGACGCCGGAGCAGCACAAGGCGGCCGGCGTGACTCCCGAAATGATCCGGCTCTGCGTCGGCATCGAGCACGCCGACGACATCATCGCCGACCTCGACCAGGCGCTCGGCGCTGAGGTCGCATCCTTCGGGAAGGCGGCCGCGGAATGACCGCCCTGTCCCGCATCGCCGCCTCGGGGCCGGCGCCGCGCCTGACGCCGCGAACCTCGCTCACCATCGGCCTCTTGAACAACATGCCGGACGCGGCGATGGCCGCGACCGAGCGCCAGTTCGGCGACCTGCTGCGCGCGGCCGCGGGGCCGGTCGAGATCGATCTGCGGCTCTTCGCCCTCGACAGCCTGCCGCGCGGCGAACGCGTGGCCGCCCTCATGGACGGGCGCTACGAGAGCGCCGCCGGCCTCGCGGGCGCCGAGCTCGACGGCCTGATCGTGACCGGTAACGAACCCCATGCGCCCGAGCTCGAGCAGGAGCGCTACTGGCCGGCGATGGCCGCGGTCATCGACTGGACCCGCGCCGCCGGCGTGCCGACGATCTGGTCGTGCCTGGCCGCTCACGCGGCGGTCCTCCGCCTGGACAGCGTCCGCCGCCGACCGCTGCCGGCCAAGCTGAGCGGCGTGTTCGAGAGCGTGGCGCTGACCGACGATCCACTGCTGGCGGGCGCGGCGAGTCCGTTCCTGACGCCCCACTCGCGGCAGAACGGCCTGGCCGAACACGACTTGATCCGCAGCGGCTACGACGTCCTGACGCGGTCGACCGACGCCGGGGTTGACGCCTTCGTCCGCCGCGAGGGCGCGCTGGCGCTCTTCCTCCAGGGCCACCCGGAATACGACGCGGACACGTTGAAGAAGGAATACCTTCGCGACGTCGGCCGCTTCCTGCGCGGCGAGCGCGAGCGCCACCCGCCGCCCCCGCGGCGCTACTTCGGCCGCGACGGCGAGCGGGCGCTCGAGACCCTCGCCAACTACGCGATCCGCCGCCCGAGCCCAGATCTGCTCTCGCTCTACGCCGAGGTGCTCGCCGACGCGCGCGTGTCCCAGACTTGGCGCGCGTCGGCGATCGGCCTCTACCACAACTGGCTGGCCGAAGCGGCGGGCATGAGCATCGCGCCGGTTGACCGGGAGAGCGTCTAGGTCATGAGCTCTCACCACGGACGGCGCCGGGTGGGAGGAGACGGTGCAGCAGACCGGCGGCATGAGAGTACCATCACCCAGACAGGCTCGCCATTCTGACGCTGAGCGACATGCGCGGCTGGCGTCTGCCGATTCTGCTCGGGATCGGCTTGGGTCTGTTCGGCGTCGCGTCCGCCGCCCTGCCGCCCGCTCCGCCGGGCGGGACTGTACACCGACGCCGGCCAGATCTCATCGACCGCTCGCGGCGACGTCAGCGCCGGCCAGATCGGCGCTCCTTCGAAGGGGACTGCGAGCGCCCCGCGGCAGCTGAATGGCGCGGGCCGCACCGCCGCTGCTCCGCCCCCTCTGTCGGTCCCGAGCCAGGGCAGGAACACCGCGGTGACGGTGGTGAACGGACACGATCGCTGCGATCCGGGCACAGCCGCCTCTCAGTCGCCGGAGTGCCAGCGGATCGTCGACAAGAGGGCAGACGAGCTT
>DATKMZ010000162.1:0-13032 GCA_035541575.1 Caulobacteraceae bacterium | reverse complement strand
TGGGGAGAGGTGAGGTGAGGGGTCGGGCCTCGCTTCCCGGATCACGACGGACCCGCACCCCATGCCCAAGCTGCTTCTCCTGCCCGGCGACGGGATCGGTCCCGAGATCATCGCCGAGGTCCGGCGCGTGGCCGAGCGGATCGCCAACGACCTCGTGATCGACGAGCGGCCGTTCGGCGGCGCCAGCCTCGACGCGAACGGGGTTCCGCTGACCGACGAGACGCTGGAAGCGGCGAAGTCGTCGGACGCGGTGCTGATGGGCGCGGTCGGCGGCGCGGTCGGCGCCTCGCCCTGGGAGAAGGTCCCGCGCGCCTTGCGTCCCGAGGCCGGGCTGCTGGCCCTGCGCTCCGGGATGCAGGTGTTCGCGAACCTCAGGCCGGCGATCTGCTACGGACCGCTCGCCGACGCCTCGACGCTGAAGCGCGAGGTGGTCGAAGGGCTCGACCTGATGATCGTCCGCGAGCTGACCGGCGGGGTCTACTTCGGCCAGCCGCGCGGCGTCGAGGACCTGCCGGACGGCCAGAGGCGCGCTGTCGACACCCAGGTCTACACCACCCACGAAGTCGAGCGGGTCTGCCGCGTCGCGTTCGAGCTGGCCCGCGGGCGGCGCAACAAGGTGACCTCGGCCGAGAAGGCCAACGTGATGGAGACCGGGGCGTTCTGGCGCGAGGTCGTCACCGCGCTTCACGCCCGTGAGTACCCCGACGTGTCGCTGGAGCACATGCTGGCCGACAACGCGGCGATGCAGCTGGTCAAGAACCCGAAGCAGTTCGACGTGCTCGTCACCGACAACCTGTTCGGCGACGTGCTCTCGGACGAGGCCGCGCAGCTGACCGGCTCGCTCGGCATGCTGCCCTCGGCCGCGCTCGGCGATCCCGGCAAGCCCGGCCTCTACGAGCCGATCCACGGTTCGGCGCCGGACATCGCCGGCCAGGGCGTGGCCAACCCGCTGGCGGCGATCCTCTCGTTCGAGATGGCGCTGCGCTGGTCGCTGGACCGGCCCGACCTCGCCGAGCGCATCTCCGGCGCGGTGAAGGCGGCGCTGGACGCCGGCGCCCGCACCCGCGACATAGGCGGGCGTCTCTCGACCCGCGAGATGGGCGACGCCGTCCTCGCCGGGCTCTAGCGCTTGAGCGACGCCGCCGACGAGCACGTCGTCCACGAGGCGGTCGGACCGGCCCTGACCGGCCCGGAGGCGGCAGGCGCGCTCGGCGTCGGCGTCAACTCGCTGCTGGTGCTGGGGGTGATCCCCGTGCTGCTGGGCGCGCTCGTCGACGAGCATCGGCTCACCGATCCGGACATCGGCCTCGTGGTGATGATCGAGGTGCTGTCGATGGGCGTCGCCACCGCGCTGGCCGGCGCGCTCGCACGTCCGCGGCGGCTGAAGACCATCGGCGCGGTCCTGACGATCGCTCTGGCGGCGATCGATTTCGCCACCGCGCAGACCTCCGGCTCCGGGGTCTTCGCGATGCGCGGCGTCGCCGGGGCGATCGAGGGCCTGATGCTCTGGATCACGGTGGCGATGATCGCCCGCACGGCGACACCCGAGCGCTGGGCCGGCGTCTTCTTCGTCGCCCAGACGCTCGCGCAGCTCCTGCTGGCGCTCGCGCTCGCGGTCTGGATCATGCCGAAATGGGGCGCGGACGGCGGGTTCATCGCCATCGCCGTCTGCGCCGTCGCCGCCCTTCCCGCCGCGCTGATCGGCCCGAGCCGGCTCGCCGACCTCAATCCCGGCGAGGCCGTCGCCGGCCCGCCGCCGTTCCGGGGCTGGATCGCGCTGATCGGCACGCTGATCTACGTCTCGGGCGGCGGGGCGGTGGGGGCCTACCTGCAACCGATCGCGCACGAGGCGGGGCTGGACGCCGGCGTCGCGCGCACGGCGCTCTGGGTCTCGCTCGCTGCACAGGTCGCCGGCAGCGCGGCGGCGACGGCGATGGCCGGCCGCATCCGCTGGTTCACGGTGTTCCTGATCGCGACCACGACCTCGCTCGTGGTGTGGTGGCTGTTCGCCCTGCGCATGCCGGCCTGGCTCTTCGTGACCGCCAACGCATCGGTCGGCCTGGCGGGACTGTTCCTGGCGCCGTTCCTCGTGCCGATGACGATCGAGGCCGATCCGTCGCGCCGGGCGGCGGTGCAGAGCGGCGCGGCGCAGCTGGTGGGCGGCGCGCTCGGCCCGCTGCTCGCGTCGCGGGTGGTCGGTGACCGCGATGTGCACGGCGCGCTCTGGCTGGGCGCAGGCCTTGCGCTCTCCGGCCTCGCGGTCGTGGCGTGGCTGCACTACACCCACGATCGCCGGGAGGAGGCGCCGACGTGATCAGGTCTACCCTCGTGACGCTGACGCTGGCGCTCGCCGCCGCCGGGGCGCGCGCCGACACCAGCGGCTGCAACAGCGCCGAGAGCCGCCAGTTCGACTTCTGGGTCGGCCGTTGGAGCGTTTCGCCGAACGGCCACCCCGAGAAGCACGTCGCCGACAGCCTGATCGAGAAGCTCTACCAGGGCTGCGCGATCCGTGAGAACTGGTCGCCGTTGCACAGCGGCGGCGGCGGCAGTCTCTCGAGCTACGTGCCGGCGGAGCACGGCTGGCGGCAGACGTGGGTCGACAGCGCCGGCGCGCGGGTGGACTTCACCGGCGGTTGGACCGGCTCGGCGATGGTGCTGACCGGCGTGTGGCCGCAGCCGGGCCATCCGGCCCAGCTCACGCGCATGACCTACACCGCCGGGGCCGACGGCTCGGTGCGCCAGCTTGGCGAGACCTCGGACGACGGCGGCAAGACCTGGCGGCCGAGCTTCGACTTCATCTACCGCAAGGCGGCCTGAAGGCTCAGCCCTCAAGCGTCATCTGCGTCTGGGTGACCTGCGCCAGCAGCCGGCCCTGCGCGTTGGTGACCCGCGTCACCCAGACGCTCGATCGGCGGCCGACGTGCAGCGGAGTGGTCTCGCCGACAATCGTCTCGCCCACCGACGCCGCGCCGAGGAAGTTGGTCTTGCTCTCCAGCGTGGTCGTACGCCCGCCGGGCGGCAGGTTCAGAAAGGCGGCGACCGCGCCCAGCGTGTCGGCGAAGGCCATGTAGGCGCCGCCGTGCAGGATGTGGCCGCCAGTGCAGAGCTCCTCGCGGACGGTCAGGTTGCCGACGACTCGGGTCTTGGTCGCCTCGGCGATCTCGACTCCCATCAGCTCGGCGAAGGGCAAGGCGGGCACGCTGGCGGCCATGACGAGATTCACCACATATTTGCAGAACCGGCGCTTGGCTTGGCCGGTTGCCTCTGCGCCCGTCAAGGCGTAGGGAGCGCGTCCTTCAGCTTATGGAGACGTATTGCGATGGGTTACCGGGTGGCCGTCGTCGGCGCCACGGGCAACGTGGGCCGCGAGATGCTGAACATCCTCGAGGAAGTGAACTTCCCCGTGGACGCGATTCACGCGATCGCGTCGCGCAAATCCATCGGCGTCGACGTCGGCTGGAAAGATGGCGTGATCGCCTGCAAGGACATCGAGCAGTTCGACTTCTCGACCGTCGACCTGGTGCTGATGAGCGTCTCGGGCGCGTTCTCCAAGGAGTGGTCGCCGAAGATCGGCCGCGCCGGCCCGCTCGTCATCGACAACTCGTCGGCCTGGCGCATGGACCCCGACGTGCCGCTAATCGTGCCGGAAGTGAACCCGGACGCGATCGAGCAGGCGCACAGGAAGAACATCATCGCCAACCCCAACTGCTCCACGGCGCAGCTGGTGGTGGCGCTGAAGCCGCTGCACGACGCGGCGAAGATCAAGCGCGCGGTGGTGGCGACCTACCAGTCGGTCTCCGGCTCCGGCAAGGCGGCGATGGACGAGCTCTGGGACCAGACCAAGGAGGTCTACGTGCTCGGGCCGACCGAGCCGAAGGTCTATCCGAAGCAGATCGCCTTCAACGTCATCCCGTTCGCCAACAACTGGATGGACGACGGCTACACCGACGAAGAGCACAAGATGTGGAACGAGACGCACAAGATGCTCGATCCCGACATCAAGCTGACGGTCACCTGCGTGCGCGTGCCGGTGTTCGTCGGCCACTCCGAGGCGGTGCACCTCGAGTTCGAGCATCCGCTCGACGAGAACGAGGCGCGCGAGATCCTGCGCGATGCGCCCGGCGTCATGGTCGTCGATAAGCACGACCGCACCGGCTACATGACGCCGAAGGAGTGCCAGGGCGAGTTCCCAGTGTTCGTCTCGCGGATCCGCAAGGACCCGACCGTCGAGAACGGCCTGGCGCTCTGGGTGGTCGCCGACAACCTGCGCAAAGGCGCCGCGCTGAACGCGGTGCAGATCGCCGAGCTCGCTCACGAGCGCGGCCTGATCGGGCGCAAAGTCCTCGCATGAGCCCCCGCGCTGCTGCGCCCGGCGGTTCGCCCCGCCAGGCGCGGGCGCCCTCAGCAAAATTGGGACCTGGTCTTGCGTCCGAGAGCGTCCCAACTCAAAGCACCGGCGCGCGCTCCGGGCGGCCGAGCAGCGCCCACTCGGCCTGAGCGCGCGCTCGCGGCGGGCGTGACCGGCTACGTCATCTGGGGCCTGGTCCCGGCGCTGTTCATCCTGGCCGGACGCGCCGGGGCGAGTCCGCTGGAGATCGTCGGACAACGGGCGCTCTGGGCCGCCCCCTGGGCCGGCCTCTTGGTGGTCCTCGCCGGGCACGGTGATCAGGTGGCGCGGGTCTTCAGGCGCCCCAGGCTGCTCGGCCAGCTCGCGGTCTCGGCGCTGATGATCGTCAGCGGCTGGGCCGTCTACGTCTGGGCGGTCAACAACGGCCACAACATCGAGGCGAGCCTCGGCTACTACATCAATCCGCTGCTCAACATGGCGATCGGGGCGACGCTGTTCCGCGAGCGGATCAGCGCTCTCGGCCTCGGCGCGATCATCCTGGCGTCGGTGGGCACCGCGATTCAGGCCCTGGCGCTCGGCCACCTGCCGCTGATCGCGCTCTTCCTGGCGGCGACGTTCACGGTCTACGGCGTCATCCGCAAGCGGGTTGAGGTGGACGCGCAGGCGGGTCTGTTCGTCGAGAGCCTGCTGATGTTGCCGGCCGGCCTCGGGTTGGTGCTGTGGCTCGCGCACACAGGGGCCGCGCGGTTCGGCGCCGGCGCGCCGCTCACGCTGCTTCTCCTGGCGATGGGGCCGGTCACGGTCGCGCCGCTCGCCTTCTTCGCCTGGACCACGCGTCGCCTGCCGCTCTCGACCGTGGGGTTCCTGCAGTTCATCGGGCCTACGCTGGGGTTCCTGATCGGTCTGATCGTCGGCGAGCGCCTGACGCCTTTGGGCCTGCTTTCGTTCGGCTTCATCTGGGCAGGCGTCGCGCTCTTCATCTTCGGCGCCTGGCGGGCCGGGCGTCGCCTAGAGCCCCTCGTACGCGGCGTCGATCAGGCGGCGGGCGCGGGCGTCGCCGATGAGGTCGGCGGACTGCCGATTCATGACGTAGGCGCCAGAGACGCCGCGCTCGGGATCGGCGAAGGCGCACGACCCGCCCCAGCCGGAATGGCCGATGGTCTCGCGGCCGGGGCCGTAGAGCCTTAAGGACTCGTTCCGGAGCAGCCCCGCGCCCCACGAGAGCGTGTAGGGCAGCACGAGGTCCGCGCCGTGGCTGCGCGGGGCGATGAGCGCGGCGACGGTCTCGGGGCCTAGCAGCCGACGACCGCCGAGGATGCCGCCGTTCGCGACCGCGCCCATCAGATGGGCCAGCGCCGGGGCGGTCGCGTGGCCGGTGACCGAAGGGATCGACGCGCGCCGCCATTCGGCCAGGCTACGCCCGCCGGGCGAAGCCCAGGGCGTCAGGAAGGCGACGCGACGCTCGGGGGTGATCTCGCCGAGGTCGGGCAGCGCGGGCGGGCGGCGCACGTCGGCGCAGCGGGCATGCTCGGCGTCCGGCAGGCCGATCCAGAGGTCGAGTCCGAACGGCCCGGCGATGTCGGTCCGCAGCGCTTCTCCCATCGTGCGACCGTCGACGCGGCGGAAGATCTCGCCGGCGATATAGCCGAACGTCACCGGGTGGTAGCCGCTATGGACGCCCGGCATCCACATCGGCGCCATGGCCGCGAGACGGCCGCAGATCAGGTCCCAATCGAACCAGTCCGCCGGATCCATCTTCTCGGCGAAACCGGGCAGCCCGGCCTGGTGAGCCATCGCCTGCTCGACCGTGATCGCGCCCTTGCCGGCGGCGGCGAACTCCGGCCAGAGGTCGGCGACGCGCTGGCTGTAGGCGAGCTTCACCTGGTCGACGAGGCGGGCGACCAGAATCGCCGCGATCGCCTTGGTGGTCGAGAACACCGACGTCAGGGTGTCCTCGGCGAACGGCTTCGTCTGCGCCCGGTCGGCCCAACCGCCGATCAGGTCGACGACGATCTCGCCGCCGATCGCCAACGAAAAACGCGCCCCGAGCTCGCGGCCCTCGCTGAAGTTGGCCTCGAACGCGCGGCGCACCCCGTCGAACCGCGGCGGGCAGACGCCGTTGATCGGCGTCTCAGCCATGCACGAACTCCACCTTGACCCGCGGCGAGGCGGCGAGCTCGCGCGGCAGCGCCTGCACCGCCAGCTCCGGCGCGCCGGCGGCCGCCAGCACGGCCTCGGCGACGCCGGAGACCGCGGCGCGGAAGGTCTCCGGCACGGGCAGACCTTCGGCGAGGCCAGCCGTGAAGAGCGCGGTCAGAAGATCGCCGACGCCGTGCGGCGCGGCCGGCGCCGACGCGTGAGAGCCTAGCCAGACCTGCCGCGCATCGACGTAGAGCACGCCGATGTCGTCGCCGGACCTCACGGACGACACGAGCGTCGGCTTGCCGAGCCTTCGCGCCGCGGCGAGCGCGCTCTTCGGGTCCTCGACCGCGACGCCGGTCAATCGGCCCAGCTCCCAGGCGTTCGGCGCGACAAGATCTGCGCGCGGGACGAGCTCGCGGGCGATGGCGGCGGCCACGGGCTCGCGGACGTAGAGCCGCCCGTCATCTCCCATGATCGGATCGACCACGATCCGGGCCGCGCTCGCCGCGCGGACCTCGCCGATCGCCTTCGCCGCCAGTTCGACCTGCTCCGGCGTAGAGAAGTGGCCCGTGATCACGGCGTCCAGCGCGGCGTAAAGGCCCTGCGCCGCCACGCCCTCCAGCATCTCGGCCATCACCTCCGGCTCGACCGCGCGCCCGCCGGGCGGCCCGTGGCCGGGGTGGCGGCCGAACAGCACGGTCGGGATCAGGATCGGCTCGATCCCGAGCCTGGCCAACGCCAGCGCCTGCGCCCCGCCGCCGACGCGGCTCGAGGCGACGTAGCTGGAGAGGATCAGGACGCGGGCCATTGGCCCTCAGGTCTACGCGGCTTGGCTGTCGGGGGTCTAGCCGACCATGCTCCAGTCGAGCGGCTCGCCGAACCTCAGGTCCCGCGCGGCCTTGCGGCCCAGCACCTCGGGCAAGTGCCTAGGCGGCAGGCCATAGCCTGGACGAACGGAGCGCACGTTGGCGGCTGTCAGCGTCTCACCCGCCTTCACGGGCGCCGCGACGTAGAGCGAGCGACGGTGGCCGGCGGCGGCGCGTTCGGAGCCGAGCTCGTCGTAGGTCGCCGAACCCAGCGCCCGCCAGGCGGCCTTGCAGTCGGCCGTCATCGCCGCGAACTCGGCCGGCTCGAGGCTGAACGCCGCGTCCGGCCCGCCGTCGGCTCTTGCGAGCGTGAAGTGCTTTTCGATGATCGCCGCGCCCAACGCCACCGCCGCGACCGCCGCAGCCGAACCGGGGGTGTGGTCGGACAATCCCGTCACAACGCCGAACCGGCGCGCCAGATCGGGCACCGTGCGCACGTTCGCCTCCTCGATCGGCGCGGGATACGACGAGACGCAGTGCAGCAGCGCGACGCCGGCCGCGCCGTTCGCCTGCGCCGTCTCCAGCGCGGCGGCCATCTCGTCGAGGCTGGCGAGGCCGGTGGAGATGATCATCGGCTTGCCGCAGGCCGCGACGCGGGCGATCAGCGGCAGGTCGACCGCCTCGAACGAGGCGATCTTGTAGGCGGGCGCGCCCAGGCGCTCGAGCAGCTCGACCGCAGTCTCGTCGAACGGCGTGGAGAAGATCGTCACGCCCCGCGCCTTAGCGCGCTCGAACAGCGCCGCGTGCCAGTCGTAGGGCGTGTAGGCCTCGGCGTAGAGATCGTGCAGCGTCCGTCCGGCCCACGGGCCTTCGATGATCCGGAAATCGGGCGCATCGCAGGCGAGCGTGATGGTGTCGGGCGTGTAGGTCTGCAGCTTGATCGCATCGCACCCGGTGGCCGCCGCCGCGTCGATCATCGCCAGCGCCCGCTCGAGGCTGCCGTTGTGGTTCCCCGAGAGCTCGCAGATCACGTAGGGCGGATGGTCCGCGCCGATCCGTCGGCCGGCGATCTTGAGGGTGGGGGCGCTCACGGACACGCCCCCATCGTCGCGCATCGCCTCGCTGCGGCTCGGCTCGCCTGCGACACTTTCCCCGCAAGCGGGGGAAGAGCGACATCGCTCCTCCCCGTCGCGAAGCGAGGGGAGGTGTCGCAGGCGAGGCGCGTCAGCGCCGAAGCGCGACGGAGGGGAGCAGTCACAGCCGTACGCCCAGCGCGTCCGCCAGCGCGGCGACCACGCGGTCCACGTCCGAGTCCGCCATGGTCGGGAAGAGCGGCAGCGTTAGGCAGCGGGCGTACCAGGCGTCGGCGCCGGGCAGGTGCGCCTCGCCGTAGCGGGAGACGTAGTATGGCTGGCGGTGGACCGGGATGTAGTGGACCTGGCTGCCGATCCCGAGCTCGCGCAGGCGGTCGACCACCTGGCGGCGGCTGCGGCCGGCCAGCGGGAAGTCGATCAGCACGGTCATCAGGTGCAGCGCCGGATCGGACCAGGCCGGACGCGCCGCCGGGCGCGCCAGCATCGCCAGCGGCGCCAGCGCCGCCTCGTAGCGCCGCGTGAGCGCGCGGCGGCGCTCGACCAGCCGGTCGAGCTTGGCCAGCTGCGAGAGGCCGAGCGCGCAGAGCACGTCGGGCAGGCGGTAGTTGAAGCCCATCTCCGGCATCTCGTACCACCAGGGATCGGCGCCTTCGCGGCGGATCATGCCGTGGCTGCGCAGGTGGCGAAGGCGCTGGGCGAGCAAGGCGTCGCCGGTGGTCAGCATGCCGCCCTCGGCGGTGGTCATCGTCTTGACCGGGTGGAACGAGAAGACGGCCAGGTCGCTCCAGCGGTTGTCGCCGGTTGTGGCCCGCAGATCGCTGATCACGGTCCGCGTCCCGAGCGCGTGGCAGGCGTCCTCGACCACCGCCGCGCCGGCGTTGTCGGCGATCTTGCGCAGCGCCGGCAGCTCGCAGAGGTCGCCACGCAGATGCACCGGAAGCACCGCGCCGACGGGCAGGCGCCCGCGGCGGCCGATCGCTTCTTCGAGCGTCGCGGGGGTCATCAGACCGGTCTCGGGATCGACGTCGGCGAACACCACCTCGGCGCCGACGTAGCGGGCGCAGTTGGCGGTGGCGAGGAACGTGATCGAGGGCGCGATCGCGACCTCGCCCTGGCCGACGCCCAGCCCCAGCATCGCCAGATGCAGCGCCGCCGTGCCATTGGCGCAGGCGATCGCGTGCTTGGCCCCGACGTACTCGGCGAACGCGGCCTCGAAGGCCTCGACCCTCGGGCCAGTGGTCAGGAAGTCGTCGCGCAGCGCCGCGGCGACGGCCGCGACGTCATCGTCCTCGATCGTCTGGCGGCCGTAGGGCAGCAGCGCGCTCACGCGGCGACCTTTTCCTCCACCATGGCCATCAGCGCCTCGGCCGACAGCCACTCGGTGTTGGTGTCGCTGGCGTAGGAGAAGTCCTCCGGCACAGCGCAAGGCCCGCCGTTGAGGCGGAACGGCTGGCGGGAATACTCGACGAACGCCGGCTCGATCGCGAAGCGGTCGCCGAGCTCTGCGGTGGTGCGCGCGTCGTCGGCCGAGATCATTATCTCGTGCAGCTTCTCGCCGGGGCGGATGCCGACCACGTCGACCTTGGCCCCCGGGCACATCGCCGCGACGAGATCGGTGATCTTCATCGACGGGATCTTGGGCACGAAGATCTCGCCGCCGCGCATGACCTGCAGCGACGAGAGCACGAAGTCGACGCCTTCCGCGAGCGTGATCCAGAACCGGGTCATGCGCGGGTCGGTGACCGGCAGCGACGTCGCGCCGTTGGCGAGCAGGCGCTGGAACAGCGGCACCACCGATCCGCGCGAGCCCACCACGTTGCCGTAGCGCACGACCGAGAAGCGGGTGCCGATGTCGCCCGAGAGGTTGTTGGCGGCGACGAAGGTCTTGTCGGAGGCGAGCTTGGTCGCGCCGTAGAGGTTGATCGGGTTGCAGGCCTTGTCGGTGCTGAGCGCGATCACATGCCGCACGCGGTTGGTCAGGCACGCCCAGACCACGTTCTCCGCCCCCATTACGTTGGTGGCGATGCACTCCGACGGATTGTACTCGGCCGCCGGCACCTGCTTGAGCGCCGCGGCGTGGATCACGATGTCGACCCCGCGCAGCGCCAGCGTCAGCCGCGCCCGGTCGCGCACGTCGCCGAGGAAGAAGCGCATCCGCGCCATCGTCTCGTCGTCGAACCGCTCGCGCAGCTCGAGCTGCATCTCGCTCTGCTTCAGCTCGTCGCGCGAATAGACGATCACCTTGCGCGGCTGGTAGCGGCAGAGGACCGTCTGGACGAACCGCTTGCCGAACGAGCCGGTGCCGCCGGTGACCAGGATCACCTTGCCGTTCAGGTCGAGGTCGCGGGGTGCGAAACGGCCCAACCCGGGCCCTCCGTGTGGTGTGGTCTCGTCGACATGGTTAATCGCCTGCGCCCCTTTCCCCTTTCTTAAGGGGCGCGGCGGGAGGCTCCCTGGCGTGATGAATCGCCGTGGATGGATTGTCGCAGGGCTGGCGCTCGCACTGACGCCCGGCTTCGCCGCCGCGCAGGACAAGAGCCAGCGCAAGAAGGGCGGCGGCGCCTCGTTCATCCAGCTCGACACGCTGACGGCGACGATCATCCGGATCGACGGAAGGCGCGGCGTGATGACCGTCGAGTGCGGCGTCGACGTGCCGGACGCGGGCCTGCATGCGAGGGCCGCGCAGTCCACGCCGCTGCTGCACGCCGCCTTCGCCGAGGTGGTGCGCACCTACGCCGCCGGCCTGCCCCCCGGGGCGCCGCCGAACGCCGACTATCTGTCGTTGCAGCTGCAGCGACAGACCGACCTGACGCTCGGCCGCCCCGGCGCCAAACTGCTGCTGGGCGCGATCCTGGTGAACTAGGGTCCGCTGCCGGCGCGCGCCGAGACGTCCCGGCCCTCCGCGCTGACGCGCTCCGGCCGGGATGACACATAGGTTGTGGGCCGAGGTTCGAGGCGACGCCGCACCAGCTGAGGCCGCGCCGCCACACTCGCAGAGCGTTGTTATCGGCGCCTTGACGCGCCGTGGGGGTCGGGCCTAGGAACTCCGCCTCCGGTCACAGCTTCGAATCACGGAAAGGAGGGCCGCCCAGATGAACCGCACGCGCCAAGCCCTCCGTGGGCCTCGCACGGCTTCGCCCGTAGCGCCCGCCCGCCGCCCCGCCGACCGGTTCTGACTTGAGGTGAGTCCCGGTCGGCGTCCCCGACGCCCTCCGACCACAGGACTTCCCTCCGTGCCGCCCCCGAACTTCCCGAGCGTCCCGCGCTTGGCCTCCGCTCCCGCTCCCGCCACGACTCTGCGTCGGGACGGGCGATCCTCCGCACGCAAACGAACGGGCTCGCCATGACCCTCGTGCTCGACGACGAAGACGACGACGCCAGCCGACCTCGCGTCCTCACCAACTTCCAGATCCTCGGCTACATCGCCCGCCACTGGCTGCGCGAGCCGTTCAAGTTCACGCTGGCCTGCGCGCTGATCGTGGCCGCGGCGGCGTGCGACCTGACCATCCCGTGGGCCTCGCGCGGCCTGATCAGCGCGGTCAACAATCCCCGCCATGTCGGCGCTCTGGCCTGGGCGGCCTGGGCGACGCTGTCGAGCATCTACCTCGTCCAGTACGCCAGCCGCTCGAGCACCTTCCGGGTGATGAACGGCTTCTACAGCCGGATCATGGCGCGGATGGTGAAGGAGGGGTTCCAGCGGGTGCAGAGCTTCTCCACCGACTGGCATGCGTCCAACTTCGCCGGCGCGACCGTGCGGCGCGTGTCGCGGGCCATGTGGGGTTACGACAGCGCCTCGGACGCGCTGCTGCTGATGCTGGCGCCGACCCTGATCGTGATGATCGGTCTGGTGGTCTCGTTCAGCCTGCGTTGGCCGCTGGAGGGCGTCTTCGTGGCCGTCGTCGTGGGCCTTTTCGCCATCTACAACGTCAGTCTGGCGATCAAGTACATCCGCCCGGCCAACCTTGCCTCCAACGCGCTCGACTCGCGCATCGGGGGAGCGCTTGCCGACGCCATCGGCGGCAACTCCGTCGTCAAGAGCTTCGGCGCGGAGGCCCGGGAAGAGGCGCGCTTCGATCTCACGGTGCAGGCCTGGCGCAAGGCGGTCAACAAGACCTGGGACCGCTTCAACATCGTCGGCATGGGCCAGAACCTGTTCGTCTTCACCCTGCAGGCGGGCCTGACCGGGATGATGGTCCAGGCCTGGACGCAGCGCCGCGCGGGGCCGGAGGACGTGGTGTTCGCCATCACCTCCTTCATCGTCATGGCCGGTTACATGCGCAACTTCAGCGACATAACCCGCATGCTGCAGAAGGGCCTCGACGACACCATGGACGTCGCGGCCTACATGAAGACGCCGCCGCAGCTGGCCGACCGGCCGGACGCGCGCCCGCTGATCGCCCAGCTCGGCGAGATCGCGTTCGAGCATGTGCGGTTCGGCTACGAGAGCCACGACCGCGCGCTCTATCGCGACTTCAGCCTGGTGATCCGCCCCGGCGAGCGCGTGGCGCTGGTGGGGCCGACGGGGTCTGGCAAGTCGACGTTCGTGAAGCTGCTGCAGCGTCTCTACGACGTGCAGGGCGGGCGGATCCTGATCGACGGGCAGGACATCGCCCAGGTGAAGCAGCAGGACCTGCGCAGAGCG
>DATKMZ010000161.1:0-8317 GCA_035541575.1 Caulobacteraceae bacterium | reverse complement strand
ATCGGAATCTCCGACCAGTTCAATCCCTCGCTCTCTTCGTCCCAGGTGTACGCCTTTTCTTCCACCAGGTCGATCACGCCGGAGAAACTCTCCGCCGCGCCGATGGGCAACTGCACCGGCACCGGGTTGGCCCCCAGGCGGTCCCGAATGGTCCCGACGCAGAATTCGAAGTCCGCGCCGATCTTGTCCATCTTGTTGACGAACACGATGCGCGGCACATCGTAGCGGTCGGCCTGGCGCCAGACCGTCTCGGTCTGCGGCTCGACGCCCTGGTTGCCGTCGAGCACGGCGACGCAGCCGTCGAGCACGCGCAGCGAGCGCTCGACTTCGATGGTGAAGTCGACGTGCCCGGGCGTGTCGATGATGTTCAGGCGCTTGCCGTTCCAGATGGCGGTGGTGGCGGCGGACGTGATGGTGATCCCCCGCTCCTGCTCCTGCTCCATCCAGTCCATGGTCGCGGCGCCGTCATGGACTTCGCCGATCTTATGGGACTTGCCGGTGTAGTAGAGGATCCGCTCCGTGGTCGTGGTCTTCCCGGCATCGATGTGGGCCATGATGCCGAAGTTTCGGTAGTCCTCGATCTTGTGAGTGCGGGGCATGGGAATGGCTCTGCCGAATACGTCTCTTGGGTCGGAACGAACGGCGCGGGCGATTTAGCTCAAACCGCCCGCGCGTGAAAGGGAGTGAGGGGTTGGGAAGCGCCCTATATGGGCGTCACCAGCGATAATGCGAGAAGGCGCGGTTGGCCTCGGCCATCTTGTGCGTGTCTTCGCGCTTCTTGACCGCCGCGCCGCGGTTGTTCGAAGCGTCGAGCAGCTCGCCCGCCAACTTCTCGGTCATGGTGTTCTCGCCGCGCGAGCGCGCCGCGCCGACCAGCCAGCGAATCGCCAGCGCCCGGCGCCGCTCGGGACGCACTTCGACCGGAACCTGATAGGTCGCCCCGCCGACCCGGCGCGAGCGCACCTCGACGCTGGGCGCGACGTTGTCGAGCGCCGCATGAAACGCCTCCAGCGGCCCGATGTCGCGCCGCTTGGCTTCCATGATGTCGAACGCGCCGTAGATGATGCTCTCGGCGACGGCCTTCTTGCCCTCGTACATCACGTAATTCATGAACTTCGTGACGACGACGTCGCCGAACTTCGGGTCCGGCAGGACTTTGCGGGTTTCAGCTCTACGGCGGCGGGACATGCTTCTGGCCTACTTCGGTCGTTTGGCGCCGTAAAGCGAACGGCGTTGCCGGCGGTCCTTCACGCCTTGCGTGTCGAGGACGCCGCGCAGGATGTGGTAGCGGACGCCGGGAAGGTCCTTCACGCGCCCGCCGCGGATCAGGACCACCGAGTGCTCCTGCAGATTGTGGCCTTCGCCCGGGATGTAGCACACCGCCTCGATGCCTGACGTCAGGCGCACCTTGGCCACCTTGCGCAGCGCTGAGTTCGGCTTCTTCGGCGTCACCGTGTAGACGCGGGTGCAGACGCCGCGGCGCTGCGGCGAGCCCTTCAGGGCCGGCACCTTGTTGCGCGCGACCTTGGATACGCGCGGCTTGCGGATCAACTGGTTGACCGTTGGCATTCGAACTCTTCGGCTTCTCGTCCGGTGGCTTGGAGCGCGAGATCGCGGGTTCCGATAAACACGAAACGGCGCCGAAACGCAGGATCCCTGCATTGCGGCGCGCCAGCGGCTCTTGGCTGTGAGACGCTACGTCTACCGGAGCGGGCGCGAACCCGGCCCCAAAAAGGAGGGCGGTTGATACGCGCGAAGCCCCCGAAAAGTCAACGGCCTCGAAGCGATCGCCGAAGAGTGACACGCCCGGCTCGCTTTGCTATCGGCTATCCTGACCATTCTGGTCCGTTCGAGGAGCCGCTCCGTGTGTGACGTCGCGCACAGCATCCGGATCCGCTGATCCGCCGCTGAGCCCGCCTTCCCGCCGCCCTTCGCGCGGCTGAACGGAACCCTTCGCCATGACATCGCGATCCACGCCGAGGGCGGCTGCGGCCGCCTCGCGTCTGACAGCCGCGCAAGTCGCCGCTTATCGCGCCCTCTGCCGCAAGCAGATCGCCCCGCCGAGGGACGGCGGCGACCCGCCATCTCCATCCACCACGACAAGGGAGCGCCATGACCAACTTCATGACGGCCGTCCGTGAGCGGGCGGCGATCCAGGACGCGGGCGAGACTCGCGCAGAACCTCTTCGCCGATGAGCGGTCGGCGGCGACGCTGGTCCGCATCGCGCGGATCGCGCCGGGCGAGCGCGTCTACGACCTCGGCGCCGGCGCCGGCGCCGTGACCGCCGCGCTGCTCGCCGCCGGCGCACGGGTCGTCGCGGTCGAGCGCGACCCGAACCTCGCGCGCAAGCTTCGGGCCCGGTTCGCCGGACGCGCCGAGATCGTCGAGGGCGATCTTCGGACGACGCCGCTGGCCGCGCCGTTCAAGGTGGTCGCGAACGCGCCGTTCAACGCCACCGCCGACCTGATGCGCCGGCTGCTGGAGGCCGCTCCGACGCCCGCGTCCGCGACGCTGGTTCTGCAGCGCGAGGCGGCGCGCCGCTACGCCGGCCAGGGGCGGCCCACGGCCCAGGCGCTGGAGGCGCAGCCCTGGTTCGCGTTCGACGTCGCCCTTCCCTTCACCCGCCACGACTTCACGCCGGCCCCCGCCGTCGAGGTCGCGGTGCTGAAAATCGCGCAAAAATGCGTCCCGGACCTCTGCGACGACGACCGCGACGCCTGGCGCGCGTTCGTCCGGCACGGGTTGGCGCGGCCGCAAGCCGACGCCCGCCGCGCGCTGCGTGGCTTCGTCAGCAATCTGCAGTGGCGACGTCTGGCGGCCGACCTCGGCCTGCCGACCGACGTGCTGCGCGCCGAGCTCGCGTACGAGGACTGGCTGTCGATCTTCCGCTTCGTGAGCCGCCACGCGCCGCCGCGGCGCCTGGCCCGGATCCGCTCCGGCCGGCCGCTCTAGCGTCCGGTTGAGGTCACGACCAGCGAGGCGTGGTCGAGCGCGGTCGCCGCCAGCTTCGCCCTGAGCGCCCGGGCAGAGGCGTCGGGCAAGAGCTCCTCGGACGCGCTCGGCATCGCCCAGACGGTGATCTCGTAGTGATGGACGCCGGTTCCCGGAGGCGGACAGGGCCCGTCGTAGGTGGCGTCGCCGAAGTTGCTGACCACGCCGCGCCCGCCGAGCAGGTCGGCCGAGACGCCGCGGGGGATCGAAGTCACCGCCGGCGGCAGATCGACGACGATCCAGTGCGACCAGCGGTCGGGCCGCACGTCGAGATCGATCATGGTGACGACGAAGCTCTTGGTCGCGGCCGGCTGCCCGCTCCACGAGAGAGCCGGCGAGACGTTCTGGCCGCCGCAGCGCGTGTAGACGTAAGCCGCCGCCATCGGCGCGCCCGAGGTCAGGTCCGGACTGGAAAGCTGCATCGCCGTCGCCGGCGCCGCGGAGGCCAAGGCCAGGATGAGACCCACGAATGCGCGCATGGCCGTCCCCAGGCCGTCTCTATGAGCCGATCCGGACCGAGCCCGAGCCCATCACCGACTTGCTGACCGCGCCCGTCACGCGCGCCACATGGACGTCGCCCGAGCCCATGATCGAGGCCTTGAGCGAGCCGGCGACGCCGTTGAGCGCGATGTCGCCCGAGCCGGCGATCGAAGCCTCCATCATGGTCGCGCGCCCGCCGTTGACCCGGATGCGCCCGGAGCCGGCGATGCGGGCGCCGAGCGGGCCGTTCATCGAGGCGATGTCGATGTCGCCCGAGCCGAGGTTGATCGCCGTCACCGGCCCCGCGAGCGGTCCGGTCGCGATCGAGCCAGACCCGGAGCTGTAGAGCTCGGCCGCCGCCGCCGAGCCGGTGCGCACGGCCCCGGATCCGGCCTGGCTCACCTTCAGCTTGCCGCGCACGTCGGCGAGCGCCCAGGCGCCGCAGCCGGCCGCACCGAGGTCGACGGACTGGCTCTTGCCGACCACGCCCCAGACCGCGCCGCCGGCGGCGACGCGCACATCGAGCGGCGCGTGCACGACGATCTGCGGCATCTGCGCGTAGGACACCGGCCCGACGCCGGCCACCGTCACGTACGGCTGGGCGAAACCGCCCCCGCAGCCGCGCAGGCGATGCCAGAGGCCGCCATCCACGTACGTGCGGCCGAGAAACGACCAGATCTTGAGCGGCAGGCGCGGGTTGCCCCGCACCACCTCGACCTGGATGTCGCTGCGCGCCTCGGGCGAAATGGTCACCCGCACGACGGCGTCGTTGATCTGCAGGGTCGGCGCAGAGGCCGAGGCGGCGCCGGCCACAGCCGTCACGCACGCCGCCGCCAGAGCCCCGATGAGCTGGCGCATCGCGGGTTCCTTCTCGAACGATGTCGAGCCTAGAGACGCCCGCGACCGGCCGCAGCTTAATTTTGCGTCATTGCAACGAGAGGCGCTGGAGCGGGTAGACGGGATCGAACCGACATCCTCAGCTTGGAAGGCTGCTGCACTACCATTGTGCTATACCCGCGAGCGCCGAAGGCGGCCCGTGAACTCACGCCGGCGAAGGCTGGTGGGGGAAGTAGGACTCGAACCTACGAAGGCGTACGCCAGCGGATTTACAGTCCGCCCCCTTTGCCGCTCGGGACATTCCCCCAAAGCCGGTCGCCAGACCCCGATCCGGCGGCGCCCTGCCCGCTCCGTTTGCGATCCTGGGCGAAGGGCCTAAGACCGGCGGAAGCGGAGCGCCGGGGATGGCCTCCAAAATCGGAGGGCGTCTTATAGTGGCCCGCCACCACCGGCGCAACGAGGGCAAGGGCTGGTCGCCGACGGCGCAAGGTCGCGGTCGCCCGCCGGCCCGGCGCGCGCCGCCGGCGGCCACCGACTGGCTCTGGGGCTGGCACGCCGTGACCGCGGCGCTGGCCAACCCCGCGCGCGGCGAGCCTCGGCGGCTGGTCGCCACAGCCGAGCGCGCCCGCGAGCTCGCCGCCCGGTTCCCAGCGCTGCGCCCGGCCGAGACGCTCGAGGCCGCCGAGATCGCCCGGCTGCTGCCGGCCGGCGCCGCCCACCAGGGCCTCGCGCTGAAGGCCGCGCCGCTCGAGCCGCTGGCGCTGGCCGCGCTGGCGACCCCGGCCACGGGCGTGCTGGTCATGCTCGACCAAGTGACCGATCCGCAGAACGTCGGCGCGATCTTCCGCTCCGCCGCCGCATTCGGAGCCAGGGGCGTAGTCGTTCAGGACCGCCACGCGCCGGCCTTCACCGGGGCGCTGGCGAAGGCCGCCGCCGGGGCGCTCGACGTCACGCCGCACGCCCGCGTGGTCAATCTCGCCCGCGCCCTCGACGAACTCGCGGACCTCGGCTGGCGCGCTGTGGGCCTCGCCGGCGACGCGGAGGGCGAGCTCGCGGCGGTTCTCGACGCGCGCCCGACGGTGCTGGTGCTGGGTTCCGAGGGCGAGGGCCTGCGCCGGCTCGTCGGCGAGCACTGCGACGCGCTTGCGCGAATACCGATGCCCGGCGGCTTCGAGAGCCTCAATGTCTCGGCCGCCGCGGCGGTGGCCCTCTATGCGGCGTCCAAGGCTCGCGGCTGAGCCCGGCCCTCTTGCGCGGCGGCCGTATTTCAAGCGAAACACAAGTCATGTGTGGGCTCGGCGGCGGCTGAAGATGCACTGGGCGGGCCTCCTCAGCGCCTTCGCACAAGTGATCCTGATCGACCTGACGTTGGCCGGCGACAACGCCGTCGCGATCGGCATGGCGGCCAGCGGGCTGCCGCGGGAGCAGCGGCGGCGCGCGATCGCGATGGGGCTGGGCGGCGCCGTGGTGCTGCTCTGCGGTCTCGCCTTCTTCGCCATCCAGCTGCTCAGGGCCGGCGGGGGCGGGCTGGTGATGGCGGGCGGCATCGTGCTGCTGCTGATCGGCCGGCAGATGTGGAACGACCTGCAGGCGGCGCGGCGCGGAGATCAAGGGTCAGAGGCCGACGGCAAGCGGCCCCGCAAGACGCTGCTCGCCGCGCTGGCGCAGATCTTCATCGCCGACATCTCGACCTCGGTCGACAACGTGCTGGCCGTGGCCGGCGCCGTGCGTGACCAACCGGCCTGGGTGCTTTTCGCGGGGCTCGGCATCTCCGTCATCATGACCGGCTTCGCCGCCATGGGCGTCGCGCGGCTGCTGCACCGCCTGCCGTGGATCGGCTACGTCGGCTTCGCCATCGTCATCTTCGTCGCCGGCCACATGATCTGGGACGGCGCCGAGCAGCTCGGCTGGCTAAAGCTGTAGCAGCCTCAGCGCAAAGGCGCGGAGGAGCGCAGAGGCGCGGAGTCCCATGAGCTCGCTGCGTCTGCGCGCCGCCTCCGCCCCCTTACGACGCAGTCGCCTCCTCGCCCTTGAACCGTTCCGCCCACGAGGCCAGCTCGGAGTCCTCGATCTTGCGGAACAGCACCGGCGGGACGGCGATCTTGCGGCCCGCGGGAATCCGCGCGAGCTCGGCCGCGACGTCGTCCCCCGGCCAGGCCGGCGGGAACGGCTCGCCGAGCGCGGCGGCGATTTGCTCGGCGGCGAACGGGATCACCGGCGCCGAGACCCGGGCGAAGAGCCCGGCGAGGTTCAGCGCCGTGCGCACGATCACCGCCGCCCGCGCCGGATCGGTGCGGATCTGGGTCCAGGGCGCGGCCTCCTGCAGGTACTCGTTGCCGGCCACCCAGAGCGCGCGCAGCGCCTGCGCGGCCTTGCGCACCTCGATCGCCTCGAACTGAGCCGTCAGATCCTCCAGCTTCGCGGCCAGATCGGCGTAGAGCTTCGCCTCCAGCGGTCCAGGCTCGCCGCCCCCGGGGACCACCGCGTCGAACCTGGCCTCGCAGAACTTGGCGATGCGGTTGACGAAGTTGCCCAGCACGTCGGCGAGGTCGCGGTTCACCGCCGACTGGAAGATTTCCCACGTGAAGGCGCTGTCGGAATGCTCCGGCGCGTTGGCGGTCAGGTACCAGCGCCAGCAGTCGGCCGGCAGCAGCTCGAGCGCCGTGTCCATGAAGACGCCGCGCTTGCGCGAGGTGGAGAACTGCTCGCCATACCAGTTCAGGTGATTGAACGCCTTCAGCACGTCGACGGTCTTCCACGGCTCGCCTGAGCCCAGAATGGTCGCGGGGAAGCTGACGGTGTGGAAGGCGACGTTGTCCTTCCCCATGAACTCGACGTAGCGCACGTCGTCGGCGCCGGCGTCGGTGCGCCACCAGCGCCGCCAGTCGCCGCCGGTGCCGTCGGCCCACTCCTGCGTCGCGCCGATGTACTCGATCGGAGCGTCGAACCAGACGTAGAACACCTTGTTCTCGAAGCCGGTCCGAACCTGGCCGCCGCGGGTCACCGGGACGCCCCAGGCGAGGTCGCGGGTGATGCCGCGGTCGATCAGGCCCTCGTCGAGATGCTTGAAGGCGATGGAGCGGGCGAAGCTGGGGAACTCCGTCTTGGTCTCGGCCCAGGCGCGGATCCTGTCCTGCAGCTTCGACTGCAGCAGGTAGAGGTGACGGGTCTCGCGCACCTCGAGGTTCTTGGAGCCGGAAATGACCGAGTAGGGTTCGATCAGGTCGATCGGGTCGAGCAGGCGCCCGCAGTTGTCGCATTGGTCGCCCCGCGCCGAGCCATAGCCGCAGTGCGGGCAGGTTCCCTCTATGTAGCGGTCGGGCAGGAACCGTCCGTCATCGATCGAGTAGACCAGCTTGTCGGTCCGCTCCTCGATGAAGCCGTTGTCCTCGAGCACATCGGCGAAATGCTGGGTGAGGCGGGCGTTCTGCGGCGACGACGAGCGGCCGAACCAGTCCCAGGACATGCCGAAGCGGCGACCGAGGTCGTGCTGGATGCGATGGTACTCCTCGCAGTAGCTCAGGATGTCGGTTCCGGCTTCAGCGGCGGCGAGCTCGGCGGGCGTGCCGTGTTCGTCGGTGGCGCAGAAGTAGAGCGTCTCGCGGCCCCGCGAGCGCTGGAAGCGAGCGTAGACGTCGGCGGGCAGCTGCGAGCCGGCCAGGGTGCCGAGGTGCTTAACGCCGTTGATGTACGGCAGGGCCGAGGTGATCAGGATGCGGGCCATGGCGATGGTCCCCCTAGACGATTGGACGCCGTTCGTCCTTCTCCGAATGCGGGAGAAGCTGGCCGCGGAGGGCCGGATGAGGGGGCCGGCAGCCTAGGCGCGAAGAACTGGCCGGATGACGAGGTTCTGACCCCTCACCCGTTGGGCATTCGCCCGCTCAGCCTTGCGATCCCATCGCGCATGGCCGCCAGATAGTCGCACGAGGCTCAGGCGCCAACCCCCTCCGCCTCGAGCTCCTCCAGCGGCTTGCCGTCGGCGCCGCGCAGCGTCCAGCCGCCGCGGCG
>DATKMZ010000160.1:0-39577 GCA_035541575.1 Caulobacteraceae bacterium | reverse complement strand
TTCCTACCGCACCTACCCCGGCGAGGTCTCGAGCCAGCCTTACGAGGACGGCCTCGCCTGGGACAGCGAGCTCGACCAGCAGCACCGGCAGGCCGAGCTCGGCTGGACGATGACCGCCGGCTTCGATGCGGCCGGCGCGATCGAGCTCACCGCCCGTGACCGCGCCGGCGCGCCGCTGCGGCTGCCGCGGATCGACGCCCGGCTCGAGCGACCCGCCACGGAGCAGGGCAAGCGCGACGTCCGCTTCCTCTGGACCGCGCCCGGCGTCTACCGCGCCGCGCCGGGCCGCCTGGACGGGGCCTGGGACCTGAGGCTCAGCGCCTACGACGCGCAGGGCCACAGGTTCGACGCCGAGCGGCGCCTGGTCGCGCCATGACCGTCATCGATACCGACCTTTCCGCGTTCGTCGCCGCCGCGCCAGAGGGGAGGGGGCGGGTCGAGCTACTGGTCCGGGGCGCGCGCTGCGCTGCGTGTCTCTCGAAAATCGAGCACGCCGCGGCCCAGGCGCCCGGCGTCGAGGCCGCCCGGCTCAACCTGACCACGGGCAAGCTCACCGTGATTCTCAGGACCGCTCGCGGCGGGAATCCTGGCCCTGTGATCGCGGCCGTCGAGGCGGCCGGCTATCCGTGCAGCCCGTTCGACCCAGGCGCCGCGTTAGCGGCGCAGGACGCCGAGGGTCGTCGCCTGACTATGGCGCTGGCCGTGGCCGCCTTCGGCGCCGGCAACGTGATGATGTTCTCGGTCCCGGTATGGGCCGGCGTGTTCGGGCAGGAGCTCACGCCGGTCACCCGCATGCTGATGTACTGGTTCTCGGCGCTGGTGGCGACGCCGTGCGCGCTCTACGCGGGTATGCCGTTCTTCCAGTCCGCGTGGCGGTCGCTGCGGCGCGGCAAGGCCAACATGGACGTGCCGATCACGATCGCGGTGCTGCTCACGCTGATCGTCAGCTTCTCGGAGACCATCCAGGGCGGGCCTCACGCCTACTTCGACGCCGCCGTCACGCTGCTCTTCCTGCTGCTGATCGGCCGCTGGCTCGACCACCAGCTGAGGATCAGGGCGCAAGGCGCGGCGCGCGACCTGATCGCCCTGCAGGCGCCGATCGCGCGCCGGATCTCGCCCGATGGCCTGGAGCATGGGGTGCCCACGGGCGAGATCGCGGTCGGCGACCGGATCGCCGTGCTGCCGGGCGACCGGGCTCCGATCGACGGCGTCGTCGAATCGGGCGCCTCGCAGATCGACAACGCCTTGATCACTGGCGAGACCACGCCGGTCCTGATCGGCTCGGGCGCCACGATCTACGCCGGCGCGCTCAATCTCAGCGGCCGCCTCGTCGTTCGCGCCACCGCGCGCAGCGAGGACTCGACGCTCGCCAACATCGCCCGGCTGGTCGAGGCCGGGGCGCAATCGAAGTCGCGCTACGTGCGCCTCGCTGACCGCGCCGCCTCGCTCTACGTGCCGGTGGTGCATTCGCTGGCGCTCGGCGCGTTTCTGTTCGGCTGGGCGCTGGGCCTCGGTCCGCGCGAGGCGCTGCTGCGGGCCGCCGCGGTGCTGATCGTCACCTGCCCCTGCGCGCTGGGCCTGGCGGTGCCCGCCGTGCAGGTGGCCGCGTGCGGGCGTCTGTTCCGCCGCCGCGTGCTGGTGAAGTCGGGCGCGGCGCTCGAGCGGCTGGCCGAGGCCGACGTGGTGGTGCTGGACAAGACCGGCGTGCTCACCGAGGGCCGGCCGAGACTGCTGCCGGCCATGCCCGCCGACATCGCCGCCGCCGCGCCGCTGGCGCGCGCCTCGCGCCACCCGTTGGCGCAGGCGCTGGCGCGGGCGGCAGGCCCCGGCCCGGTCGCCGAAGAGGTGCGGGAGGTCGCTGGCCAAGGGGTCGAAGGGCGCCTCGGAGGTCGCGGCGCCCGCCTCGGCCGCGCCGGCTTCGCCACGGGCGGCGAGCCGACCGGCGCCGAGACCGAGCTCTGGTTCGCCCGCGAAGGCGACGCACCGATCCGCTTCGCGTTCGCCGATCGCCTGCGCCCCGACGCGGTGCGCACCGTCTCGGCGCTGAAGGCGCGCGGCCTTGCGGTGCTGGTCCTCTCAGGCGACGCCGAGGGCCCGGTCGCGCGTGCGGTCGAGGCCAGCGGCGTCGCGGAGTGGCGGGCGGGCCTGACGCCGATCGACAAGGTCGCCGAGGTCGAGCGTCTCGCTCGTGCGGGGCACAAGGTCGCGATGGTCGGCGACGGCCTCAACGACGCCGCTGCGCTCGCCAAGGCGCACGTCTCGATCGCCCCCGGAACCGCCGTCGAGGCCAGCCAGAGCGCCGCCGACCTGGTGTTCGAGAATGACCGCCTGATGTCGATCGTC
This sequence comes from Caulobacteraceae bacterium, assembly GCA_035541575.1. GTDB lineage: Bacteria > Pseudomonadota > Alphaproteobacteria > Caulobacterales > Caulobacteraceae > Acaudatibacter. The sequence goes on along the minus strand of DATKMZ010000160.1, from coordinate 37,234 downwards.
GAAGCCATCGACGTGGCGCGCGCCGCACGCGGCCGGGCGCTGGAGAACTTCGGCTTCTCGGCCCTCTACAACATCATCGCCGCGCCGGTCGCGATCCTGGGCCTCGTCAACCCGTTCCTGGCCGCGATCGCCATGTCCGCATCGTCGATCGTGGTCACGCTCAATGCGCTCAGGATGAACTGGGCGGGAGGCCGCGCATGAATATCGTCCTGCTGCTCGCGCCGGCGTCGCTGCTCATCGCCCTGGTGAGCCTTGGCGCCTTCTGGTGGACGGTCCGCAGCGGCCAGTACGACGACCCCGACGGCGACGCTGCGCGTATCCTTGTCCACGACTACGACGAAACGCCGGGCGACGACGCCCCCTGAGGCGTGCCTAAGCGCAGGGGGCTTCCATGGCGGGCGGCGCAGAGCGAAGCTGCGGCGGGCTCCGCCGATCGGGGCCAAGCTGAAGGAGGCCGCCGTGAGAGCCCTAGCCGCCGCCCTGGCGATTGTGGCGCTGGCGTCGACCGCCGTCGCTGCGACGCGCTTCGACCCCTACAAGAGCTACCGGTTCCGGCTCAGTATGGAGGGTCGCCCTGTCGCGGCGTTCCAGACGGCGCAGCGAGGGTCGGTAAGCGCGGACGTCGTCAAGCACCGCGCCGGCGGGGATCCGTCGACCGCGCACAAGTCGCCCGGACGGTCGAAGTTCGAGGCGGTGACGCTCGAGCGGGGGCTCACCCAGGACTCCGACTTCCGCGATTGGGTCGAGGGCGTCGGGGGCGCGTCGGAGCCGCGGCGCGATCTGGAGCTCACCGGCGACGCCGCTGGAGGCGCCGGTCGCCAGAGCCTCAGGCGCTGCTGGGTGGCCGATCACTCGAAGTTGCCGACGCTGGGAGCGGGCGGCAATGCGGTCGCGATCGAGCACATCCACCTGGCGTGCGAGAACGTCTCGCCGCACCACTGATCGGTCAGAGGCTGTAGCGCACGCCCATCGTCACCGAGACGTCCTGCGAGTCGCCGTGGAAGTCGCCCGGCTGAATGCCCTGCGCGCCGTTCAGGCCGGCCGTGTCGTTGATCGTATTCCAGCGCAGGAACGGGGCGGAGATATAGCGCACGGTTGTGTCGAGCCAGAGCCGCCGCTTGACCCGGTACGAGACTCCGCCGACGGCCTGGTAGGCGAACTCGCTCAGCCGGAAGATCGAGCCGCCCAGCTGCATCTGCTGGGTCGCCGGGTTGGTGGCCGTGATCGGCCCGGGGACGGCGCTGTAGAAATAGTGCGCGTCGAACTGGAGGTGATAGATGCCGAGGCCGACGCCCACGAACGGCTGCAGGCGCCTCGCCGAGTCGAAGTCGTAGATCGCGTTGATCATGCCGTCGTCGGCGTAGGCCCAGTTGATATGCGGCCGGCCGATGGCGGCGCACGGCGGCGGCGCGGTCGTGTGGTCGCAGAGTTGGAATGGAGCGGCCGGCCGGCCGGCGACGAGGCCGCCTGCGTCGGTCCCGGGCGCCTGGATCGAGTGGATGTTGCTTTCGCGCAGACCGCCGTCGAACTCGAGCCGGAAGTGCGGGGAGAAGCGCCAGCCAACCCGCCCGAAGCTCGCCCAGTCGCTGTTGAGCTTGTAGTTCCAGACGTAGGGCTGCCCGTCGGGCGCAGGCCTTATCGACGTGCCCTGGATCGTCAGCGGCCAGTGGTAGCCGAGGTCGAGCGCGAGGTAGAGCCCGGCTTTCGGCGGCGCCCAGGTGCTGGGGTCGTTCGGATCGTCCGCCAGCGCGGCGCCGGGTGCGACGAAGGCGGCGGCCGAGAGCGTGGCCGCGACGATCCAGCCCGTTCGTGAACCCGACATGCGATACCTCGAAGCTGAGTGACGCGGCGCGGCCCTGTATGTGCCCGCCCCCATGGCGCGTCTCAATCAGGAAATGCGCTTGCGCGGTGTTCGCCCACAGGCGCAACGCGGCGGCCCTGGGGTTTGGAAGCCCAGGGGCGCCGTTCGCTCTGCGCTTGGATCGCTGGCGGCGGTCGGCCGCCGCCGGGTGATCGGGCCGGCGGGGGTGTCCGCAGGCGGCAATGAAGCGGCGTTCTGCGAACCGGTCAACCGACCTCGCCTGGCGGACGAAGCGGCGCGGCAGGCGGCGGGCGGCTTGGCCGCGACATGAAGGGGCGTGCAAGGCGCGCCGTTCCGGGCCAAACTCGGCCGTAGGCGAGGGACGCCGAGAGGGTAGCGACGATTTCATGACCGCGATCGAACGACTGAAAGCCCGCTGGCTTGCGCCGGCGGCGGCCGTGGCGATGCTGTGTCTGGGCGCGCCGGCGGGCGCGCATGCGGAGGGCCGCCAAGCCGACTCCGATGACTACATCTGCAATCACGGCGCGCCGGATGATCCGGCCACGATCGACGCCTGCGGACGGCTGCGCGGCACAACCAGCGGCATGAACCGCGACCTCGGCCGCGAGCGCGACTCCGACGACTACAATTGCAGTCATGGCGCGCCGGGCGACCCGGCCACGATCGAGGCCTGCCAGCACCTGCGCGGCGGCGAGTACACCGGCTACCGCGACGAGGGACATCAGCGCAACAACGACGACTGGCTCTGCCACAGCGGCGCGCCTGGCGATCCGCGTACGCAGGAGGCCTGCGCGCGGCTGCGCGGCTACGCCGAGGCGTCTCGCCACGGCCGGATCAGCGTCATCCACATCGTGCGCGACCTGCCCGGGCCTCGCCGGGCCGCGAACGGCCGGACCTACCGCTCGGTGCGCTACACGATCGAGCTGAACTGCGAGGCGGGCGTGCGGCGGCGGATCGCGACCGCGCGCTACGCGGGTCGGCACGCCACTGGAGGATGGGTCGAGGGCGGCCGCTCGGTCGGCGCGTGGCGCCCGGCTGGCGCCGCGTGCGGATAACCTGACCCCATCGTGCTCTAGGCCAGGTCCTTCGCCAGCTCGGCGCGCGAGGCGTCCGAGAGCACCGCCAGGTGGGCGTAGCGGGGGTGGTCGCAGCCGACCATCACCCTGGCGGCCGGCGCCTTGAATGCGGCGACCTGGGCCGGCGTCAGCGGGAAGTGGAGGAAGTGGACCGACGAGGTCTTGCCGTCCTCGCGCGTCCGCTCGATGTCGCCCTCCTGCACGGCGGCCGCACGCTCGCCGTCGATCTCGAGAAAGAAGCGGTCCTCGACGCCGCCCAGCTCGGCCAGCACCCGGGCGCGGCGGACCGGATCGTCGATCTCGAACATCAACGTCGCTGTCAGTTCGGCGCCCTGGGGGATCATCGGGTTGTAGGCGGCCAGCTCGTCGGCGACCTGCGCCGCTCCGCCCTTCTCGATCAGCAGCATCTCCTGCACCTGGAAGAGCATGGTCTCGTAGCTCTCGAAGTAGGCCGTGGCCCACGGGCCGAGGGCGACGCGACGCAGGCGCTTGGCGGGCAGCAGGGCCGCGCGCCGGGCCTTGCGCTCGGCGGCGAACGCGGCGTCGGGCAGGATGTCGGCGGCGGTGATCTTGCGGGCGGCGGCGGGCATGGCGGCTCTCCTCAGGCGAGGCCGTAGGCGCGCGCGAGGATCTCGATCGGATGCGCCTCGCGCGGCGGGCCGGCGCCCTCCTTCAGGTCGGCGCTGACCAGCTCGCCGAGGTGCTTGCAGGCGAGCGGGCAGTCCGAGCAGAGCGTCTCATTCTGCTTCTGCGCGACCTGACGAGCGGCGGGCCTGCCGACCTTCACCGCGAGGTCGTAGGTCTTCTTCATCACCCCGAAGGTGCCGCCGTGGCCCGAGCAGCGCTCGACGAGGTCGACCTTGGTTCCTGGGATCAGCCGCAGCATCTCGGCCGACTTCGCGCCCATGTTCTGGGCTCGCGCATGGCAGGCGTGGTGCAGCGTGACGCCGCCCTCGATCGGACTGAGCCCCTCGGCCAGGCCGTGCGCCTTCGAGAGCGAGACGACGTATTCGCAGATGTCCTTCGTGGCGCCGGAAAGCCTGCGGACGGCGTCGTCCTGGGGCAGCAACAGCGGCCACTCGAACTTCAGCATCAGCCCGCAGCTGGCGGTGAGCGCGACGACGTCGTAGCCCTCGGCGATGTAAGGCGCGAAGACCTGAGCGACCTTTTCGGCGTCGCCGGCCACTTCGGCCAGATCGCCGGCCTCGAGCTGCGGCATGCCGCAGCACTGCGGATAGAGCAGCTTGGCTTCCACCCCCTGCCGGGCCAGCACCGCCAGCGCCGCGCTGGCGGTGGACGGCTGGTTGTACTCGGCGAAGCAGGTCGCGTAGACGAACGCCTTCTTCTTGCCGAACGCCGGCCCGGCCGGATCGGGCGCGGGCGCGCCCTTGGCGAGGTCGGTCGCCTTCTTCGCGTGATAGGTCGGCAACCGCGCCTTGCGATCGATGCCGAGCACGGCCTCCATCGCCGGACGCGTCAGGCCGTTGCCCTTGGCGCTGGCCCAGTTGGCGAGCGGCGCGATCGCGGACGCCAGCTTGCCGTTGCGGTCGGTCTCGCCGAGCTGTTCGCGGATCTTTTCGCCGCCCTCCGCCTTACGCTTGGCGGCCCGGTGGCGCAGCAGCAGGTGCGGGAAGTCGACCGCCCACTCATGCGGCGGCACGTAAGGGCACTTGGTCATGAAGCACATGTCGCAGAGCGTGCAGGCCTCGGTAACCTTGGCGTAGTCGGCCTTGGCGACGCCGTCGACTTCGCCTGTCGGCCCCTCGTCGACCAGGTCGAACAGCCGCGGGAACGAGTCGCAGAGATTGAAGCAGCGACGGCAGCCGTGACAGATCTCGAACACCCGCTCCATCTCCGCCTCGACCTTGGCGAGGTCGTAGAAGTCCGGATCGCGCCAGGCGAGCGGATGGCGGAACGGCGCCTCGAGCGATCCTTCGCGCGGCGCGGTTGGCGGTGTGTCGGTCATGTTCTTTCCTCCCCGCCCCCTTGAGGGGCGGGGCCGGGGGCGGGGGTCTCTAGCCGCGCGCACGGCGTGGGAGGCGTGCTGTCGTAAGCGCGCGAGCTCATCCGCCCCCCACTCCCAACCCTCTCCCCTCCACGGGGGGAGGGCTTTAGTCCAGCGTCTCGAGCGCGCGCTGGAAGCGGCCGGCGTGGGACTTCTCGGCCTTGGCCAGGGTCTCGAACCAGTCGGCGATCTCTTCGAAGCCTTCGTCACGCGCCGTGCGAGCCATGCCCGGGTACATGTCGGTGTACTCGTGCGTCTCGCCCGCGATCGCGGCCTTGAGGTTGTCGCCGGTGCCGCCGATCGGCAGGCCTGTGGCGGGGTCGCCGACTTCCTCGAGGAACTCGAGGTGGCCGTGCGCGTGGCCGGTCTCGCCCTCGGCGGTGGAGCGGAACACGGCGGCGACGTCGTTGTAGCCTTCGACGTCGGCCTTCTGCGCGAAGTAGAGGTAGCGGCGGTTGGCCTGGCTCTCGCCGGCGAAGGCATCCCTCAGGTTCTGAACGGTCTTGCTGTTGGCGAGCGCCATGGTTCGCATCCTCTCGGGTTTGGGGGGCGGGCGCGGCTGCGCCCGAACACGCCAGCGTCCTTAGGCCCCGCAAAGCCGTGGGTCCAATCGATTGAACAGATGCGCGCGATAGAGCGCGTCGATGATCAGCCCGCGCGGGAGTCGACCATCGCCTGGAACGCCGCAAACAGCTTGCGCATAGCGGGCGCCTTGTAGGGGTAGGTAGCCGGCGGATCCATGTCGTGCACGATCATCGCCGTGTCGGCCTCGAACAGCAGCAGCCGGCCGTCGCGGTCTTCGGCGCAGTCGACGGCGACGTAGTCGAGCCCGAACGCCGCGTACAGCGCCGCGAAGGCCTCGGCGTGGCGCCGGGCGAACCCGGTCTCGAAGGTCGCCATCGCGTCCGCTTCCTCGGCGCGCTTGGCGCCGTCCTGGTCCATGCCGGCGTTGAGGTAATGCACCATCCAGTGATCGGAGATCGCCAGGTGGGCCAGGAACGGGCGCCCGCCCACGATCGCGATCCGCAGCTTGCGGAAGCGGCCGTCCGCGGAGGCGTAGTCGACGAACGGCGAGACGTAGAACGTCGCGCCATCGTGCCGGTCGAGGTAAGCGGCGACATCCGCCTGGGTCTCGAGCCGGGCCAGGCCGGCGCCGGCGTGGGAGTCGACCGGCCGCACGATGACCGGGAACGACGTCGCCTGCGCCACGAGGTCGTGACGGCCGACGCGCCGGGCCATCGGGGCGTTGATCGAGGCGGCGCCGGCGAGCCGAGCCGGCGCGCGGTCGCGTCCGAGCGCGACGATCCCCGCCGTCGACGCATTGAGCATCGGCCGCGGCCAGGTCGCGATCCGCGACCCGAGGGCCTCGAGGACCGGAGCGTTGGCGTCTGACTCGCCGACCGCGAGGATCGCGACGTCGTGCTCGGGGATGGCCTGCAGCGGCGGGTCGCCTGGCGCGACGAACAGCAGGTCCAATTCGCCGTCCCAGCCAGCCAGCAGGAAGTCGACCGGCGTTGAGGCCATGAGGTCGCCGGGCGCGACGATCGCGAGCAGGCGCGGGCCGGAGCCGGTCCCGACCACGCGCCGATAGTGGCGCTGACGCGCGATCGCGTCGGCCTGCAGCGCCAGCCCCTGATCGCGCTCGCCGGCGAGTTGCAGGATGGTGGACAGGTCGAGCATGGCGCCGACGTCGGCGGGGCTCGCCGTCGCACGGGCCATGAGCTGATCCCATGTTGGCTGGATGTCTTTGTTCGCAAAGATGATCCGGGCGAAATCGGCGATTCCGGCCGTGGTCGCGGGGACGTCCAGCTGGGCGGGAACTTCGCGGCGGAGCGCCGAAAGGGGCAAGGCACGCAACTCCCGCAACCTGGGTGCGGCGACTGTGCCGGCGATTTGTGAACAATCCGCCACCAGGGGTGCGTGCATTCGCCGCATGCGCTCAACCGTTGGCGGCGGCGCGTCCCAGGTTCTTCGCGCCCAGGAGGCCGGGGACGCTGCGGGCGGCGGCGATCAGCGGGCGCTCGACGAAACGATGGAAGACGAGGCCCGCCGCGAGTGAGGCTGCGACCGCCGCCGGGACGAACCGCCAGGTCGGCGAGACGCCGACCAGTCGCGCGACGAGGGCCACGGCGATGAAATGGCAGAGGTAGATCGCGTAGGAGGCGTCGCCCAGCCAGAACAACGGCCGCGGCGGCGCAAGCCGGGCGACGGGCTCGAGCGCGACCGCGCCGGCGACGATCATCGCCGCGGGGACGCCCCAGAGCAGCGGGCGCCAGAGGTCGCTCCTGAGGCCCGTCAGACCCTGCGCCACCAGCAGCGCGAGACCGATCGCCGCGAGCGCCGCGCCGATCTCGGGCAGGATGCGCCGGCCGATCTGGCCCCGGCGCGCGAGCCAGACGCCGGCGGCGAACTGCAGCAGCATCATGTTGGCGCCGAGGAAGTAAGCCGGCGGGTCGAGGACGCCGAACACGATCACCGCCCCCAGCGCGGCGAGGATCAGCCGGAACCGCGCCGCCGGCGTGGGCGCGAAGAGGACGAGCGTGAAGAGCGCGTAGAACACCGCCTCGTAGTCGAGGCTCCAGCCCGGCGGCAGCACCGGGAACGGCAGGCCGCGTGGGTCGATGTGCTGGACGAAGGCGATCGAGAGCGCGACGTGCGCCGGCGAGAGCGTCACCTGGCGCATCAGCGTCGGCCAGAGCGCAGCGACGACGATGACGAGCCCGGTGACGAGCCAGTAGGCCGGCGCGACGCGGGTCAGGCGCCGCCAGAAGAAGACGGCCGGACGCGACTCGTCGGCCGAGCCTACGGTCCAGATGATGAAGCCGCTGATGACGAAGAAGACGTCGACGCCGGCCGCGCCGACCCAGAAGCGGTCGTCGATCCATTGGAACGCGTGGTAGGTGACGACCGAGAGGGCGGCGAGGCCCCGCAGCGCCTGCAGCCAACGCAGCGTCGGCCGGGCGCCCTCGGTCAGGGGACGATCACCGACTTGCCGACGACCTGCCGCTCGGCCAGTGAGTCGAACGCAGCGCGCCAGTCGTCGAGCGCGTACTCCTTGTAGACGCGGGGACGCAGCTTGCCCTCGTTCGCCATCTTCCAGATCGCGGCGGCGTTCTCGCGGCCGCGCTCGGGGAACTGGCGGCCGTACTCGCCGGCGCGCACGCCCATCACCGAGAAGCCCTTGATCAGAGGCATGTTGACCGAGATCGTCGGGATGCGGCCGGAGGTGAAGCCGATCACGAGCAGGCGGCCGTTGAAGGCGATGCAGCGCACGCTCTCGTCGAACACGTCGCCGCCGACGGGATCGTAGATCACGTCCGCTCCACGGCCGCCGGTGATCTCCTTCACCCGCTCGCGGAACCCGCCTGTGACGTTGACGGTCGCATCCGGAGCGTACTCGTCTGCGACGATCTTGAGCTTGGCGTCGGAGGCCGATGCGGCGATCACGCGGCAACCGAGCACCTTGGCGAGATCGACGCAGGCGAGGCCGACGCCGCCGGCGGCGCCCTGGACCAGCACCCACTCGCCGGGCTCGACCTCGGCCCGCCGCACCAGCGAGACGTAGGCCGTAAGGTAGGCGGCGCCGAAACCGGCGGCCTGGCCGAAACTGAACGCCTCGGGTTTGCGCCGTAGCCCTGCCGCGAACGTCACCGCCATGTCGGAGAAACCGCCGAACCGCGCGCCGCCCACGACCGCGTCGCCTACCTTGAACTGGTCGACTCCGTCGCCCAGCTTGGCGACCACGCCCGACATCTCCAGGCCCGGAATGAACGGCAGCGGCGGCTTGTGCTGGTATTCACCGCGGGTCTGCAGCAGGTCGGGGAAGTTGACCGCAGCGGCCCTGACCTCGACCAGCACCTCGCCCGGCTTCGGGTCCGGGGTCGGGAACTCACGCATGACGCAGCCGCCGTAGTCCGGCGCCAACGCCTCGACCATCAAAGCCCGCATCAGCGCAGTCTCCCCTCGATCGCTTCCCGCACCAGCCCCGCTATCTCGCGGCAGGCGACGTCGGCCGTCGGCGCCATACCGGTGAAGACGGTGAAACCGTGCGCGAGGCTGTCGTAGCAGCGGTAGGCAACGGCTACCCCAGCGGCGCGCAAGCGCTTTGCGTAGGCCTCGCCCTGGTCGACCAGCGGATCGAAGCCGGCGGTGGCGATCACCGCCGGCGCCAGGCCGGAAAGGTCCGGCGCCTTGATCGGCGAGAGGCGCGGATCGGCCGGATCATCACCCGGCCCCATGTAGTGGCCGATGAACCAGGCCATCAGTTCGGCCGACAGCGGATAGGCGTCGGCGTAGGTGGTCATCGACGGCGTTTCGCTGGCGACGTCGACCACGGGATAGACCAGCAGCTGCAGCGCCGGCTGCGGTTCGCCGTGGCGGCGCAGCTCCTGGCAGATCACGGCGGCGAAGTTGCCTCCCATCGAGTCGCCGCCGATCGCCGCCTGGCCGGCCGGCGCGCCGAACCGGCCGGCGTTGGCGCGGGCCCAGCGGTAGGCGGCCAGGACGTCGTCGAGTCCCGCCGGAAAGCGGTCCTCGGGGGCGAGGCGGTAGGCGACCGAGAGCACCGGGCAGCGGGCGAGGTGGGCGAGGATCCCGCAGAAGACGTGCGCGGTCTCGAGGTCGCCAAAGACGCCGCCGCCCATGTGGGCGAACACCAGCACCGGGGCGGCCGGGTCCTGGTCGGCCGGCCGATAGGCCCGAGCCTCGATGTTCCCGGCCTCGGTCGGCAGTGTCAGCGTCTCGAGCGCCACGCCCGGGTCGAGCTTGCCCTCGATCGCCTTCAGCATCTGCGTGTGGAGGAGCCGGGCCTCCTGCGGCGTCACCGTGGTCAGCTTGGGCAGCGCTCGCGCCTGGCTCGCTAGGAACTGGAGGCGCGGGTCGAGCGTGCGTCCGCCGCGGTAGACCACGCCGCCGCCCGCCAGCAGCCGCAGCACCGGGCGCGGCAGCGTGAGCGCGGCCTTCAGCGCCAGCTTCTGGAGCGCCGGATCGGCCATGCGCCTTAAGGCGCGACGCGCGGGATCGCCGCCAGACCGCCGAGGATCAGTCCGACGCAGAACTCAGTGGCGCCCGTCACGTCGATCGGGCGCCGCGCCAGCATCTTGTCGCCGACCTCACGGGCGATCGCGATGCAGGCGGTGGCGAGGTAGTCGAGATCGACCCGCGGCGCGAGCCCGCGCTCCATCACGTCGGCGAAAGCGCTGCGAACCTCGTCATGGACAGCCAGGATCTCGGGTGTGTTGCGCGAATAGGGTTCGGTTCCGTGGGACGCCTGCGGCTCGCCCCACATCTCCTCCTCGGCGGCGATGAAGTCGAAGTAGGCGCGGACGGCGCCGCGTAAGTACGACTCGAAGTCGCTCGCCTTCAGATATTCGGCGTGCAGGATCGGACGGAACCGGCGCGCGCCGTCGTCGGCGAGCGCCGCGACCAGCTCCTCCTTCGACCGGTAGTAGTTGTAGAAGGCGCCAACCGAGAGCCCGGTGCGGCGGATGATATCGCGCACCGTCGCCTGCTCGTAGCCGAGCTCGCGAAAGACGGCCTTGGCGGCGTCGAGGATGGCCTGGCGGTTGGCGAGCTTGGTCTGCTCGCGCTTGCCGGGACTCAGATAGGCGACTTCGGACATCACCCTAGGATCGGGCGCCGGCGCGGCGAAGTCCACCTTGGGGCGCCGTCGCGGGCGGACCGGATCGTCAGACGCCGTTACAATGCTCAGGGCGCGGGCGGCGCGCCGGCGCCCAGCGCGGGCGCGTCGCAGGCCGCCACGCACTGACCCCAGGTCGGCGCGCAGTCGTCCGGGTGATCGCCGACGCGGCAAAAATAGTAGGCCTGGGCGCACCCCATCCGGCACTCCGACGGGTCGCCGGACGCGGGCGGCGGGACGATGAGTGGGATGTCCGCCGACGACTGCGCGGGCGCGGGCTTGGCCGCCGCGGTCACGACCCTGATCCGTCCGCCTTCGCCGGTCGCGTCCGGCGCCGAGGCCGCGACGGCGAGCACAGGGACGGCGACGAGCAGCAGGACGAGACGCGCGAGCATGCCCGAGCGTTCCGCCTGATCGCTTAAGACTCGCTTAACCCTGAACCGGGGGTCAGACGGTCCGCTGCGCCCGATCCTTCTCGTTGGCGCCCTGGATCATGTTGCGCGCCTGCGCCCACTGTTCGTCGGTCCAGTTGCGCAGCGTCGAGAATCCGCCCCCACCGGCGAGCCAGGCGCCGCCGTCGATCGCGATGGTCTGGCCGTTGACGTACTCCGAGCCTGGATGGAGCAGGTAGACGGCGAGGTTCGCCAGCTCGGGCATGCGGCCGACGCGTCCCATCGGGTTGCCGGGCGAAGACTCGTCGTTCGAGGTGACCTGGCGCGTGTTGCCCGGATTGAGCCGGGCCCAGGCGCCCTCGGTCGGAAAAGGCCCGGGCGCGATGGCGTTGAGGCGGATGCCTTTCGCCGCCCACTCGACCGCCAGCGACTGGGTCATGACGTTGAGCCCGGCTTTCGACATCGCCGATGGCACTGTGAAGGGGCCGCCGTGCCAGATCCAGGTGGTCAGGATCGAGACCACGGCGCCCTTCTTCTTCTCGGCGATCCAGCGCTTGCCAACGTCCTGCGTGACGAAGAACGAGCCGCGGAAGACGATGTTGGCGATGGCGTCGAAGCCGCGGGGCGAGAGATCCTCGGTGCGGCTGATGAAGTTGCCGGCGGCGTTGTTGATGAGGCCGGTCAGGGCGCCATCGGCCCAGCATTTGTCGACCATCTCGTGGATCGCCTCTGGCACGCGGATGTCGCAGGCCACCGGCACGCACTTGCCGCCGTGGGCGTCCATGAGCTCCTTGGCCGCGTCCTCGAGCACGCCGCCGCGGCGGCCGCAGATGTAGACCTCGGCCCCCAGCATCAGGAGGCCCTCGGCCATCACCTTGCCGAGCCCGGTCCCGCCGCCGGTGACGAGGATCCGCTCGCCCTTCATCGCGTCGGGTTTGAACATCATGTCGTCGGGGGTCATGGCCTTGCCTCTCCTCGTCTTTTCCCGACAGCAGCGGCCCTTACGCCGGGTTGGTCAAGAGCCGGCGCGCGCGTTCATCTCGACCACCAGCCGCAGCAGGATGCGGGTGCGCAGGAGGGCGATCAGGTCGTTGATCAGCTCTATGCCGGCCTGGCCCAGCCGCGCGGCGTCCTCAATCGTGCCCGAGCCGGTCAGGCGGCCGTAGAACCGCTCGATCTCGCGTCGCGCCAGCGGCTCGAGCGCGTCGACGTAGATGCGCGCGTCCTCGGCGAAGAAGCCGGCGTCCGGCGCGTAGCCGGCGGCCTTCACCCGGCCCCAGGCCTTGGCGATCGCCAGGTCGAGCGGCGTCAGCGCGCCGGCCGGCGCCTCGACCACGCCGTCGCGGACCAGCACGTCGAGCTCGGCCGGCGACAGCCCGGCCTGCGCGGCGGCGTCCGCGAGCGACGTTCCGCCATCCGAAGGCGCGACGCCGAGGCTCGCAGCCAGCATGCCCTCGAGGCCGGGTAAGGCGGCGATCTCGCCGGAGGTCGGCCGGTCGAGCACCTGCTTGATGAAGCTGAGCGGCAGGTAGCGCTCGGCTTGCAGGCGCTTGATCACGGCCAGGCGCCGGACGTGCTCCTCAGCATAGTCGGCGACATTGGGCTTGGGCCGCGCCGGCTCGGGCAGCAGGCCCATGCGGATGTAGTAGCGGATGGTCTCACGCCCGACGCCGCTGCGCTGCTCGAGCTCGCGCATCTTCATCGGGCGCATCGCGCCCCCTCCCCCACGAGGGGAGGGGGTTGGGGGTGGGGGGCTCCAGCCACCAAGAGCCCCGTTTGAAGGCGAGGCGGGGGTTCGACGGTGACGGGCGCCGCCGGATCGGTCGGCACGAGACCCCCACCCCCCGCCCCTCCCCTCAAGGGGGAGGGGAGAGCGCTACTCCGCCGGCTCCAGCGCCGAGGCGCGGTCGACGACGCTTTGGACGTAGGCGCGGCGGGCGTCGAAGTCCTTGGCGATCGTGTCGTCGGCTTCCTGCAGGGCCTGCACATCGGCCTGGGCATAGCCGATGATGCCCATCTGCTCATAGCCGTTGCGGATCGTGTCGCCCCAGAGGCCGATGTCCTTCACGATCGGCACGATGCGGGTGAACAGCGACGAGCGGAACATCTCCATGAAGCCGCTGTCGTACATGTGCTCGGCGCACCGGGCCGGATCGAGGCCGAGCGTCTTCCAGACCTCGACGGCGTCGAAGCGGTCGCGCATCAGGTAGCAGGCCTCGAGCAGGAACTCCTCGCGCTCGTCGCGCTCCTTCTGGGTGAGGGTCGGGTAATAGTCGCGCAGCGCCAGGCGCCCAAACGCGACGTGCCGGCTCTCGTCCTGCATGACATAGGCGTTCACCGCGGCGGCCAGCGGGTTCTGGGCATGGTCGCGGATCTGCTGGAAGGCGGCCAGCGCCAGGCCTTCGATCACCACCTGCATGCCGAGGTAGGTCATGTCCCAGCGGGAATCGCGCAGCACCTGGTCGATCAGTTCCTGCAGCGGCGGCGTCATCGGGTAGGCGACGCCGAACTTCTCCAGCAGTCGCTTGTAGCTCTCGACGTGGCGCGCCTCGTCGATCACCTGGGTCGAGGCGTAGAACTTGGAGTCGACGTCCGGCACCTGGGTGACGATCTTGGCCGCGCAGATCAGCGCGCCCTGCTCGCCCTGCATGAACTGGCTGATCTGCCAGCCTTGGAAGTGGCGGCGGACCTTGGCCTTCTCCTTCGCCGACATCGCCTCGTACTCGGCCATGCCGCTGATCGGCAGCATTTCCTCGGGAAGCTGCTCGGGGTTCTCCTCGTCGAGCTCCTGGCTCCAGTCGATCCGGTTCTCGGCGTTCCACTGCATCTCCACCCCTTTGCGGTAGAGACCCATCATGGTCGCGCGGCCCTCGTCGTAGTCCCAGTTGAAGGTGACGTCGTAGTTCTGCGGCACGCGCCAGTGCGACCCCTCGGGGGCAGGAAACGGGTAGCGGTCGGCGAGCTTGGGCATGGGGCAGGTCTCCTGGGGCTCCGTTCAAAATGCGGAGTTCAAGTACGCACTATGCCCGAAGGCGCCGGGAAGGCAAGCAGGAGAACGGCGCTACTTGACCCGCTCGATCAGCGCCATCGCCCCGGCCGGCGCACGCACCTTGCCCTCGTGGATGATGAAGGCGAACACGTCGCGCGGAAGTTTCGGCGCGGCGTGATCCGGGTCGACCCGCGGCAGCCCAGCCGGCGCCTCGCCCGCGGCCCAGGCTTTCATCACCGCGGCCCAGGCGTCGAGCTCGGCCGGCGGATAGGCGGTCTCGATGGTGTCCTCGCCCGTCTGCAGGCGGGCGTAGACGAAATCGGTCGTCAGGTCGGCGATCTCGGGATACTTCGCGTGCTTGGCGTAGACGTTGGCGACGCCGTACTTGCGCAGCAGCGCCGGGTAGGCCGGCGTACAGAAGCTGTCGTGCCGCGGCTCGAGCGCGTGGCGCAGCTTGATCCCCTCCAGCTCCTGCGGCAGCAACGAGAAGAAGCCCTCGAGGTCGGCGGCGTCGAACTTCTTGGTGTGCGGCAGCTGCCAGAAGATCGGACCCAGACGGTCGCCGAGCTCGGCCAGCCCCTGCGCGAAGTAGCGCTCGAGCGACTCTCCGGCGCCAGCCAACTCGCGGCGGTTGGTGGTGAAGCGCGAGCCCTTGACCGTGAACACGAAGCCGCCGGGCGTCTCGTCGCGCCACTTCTTCCAGCTGTCGCGCTTGAAGGTGGAATAGTAAGTGCCGTTGATCTCGATCGCCGTCAGCTGGCGGCTGGCGTAGGCGAGTTCGTCCTTCTGCTTGACCGTCGGGGGGTAGAAAACACCCCGCCACGGCTCGAAGGTCCACCCGCCGATCCCAATCCGGATATCGCCCGCCATCGTGCGCTCCACCAACCTGCGGCTGTTGCGATCGCGCCGCAGGCGAAGACTTAACCGTTCAAAGTGCGTGAATTCGCATGGCGCAAGCGATATGTCATGCGCGCGCTCGGGGGATTGCGCGCGAGGTTTGCCTTATTCTCCAATGATTCGAAGACCGCCTTTCCCTGGGGGACAACGGTGAAGTCTGGCCGCGCGGCAACGCTGCTGCTCGCGGGCGCCGCGGCGCTTGCGCTTGGCGCTTGCGCCTCGGGCGTGCGCAAGCCCGACGTAGGCTTGCCCGCCGCCTACGAGGCGCCGGCGGGGACGGCCGACGTCACCGGCGCCGCGCTCGACAAGTGGTGGCTGATCTTCGGCGACGACGAGCTGAACGGGCTCGAGGACCAGGCGCTGCAGAGCGCGCCGGACGCCAAGACCCAGATCGCGCGGTTGATAGAGGCGGGCGCGACGCGCAACAGCCAGATCCTGCAGACCTTTCCGACCGGCGATCTGACCAGCAGCACGAACCGGGCGACGACCAGCCCCATAGGGGCCACGCCGAACAGCCTCCTTCCGATCGGCGGCGTCACCGAGAACGACCGGCTCGACTTCAGGGTCAGCTGGGAACTCGACTTCTTCGGCGCGCTGCGCGACGCGCGTAACGTGGCCCGCGCCGACTTCGAGGCGACGCGCTTCGACGTGGAAAGCGCCCGCGCGAGCCTCGTCGCCAACGTCGCCGACAGCTACTTCCTGGCCCGCGGAATCGCCATTCAGCTCAATGACTCCGAGGAGTCGCTTCGGATCGAGAACGAGCTCTACCGCACGGCGTCGGTGAAAGCGGACGTCGGCATCGGCGCCTTGTCCGACGCCGACAGGCTCGCTGGCGACCTCGCCGCGGCGCGCAGCCAGGTCGAGGCCCTGAAGGCGCAGGAGCATGCCGCCCAGCGCTCGCTGCTGATTCTCATCGGGCGCGGGACCGAGCCGGTCGAAACCCTGCCGCTCGCGGCCAGCGTGCCCGATCCGCCGCCGCTGCCAAAGGCTGTGCCGGGCGAGTTGCTGACCCGCCGCCCGGACGTGCGCGAAGCGGACGAGCGGCTCCGCTCGGCGGCGCTCAGGACCAAGCTGACCAAGGAAGAGCTGCTTCCGAACATCACGCTGCAGCCGGCGCTCGGCCTCGCCCGCCAGGTCGCGCCGGGCGTCGGCGTCGCCCAGACCGTGGCGGGGTTCCTGTTCTTCCCACAGACCCAGACCACCAACACCAAGTACTGGTCGATCGGCGCCAACCTCGACCAGCCGGTGCTCGACATCCCCCGGCTGCTGCAGGACGCCAAGGCGCAGGGCGCCCGCGCCGAGCAGGCCGTGATCGCCTACGAGAAGGCGGTGCAGACGGCTTATGGCGACGCGGAGAGCGCGCTCGTCGAGCTGGCCTCGGACGTGACCCGGATCAAGATCCTCGAAGACGGCGAGGCGCGCGCGCGGCGCGCCTACGACGCCGAGCAGGTCCGCTACAAGGCCGGAATCGACGACGTGACAGCACTGTTGTCGGCCGAGGAGACTTGGCAGACCGACCGCACCTTGCTCACCGCGGAGCGCGTGCAGGCGCTGCGCCGCGCGGTCCAGACCTACAAGGCCCTCGGCGGCGGATGGGATTACGAGGAAACCCAGACCGCCGCCCGGTCGCCACGAGACGAGCCGAGATGACGACGACGAGATGGGGGATCGCCGCCGTGGCGTTGGCGGTCGCGCTGGGACTGGCTGGCTGCCATGCACAGACGGCGGACGGCGCGACGGCCGCGCGGGATCGGGCGCGGACGGTCAGCGTCGTGCGGGTCGCGCTGCAGCCGATCGCGGGCGGCATCGCCACCTCCGGCCTGCTCACGCCGCGCGACCAGGTCGCGGTAAGCCCCGACCTCACCGGCTACCGTGTCTCAAAGCTCTATGTCGACGAGGGCGCTTGGGTGAAAGCCGGCCAGCCGCTGCTGGAGATGGACGGGTCGGTCCTGCGCGCCCAGCTCGACCAGCAGATGGCGCTGGCTGCGCAGCAGCGCACGCTCGCCGAGCAGCGCCAGAAGGAGGCTGCGCGCGTCGCCGGCCTCGACACCCAGGGCGTGCTGCCCGAGGAGCAGCTGCAGGCGAGGCGCTTCGCCGCGAGCAGCGCGGTCGCGGCGGCGAAGGCGGCCGACGCGGCGGCCAAGGAGATGCAGACCCGCGTCGAGCACCTGACGCTCAGGGCGCCGGTGTCGGGCCTCATCATCCAGCGCAACGTGAACCTCGGCGACATCTCGGCCGGCGGCGGCGCGAACCCGTGGTTCGTGATGGCCGACAGTGGCCAGATCGAGCTCTACGCCGACGTCTCCGAGGCCGACTTCGACAAGATGCGGCCGGGCCTCAAGGCCACCGTCACGCTGGCCGACTCCAACAAGGTCGACGGGTTTGTGCGGCTGGTCAGCCCACGGGTCGACGCGGCGACGCGGCTAGGCAAAGTGCGGATCAGCCTGCCGGTGCGGCCCGACATCCGCGCCGGCGGCTACGCCCGGGCGAGCTTCGTCGACGTCAGCCGCGCGGTGCCGGCCGTGCCGGAGACCGCGGTCCGCTACGACGCCAACGGCGCTTCGGTGATGGTCGTTGGCGCCGATGGCAAGGTCAGCCAGGCCACGGTGCGAACCGGTGAGCGCGGCGGCGGCTTTGTGGAGTTGCTCTCCGGCCCGCCGCCCGGCACGGTGGTGGTGGCCAAGGCCGCCGCCCAGCTGTTGCCCGGCGACTACGTCAAGGCGGACTGGAGCCAGAAGGAAGGGCCATGAGCCTGTTCCATTCGAGCGAGGAGGGACGGTCGCACGGCGGGCGCCAGCTGCGCATCTCCGCCTGGGCGATCCAGAACCCGACGCCGGTGGCGCTGCTGTTCATCGCCCTCGTGGTGGTGGGTCTGTTCGCCTACTCGACGCTGCCGGTGAAGAACTATCCGAACGTCGAGTTCCCACTGGTGCAGGTGACCGTCACCCAGTCGGGCGCGGCGCCCTCGCAGCTGAAGACGCAGGTGACGCGGCCGGTGGAAGACGCTCTCTCCGGCATCACCGACATCCAGTCGATCCGCTCGGTGGTGACGCAGGGCGCGTCGACGACCTCGATCGAGTTCGCGATCGGCACCAACATGATCAAGGCGACCGACGACGTGCGGGCCAAGGTCGAGGCCGTCCGCGCCCAGCTGCCGCGCGAGATCGATCCGCCGACCGTCTCGCGGTTCGACTTCGACAGCCAGCCGATCGTCACTTACGCAGTCTCCCCGGCGCCCGGCGTCTCGCTCTCCACCGCGGATCTCTCCTGGGCGGTCGACAACGACATCGCCCGCGACCTGCAAGGCGTGCCCGGGGTCGGGCAGGTCGCGCGCGTCGGCGGCGTGGACCGCGAGATCAACGTCATTATCGATCCGGCCCGCATGGCCGCGCAGGGCGTCACCGCCCCGCAGATCAACCAGGCGCTCCAGAGCGTCAGCGTCGACGCCGCCGGGGGGCGCGTCGAGGTGGGCGGCCGCGAGCAGACCCTCCGCGTGTTGGGCGCCGCGACCACGGTCGACCAGATCCGCGACCTGACCCTGCCGGGCGCAGGCGGCCGATTCGTCAAGCTCTCGGACGTCGCCGACGTGGGCGATGGTTCGGCCGAGGTGCG
This sequence comes from Caulobacteraceae bacterium, assembly GCA_035541575.1. GTDB lineage: Bacteria > Pseudomonadota > Alphaproteobacteria > Caulobacterales > Caulobacteraceae > Acaudatibacter. Next base: position 18,803 of record DATKMZ010000160.1, on the reverse strand, counting down.
CTCTGAGGCTCTCTACGACGGACGTCCGGTGGTCGGCTTCCAGCTGACCAAGACCAAGGAAGCCAGCGACGTTCGCACCGAGGACGCTGTCGACAAGGCGTTGCACGACTTGGTCTATGGAGCGCCCGCCCGCTTCGGCGCGCCGGCGACGCCGCCGCAACGGCCCGACATCCGCATCACCAAGATCGTCTCGCAGGTCGACTCCACCCGCGGCAGCTTTGCGGCGACGCGCGAGACGATGCTCGAGGGAATGGCGCTAGCTGCCCTCGTGGTCTGGCTGTTCCTGCGCGACTGGCGGGCCACGGCGGTGACCGCCGTCGCCATGCCGGTCTCTCTGATCCCGACCTTCGCCTTCATGGCGCTGGCGGGTTTCAGCCTCGACCTGGTGTCGTTGCTGGCGCTGACGCTGGTGATCGGCATCCTGGTCGACGACGCGATCGTCGAGATCGAGAACATCGAGAAACGTGTGCACGGCGGCATGCGGCCGTACGCGGCGGCGATGGAAGGCGCCGATCAGATCGGCCTTGCGGTGGTGGCGACCACGTCGGCGATCGTCGTGACGTTCGCGCCAGTTTCGTTCATGCCCGGCATCCCGGGGCAGTTCTTCAAGGAGTTCGGCCTCACTGTCTCCGTGGCGGTGCTGTTCTCGCTGGTGGTGGCGCGGCTGCTGACGCCGCTGCTGGCCGCCTACTTCCTGAAGCCGAAGCCGCCGCGCCCGCGCGCGCCGCTGCCGACGTTCTACACCGCCTCGCTGACCTGGGCGCTGAACCACCGGATCGTCGCCGTGGTGCTGGGGGGCCTGGTGTTCTTCCTCTCGATCTTCCTGGCCGTCGCCGTGGTGCCGAAGGGCCTGCAGCCCGAGCCCAACCCGAACTGGTATCAGGTCGACGTCGAGACGCCGCCCGGCTCCACCATCGACGATACGCGTCAGGCTGTGGCGCGGCTCGCCGACCTGCTGGCCCGCCAGCCGGAGACGGAGCACGTGTTCACCGCGCTCGGCGGCGAGGGCGGCGGCGGCCCCGGCGGACCGGCGCCCAGCGGCGTCACCACGGGCGTGGCGGTGGCCGTGCTGAAGGCGCATCGGACCGCCAAGGTTCCACAGATCCGCGACCGGCTCAGATCGTCGTTCCACGAGATCTCCGACGCCCGCATCACCTTCGAAGGGGGCGGCTTCGGCGGCGCATCCGTCAACGTCGTGCTCTCCAGCGACACGGGCGAAGGGCTCGACGCGGCGGCGCTCGAAGCGCAGCGCGAGATGTCGCGGCTGCACTCTCTGGCCGATCCGCGCCCGGCGACGTCGCCGCCTGCGCCGGAAGTGATCATCCGGCCTCGGCCCGACGACGCGGCGCGGCTCGGCGTCTCGGCGGAGACCATCGCCCAGGTGGCGCGGGTCGCCACGGTCGGCGACATCGACGCCAATGTCGCCAAGCTCGATGTCGGCGAGCGGCGGATCCCGATCCGCGTGCGGCTGCCGCAGCGCTCGCGCAGTGACCTGCCGACGCTGCAGAACCTTCGGCTGCCGACCGCGAACGGCGGGCTGACCACCCTCGGCAGCGTCGCCGACGTCTACTTCCAGGCCGGTCCGGCGCAGATCACCCGCTACAACCGGCGCGACGACATCATCCTGTTGGGAGACCTCACCCATGGCGCCGCGCTCAGCGACGCCAACCGCGAGGTGGCGCAGCTGCCGATCATCCAGCACCTCCCGCCGGGCATCGTCCACGAGACCAACATCGGCAACCAGCAGGCGCAGAACCAGCTGTTCGGCGGCTTCGTTGTCGCCCTGGCGGCCGGCATCGGGCTCGTCTACGCGGTGATGGTGCTGTTGTTCGGCAGCTTCTTCAAACCGATGACCATCCTCACCGCGCTGCCGCTGTCGATCGCCGGCGCGATGGTGGCGCTGCTGCTCTGGCACTCCCAGCTCTCGATTCCGTCGATGATCGGGCTCTTCATGCTGATGGGCATCGCGGCGAAGAACTCGATCCTGCTGGTCGAATACGCGATCGAGCGCGAGCGCGACGGCGCAAGCCAGCGCGAGGCGCTGATGGAAGCCTGCCGAGAGCGGGCGCGGCCGATCATCATGACCACGTTCGCGATGATGGCCGGCATGCTGCCGACCGCGATCGGCCTCGGCGAGGGCTCTGAGTTCCGCCAGCCGATGGCGGTGGCGGTGATCGGCGGCCTGATCACCTCCACGGCGCTCTCTCTGATCCTGGTGCCGGTGGTCTACGAGTTCGTGGACGACTTCGAGGATTGGCTGCGCCCGCTGCTCGCGCCGCTGATCACACCGCGCGACGCGAAGGCGGGCGCCTTGACGGCCGGACCCGCGCCGATCGGCGCCGGTCCGGAGATCGTCGGTCAGGGACAGGGAAAACCGGCGCCGTCGCCGGCGGAGTAAGCAGCCTTACGCCTCGGTCTTGGTGATCCGCCCGGTCCGGGTCCGGCGGTCGTTGGGACCCGACCACTCGGTCTCCAGATAGACGTTACGGGCGGTCTCCAACACCTTCTGACCGCCGCGCAGGCCGCGCACGCGCGCCTCCTGGGCGATCAGGTGGGCGTCGAGATTGGTCGGCGGCTGGTGAGGCGCTGCGAGCGGTTCGGCCGGCGGCGCAACGTTCACGGTGACATTCACGACTGGCGCGGACGGGTCCCTGGGCTCCGGGGAAGGCTGCGGAGTCTGCCGGCGGACGAGCCTGACGGGTCTGATCGGATCAATCGGTCCCATGCGCGCGATCGTTGCAAGAAAGGCGCCGCGCGTCGAGCGTCAGCGACGGCCCTCGAGTTCCTCGAGCCCCCGGCGCGCGAGCGCGTCGGCGCGCTCGTTGAGGTCGTGGCCGGCGTGGCCCTTGACCCAGCGCCAGTCGACCTCGTGGCGCAGCCGCGCCGCGTCGAGCCGCCGCCAGAGGTCGTCGTTCTTCACCGCGCCCTTGGTCATCGTGCGCCAGCCGCGCGCCTTCCAGAGCGGCAGCCACTCGGTGATGCCGCTCTGGACGTACTTGCTGTCGGTGTGCAGCTCGACCTGGCAAGGCCGCTTCAGGGCTTCCAGCGCCTCGATCGCGGCGGTCAGCTCCATGCGGTTGTTGGTGGTGGCGGCCTCGCCGCCCCAGATCTCGCGCTCGTGCTCGCCCGAGAGCAGCACCGCGCCCCACCCCCCGGGCCCCGGATTCCCGCGGCAGGCGCCGTCGGTGTAGATCACCACCTTCGTCACTCGGAGGCCTCGAACAGCGCGACGCCGGCGCGATGCACGGCGAGCTTGCGCTCGTACTCCATCGGGTCCTTCGGCCGCACCAGCGCGCCGGCGGGCGTCGCGCCCCAGTCGGCGAGCCGAGTCAGGAAGAAGCGCAGCGCCGCGCCGTGCGCCAGCACCGGCAGCGCCGCTCGCTCGGCCGGCGTGAGCGGCCGGCGGCGCTCGTATCCGGCCACGAAGGCTCTGGCGGCCGTGACGTTGAAGCTGCCGTCCGGCTCGAAGCACCAGGCGTTCAAGGCGACGCCGATGTCGTAGGCGAAGGCGTCGTTGGCGGCGAAGTAGAAGTCGATCGCGCCGGCGAACTGCGGTCCACGGAAGAACACGTTGTCGGGAAAGTAGTCGGCGTGGATCACGCCCTCGGGCAGCGCCGTCGGCCAGTCGGCCGCTAGATGGCGTACGTCCGCCGCGATCGTCGCGGCGAGGCCCGGCTTGAGGTCGTCAGCGGCGCCCTTGAGGCCCTCGAACAGCGGCGCCCATGCGGCGTGGCCGAGATCGTTTCGCCGCCGTCCGGAAAATCCGCCGCCGGCCTCGTGCAGCCAGGCCAGGCCCCAGCCGGCCTCGCGGCAATGATCGGGCGTCGGGCGGCGCACCGAGAGCCCGGTCAGGAAACTGACGATCGCCGCGGGCTTGCCGCGCAGTTCGCCGAGAAGCGCGCCGCTCCGGTCGGCGATCGGCGTGGCGCTTGGAAAGCCATGCTGCGCCAGGTGCTGCATGAAGCCGAGGAAGAAGGGCAGGTCTTCGCGCTGCACCCGCCGCTCGTAGATGGTCAGAAAGTAGCGGCCGCGGTCGGTCTCGAGCAGGAAGTTCGAGTTCTCCACCCCTTCGGCGATGCCCTTGAACGAGATCGGGGCGCCGAGGTCGTAGCGGGCGAGGAACGCCTCCAGCTCGGCGTCGCTGATGTCGGTGTAGACCGCCACGCGGAACTCAGAGTTCCGGCGGGGCTGAGCGGCGCGCGGGATCGACCGGGCTCATGATCCCCACCGGATTGCCGTCGGGGTCCTCGACGATGGCGTACCTGGCGCCCCAGAACGCGTCGAACGGGGGCTGCAGGCCCTGCACGCTCTCGGCCAGCAGCGCCTCCCAAAGCGCGTCCACCGCCTCTCGGCTCTCGACGTCGACGCCGATGACGACGCGGCCCCGCTCGGCGGCGAAGCCGCTGTTGTAAGCCCGCGCCATGCGGTGGCTGTCGAACTCGACGTCCATCTCGCCTTCGCCCGCCTTGACGTGGTGGCCGCCGCTGCCGGTGGTCCAGACGGCGCCCTCGGGAATGTCGATCCCGAGCCGCCGGTAAAAGGCGACGCTGGCCTCCATGTCGCGCACGACAACGTTGATCTGGCTGAAACGCGCGCCGGCCATCTGCGCCTCCCTCTCTCTTCGCGCCGGGAATGGGCGAGCAGGCCCGGCCGGTCAAGCGCCGGGCCGCGCGGTGGACAGGCGCCGGCTTCGGCGCCAGCCTCGCCATCGAACCTGGAGCATCGCGATGGCGCGATTCGCCGCCGCTTTCGCGCTTGCGGCGCTCGTCGCCTGCAAGCCGCCCGAACAGAAACTCGACCCCGACGCCGAGCTGATCGCCCGGCAGTTCTTCGAGGAGGTGAAGAACGGCGGCGACATGGACGCCGACACGCATGTCGCGCACGAGCTGAAGAACCCGACCAGCGAGGAGCAGATTGCACTGTTCCGCTCCATGATCCCAACCGAGCCGGAGCGCTCGATCGACCTGCAGAACTGGGACGCTAAGACCGACTCCACCGGCACGACCACGCGGCTCACGATCGCCTACGGCTACTCCGACCGCCAGCTCATCGCCCAGACCGCGCTCTTCAAGTCGCCCGGCGGCAAGGAGCCGGTGATCGTCGGCTTCAACCTTTCCTCCCGGCCGTTGCAGAACTAGCGCGCGCCAAGCAGACCCATCTCCGCCGCGGCCTCGCGCAGCGCCTCGGCGCCGTTCTCGAACGGAGGGATCGTCAGGAACGCGGCGAGCGCGCCCTCGGGCAGGCGGGCGAGCGCGGCGCGGTCCCGGGCGACGATCGCGGCGATGATCTTGGGCCCGGCGACGAAGAACGGATCCACCAGCTTCAGCGCGCCGGCCGCATCGGCCATGACGTTGGCCGGGCGGATGTCGTATCCGCCCCAGAACGGCAGCCGCGCCGCTCCATCGGCCGCGGCCGCCGCCAGCCGCTCGCGCAGGGCCGCGATGTCGGGATCGCGATCGAGGCCGCCGAGCGCGAGCCCATCGGGCGGCCTCCAGCCAGAGTCGCCGCGCAGGCCGAGCGCCGCGCAGAGCCGGATGGCCGCGTCCTCGGCCGCCGGGAAGAGTCGCTCCATCACCACCACGTGCCCGACCGCGCCGAGCGGCAGGATCGCGTCGACGCGCTGCAGGAACCGGTTCGGCGCGTCGCGGCAGAGCTCGGCGTGCATGCGGTAGGCGGCGTCCCAGGGACTGACGCGCGCAGCCTGCGCCCCGTCCGGCGAGACGAGCAACCACGACCAGTCGCCGCCCGCGAGCCGCGTCCAGCCGAGCGCCTCCAGCGCGGCGATCGCCGTCGCCGCGGTGTGACCCGAGAAGTCCGGCAGGGCCAGGACAGCCCTCAGAACAGCACCCTGGGGTTCATGATCCGCTTGGGGTCCAGCGCGGCGCGGACGGCGCGCTGGGCGGCGAGCTCGACCGCGCTCTTGTAGGCCGCGGCCTCGGCGGTCTTCATCGTGCCGAGGCCATGCTCAGCCGAGATCGAGCCGCCGAAGTCCATGACGATCCCATGCACCAGGTGGGCCGCTTCGTCGCGGCGGGCATTGTGCCCGGTGGCGTCGCCGCCAGGTGCGGCCAGAACGTCGTAGTGGATGTTGCCGTCGCCGACGTGGCCGAAGGCGTCGATGCGTACGCCAGGCCAGCGCGCCTCGAGCGCCGCGCCGGCGGCCGCGAGGAAGTCGGCGATGGCCGAGACCGGCACGGCGACGTCGTGCTTCCAGGCCGCGCCTTCGCTCTTCTGCGCCGCCGACTGGTTCTCGCGCAGCGCCCAGAACGCGGCGGCCTGCGTTTCGGTCTGCGCGATCGCGGCGTCGGAGACGCGGCCGGCCTCTATCGCCGCCGCCAGCAGCCGCTCCAGCGACGCTTCGGCCGCGCCCGGCTCGCCGCTGGCGATGTCGATCAGCACGTACCAAGGCGGGCGGCTCTCGAGCGGCTCGCGCGCGCCGGGGATGTGGCGGATCGCGAGCTCCATGCCGAGCCGGCCGATCAGCTCGAAGCTCTCGACCGCGCCGCCGGAGACCTCCTTGGCCTCGCGCAGCAGCGCCACCGCCGCGGCCGGGCTCCCGACGCCCGCGATCGCCACGGCCCGCGAGGCCAGCATCGGCGAGAGCTTCAGCGCGGCGGCGGTGACGACGCCCAGCGTGCCTTCGGCTCCGATCAGCAGCTGCTTGAGATCATAGCCGGTGTTGTCCTTGCGCAGGCGCTTGAGCCCGTTCCAGACCTCGCCGTTCGGCAGCACCGCCTCCAGCCCCAGCACCAGCTGGCGCATGGTCCCGTAGCGCAGCACCTGCACGCCGCCCGCGTTGGTGGAGACGAGGCCTCCGATCGTCGCCGAACCCTCGGACGCCAGGCTCAGCGGGAACCGCCGGCCGGCGGCGGCCGCCGCCTCGTGCGCTGCCGCGAGGGTCAGACCGGCCTCGACGATCATCACGTCGTCGTCGCGGTTGACCTCGCGCACGGCCCGCATCCGCTCCAGCGAGAGCAGGATCTCGCCTTGCGGGATCTGCCCGCCGACGAGGCCGGTATTGCCGCCCTGCGGCGTGATCGCGGTTCCGGACTCGGCGCAGATACCGACGATCGCCGCAACGTCCGCGGTGCTCCGCGGCAGGACCAGCAGCGGCGTCTCGCCGCTCCAGCGGTCGCGCCATTCCACGAGCTTGGGCGCGAGGCGATCCGGGTCCTGACTCCAGCCGCCTTCGCCGAGCACGGCCTTGAGGCGCGAGATCACGTCGGCGGCGACGGGGAGGGTCATGACCCTCAGGATATAGCCTCCGGCCCCGGCCCGGTCAGCCCACGAAGCCGGCGGCGCGGCGCAGACGGTCGTTGATCGCCTCGCCCAACCCCGCTTCTGGGATCGGCGCCACCGCGATCGCGGCGGGCCCGAGCGCGTCGGCCGCGCGCAGGGCCGAGAAGAGCCGGGCGGCGGCCTCGCGCAGGTCGCCCGCGGGGCTGAGGTTGATGATCGATGGCCCCGGCGGAGTGGGGCCGAAGGCGAGATAGGCTTCGCCGGGCCGGGGCGCGTGGGCCTCCAGGCGCAGCGGCGCGGCCGGCGCGTAGTGCCGGGCGAGCCGGCCCGGCGAGCGGGCCGCATCGGCCTCGGCCTCGGCGAGCGGCCCGATCAGGCGCTCGATCTCGGCGCGAGTCACGGCGCCGGGCCGCAGCAGCCGAGGCGGGCCTGCGAGCAAGGAGACGACGGTCGACTCCAGCCCGACCGCGCAGTCGCCGCCATCCAGCGCCACGGCCGCTGCGGCGCCGGTCTCGGCCACGGCGTCGGCGAACGTCGTCGGACTGGGACGTCCGGAGCGGTTGGCGGAGGGCGCGACGATCGGGCGGCCGAGGCCGGCGATCACGCCTTGCGCGATCCTATGCGCCGGCGCGCGGACGGCCACCGTCTCGAGCCCGGCGCGGGCGAGGTCGCACACGATCTGCGGGGCGATGATCGGCGCGACCAGCGTCAGCGGTCCGGGCCAGCACGCCGCGGCGAGGCGCATCGCCCGCTCGTCCAGCGCGGCGAACCCGCGCGCCATCGCGACGTCGGTCACATGCGCGATCAGCGGGTTGAAGCGCGGCCGGCCCTTCGCCTCGTAGAGCTTCGCGACCGCGGTCGGATTGGCGGCGTCGGCGGCGAGGCCGTAGACCGTCTCGGTCGGGACGATGACGAGCTCGCCCGCGGCGAGGGCGCGGACCGCCGCGTCCACGTCCGTCAGCGGCCCTGTCGCGCGGTGAGGTTGACGACCACCGTCACGTTGGCGGGCACCGTGTCGACCGCCGACCATTCACCTTGCCCGACGCCGAAGGCGAGCCGGTTGACCGCGATGGCGGCGTTCATCTTGGCGGTTGGCCCCGTGATCGCCAGCGTGAACGGCAGGGTGACCGGCTTGGCGACGCCGCGCAGCGTCAGCACGCCCGGCGCCTGGTAGTGGCCGGGCGACACCGCGCGGAAGCCCTTGGCGACGAAGGTCGCGCGCGGGAACCGGCTGGTCCAGAACCAGTCCTGGTCCGGCAGCTCGGCGTCGCGGTCGCCGTTGCCGGTTGCGGCCGACGTGACGTCGATCGTCGCGGAGACGTCGGAGTGGGCGAGGTCCTTCGGATCGAAGTGGATCACCGCGTCCCAGCGCTTGAACGCGCCGGTGAACGCCTGGCCGCTGACAGCGGACGTGAAATTGAGCGTCGAGGCGCCCTTGTCCACCACCCACGTGGGGGGCGCCGCCAGCGCGGCGGCCGGGACCGCCAAGGCCGCGAGGGCGCAGGCGAAACGGCGGGGGTCCATCTAAGCGGCTCCCTTGTTGCGCGCCAGGAACGGGATCATCCGCGCCGTCACGTCGTCGCGGTCGAAGAACTGGTGCTTCAGCGCCGCGCCGACGTGCAACGCCACCGTGGCGTAGATCACCCAGGCGATCGTGTTGTGCGTGCGGGTGAGGAGGTGGCGCGCGTCGTGCAACTGGTCGGACGAGAAGCCGGGGAACGGCACGGCCGGCCAAGGCACGACGCCGTAGAGCGTGGTCGGATGCACCCGGATCAGCGGGCTCGCGGAGACCATCGCCCATCCCGAGAGCGGCATGCCGAACATGATCACATAGAGCAGCACGTGCACGGAGCGCGCGGCCCAGACCTCCCAGGGGCGCATCGTCGCCGGCAGCGGCGGCGGGCGGTTGACCAGCCGCCAGGCGATCCGCACCAGCGTCAGCAGCAGCACGGTGATGCCGATCGACTTGTGCAGCTGGATCGGCGGCACCTGGGCGGCGCCCTTCAGGTCATCGAAGTACCAGGCGAGGCCGACGTTGGTGAGGATCAGGACCGCGATCAGCCAGTGCAGCGCGATCGCGACCGCCGAGTAGGTGGAGCGGGCGGGCTGCGCCGGCGCGCCCGTCGCGGCGGCGGCGGTCATTTCTTCTCGAACTCCGCTTCGATCTGCAGCGTCACCTCGTCGCCGACCAGGTTGTTGAGGTAGGTCGAGCCGAAGTCGGAGCGCTTGATCGTGGTCGTCGCCTCGAACCCGGCCGCGCGGCGGCCAAGCGGCAGTGGCAGCACCTCGTGCCCCGAGCCGATCAGCGTGACGTTGAACGTGACCGGCTTGGTCACGCCCATCAGGGTCAGGTCGCCGGTGACCGTGCCCTGTCCGGCGCCCGCGCTGGTGACGCTGGTCGAGACGAACGTCGCCTTGGGAAACTTGCTGACCGACAGGAACTCCTCGGCGAACTGCTTGCCGTAATCGGCGTTCACGTCGAGCGAGGCTGGGTCGACGCTGGCCTCCAGTCGTGTCGCCTCAGGGCGGTCCGGGTTGTAGTCGAAGCTCGCGTCGAGATCGTCGAAGCGCAGCGTGTAGAGCGAGACGCCCATGTGCTTCACGCGGGCGATCAGGCTGGCGTGGCGCTTGTCGAGCACGTAGTGGCCAGCGGGAACGTCGGCCGGGCCAGGCGGGCCCGCCGCCGCCGCGGCGACCAGCGGAAGGGCGATAACGAGGGCGACGAGAGCAACCGTGCGGCGCCGGGTCATGGCCGCCCTTTCATCCGAACATCCCTCGCCTGACAAGTGGCCCGTCGTAACCTGACGCTTTCCCGAACGGATTCGTTGCGTCAGTCACGAAGCCGTGATCAGACCGCATTGCGCCAGGGCCGCGCTAGAAGGGCCTCCGCAAGCTGCAAGGGACCGTCATGACCTATAAAGCCCCGGTGCGCGACCTCGCGTTCGCTCTGGAGGAGGCCGCGGGCTACGGCCGCCTCGCGGGCGCGTTCCCCGACGCCGACGCCGAGACCGTCGCGGCGGTGCTGGACGGTGCGGGGCAATTCGCGGCCGACGTGCTCGCGCCGCTGAACCGCTCGGGCGACCAGGCCGGCGCGCGCTGCGAGAACGGGAAGGTGACCGCCGCCGCCGGCTTCGCCGACGCCTACCGGCTGTTCGCGCAAGGCGGCTGGAACGGGTTGGCGGCCGACGCCGAGTACGGCGGCCAGGGCATGCCCAAGGCGGTCGAGATCGCCGTGTTCGAGATCCTGCAGGCGGCCAACCTCAGCTTCGGCCTTTGCCCGATGCTGACGCTGGGCGCGATCGAAGCGATCGAGAAGAACGGCAGCCAGCAGCAGAAGGCGCTCTATCTGCCGAAGCTGGTCTCGGGTGAATGGACCGGCACGATGAACCTCACCGAGCCGCAGGCCGGCTCGGACCTCGGCGCGCTCACCACCCGCGCTGAGCCGGACGGTGATGGCGGCTGGCGGCTCACGGGCCAGAAGATCTTCATCACCTGGGGCGAGCACGACATGGCGGACAACATTGTCCACCTGGTGCTGGCCCGGCTGCCGAACGCCCCGCCCGGCTCGCGCGGCATCTCGCTGTTCCTGGCGCCCAAGCGGCTGGTCGGCGCCGACGGCACGGCCGGCGAGGCCAACGGCGTCTCCTGCGCCTCGATCGAGCACAAACTCGGCATCCACGGCTCGCCCACCTGCGTGATGCTCTACGAAGGCGCGAAAGCCGAGCTGGTCAGCGCGCCGAACGCCGGCCTCGCCGCGATGTTCGTGATGATGAACGCCGCGCGGCTGCAGGTCGGCACGCAGGGCGTCGCGATCGCCGAGCGCGCCTACCAGCAGGCGCTCGCCTACGCGCTCGAGCGCAAGCAGGGCCGTTCGGCCTGGACCGGCGCCTACCCGTCGCGTCTGTTCGACCACCCGGACGTACGCCGCACGCTGATGCTGATGAAGGCCAAGATCGAGGCGGCGCGGGCGATCTGCCTCTCCACCGCCGTCGCGGCCGACCTCGCGCGCACCGCCGGCAACCCGGTCGACCGCGACGCGGCGATGCTGCGCCAGGAGCTGCTCACGCCGATCGCCAAGGCCTGGTCGACCGACATGGGCGTCGAGGCCGCCTCCGCCGCGCTGCAGGTGCAGGGCGGCATGGGCTTCGTCGAGGAGACCGGCGCAGCGCAGTACTACCGCGACGCTCGCATCCTGCCGATCTACGAAGGGACCAACGGCATCCACGCGATCGACCTGATGGGCCGCAAGCTGGCGCTCGGCAAAGGCCAGGCGGTGCGCGAGCTGGTCGACGAGATCTTCCCGACCGCCGCCGAGCTGAAAAGCGCCGACGACGCCTGGCTGCACACGGTCGGGGCGCGGCTCGAGGCGGGGCTCGCGGCGGTGCAGTCGGCCACCGGCTGGCTGATCGAGCGCCGCGGCCATGCTCAGCCCGACGCGCTGGCGGGCGCCACGCCCTACCTGAAGCTCTTGGGCGACGTCGTCGGGGGCTGGATGCTCGGCAAGGCGGCCCTGGCCGCCTCGCGCCGGCTGGCCGCGGGCGAGGGTCCGCAGGACTACTACCGCACCAAGATCGGCCTCGCCCGCGTCTTCGCCGAGCAGGTGCTCGCCCAGGCCCCCGGCCTCACCCAGGCGGTGACGCAGGGGTCGGTGGATCTGTTCAGGGCGACGCCGGAGGCGCTGGGAGCTTAGCGCGCCGCTGCGCCTCCTTCCCCTTCAGACCGCACAGCGGTCGAGGGTGGGGCTCTCCACCCGTCCGTCGCTTCGCGCCGTCCTCCTTCCCCATGAAGGGGAGGAAGAACGGAAGCGCTTACAGCTGCTCGAGCATGTACTCCGCCGACGAGACCCGGTACTCGCCGCCGCTCTCGACGTTGAGCTCGGTCACGGTTCCGTCCTTGACGATCATCGAGTAGCGCTGCGAGCGCGGCCCCATGCCGAATCGCGAGCCGTCGAGCTCCAGCCCGACCGCCTTGGTGAAGGCGCCGTTGCCGTCGGCCAGCATCAGGATGTCGTCTCCGACCCCCTGGTTCTCGCCCCAGGCCTTCATAACGAACACGTCGTTGACCGAGACACAGGCGATGGCGTCGACGCCTTTGCCCTTCAGGTCGGCCGCGTGCTGCTTGAAGCTGGGCAGATGGCGCGCCGAGCAGGTGGGCGTGAAGGCGCCCGGCACCGCGAAGAGCGCGACCGTCTTGCCCTTGCAGAGCGCCTCGGTGCTCAGCGGCCCAGGCCCGTCCGGGCCGAACACGGTGAACGTGGCGTCCGGTAGCTTGTCGCCGACCTTGATCGTCATGGGCTCTCTCCTGCGCGATTTCGCCGCACATAAGCCGCCCAAGGGCGCGCGCCAAGCGCCTCCGTAGGGGAAGCGGGCTTGAAAGCGCCGCAGCTGACGCCAATCATCAGCGTATGCCCGACTCAGGTTTCCTGACCGGACGGCTCCTGATCGCGATGCCCGGCATCGGCGACCCCAGGTTCGAGCGCGCGGTGATCTTCCTCTGCGCCCATGACGCCGACCACGCGATGGGACTCACGGTCAACCGCCCGGTCGCAGGCCTCAGCATCGGCAACGTGCTGAAGCGCCTCAACATCGCCTCGTCGATCGAGCTGCCGCAGGACCTGGTGGTGCTGGGCGGGCCGGTCGAGCGCGAGCGCGGGTTCGTGCTGCATACCGACGACTACGTCTCGCCGGCCTCGACGCTGCCGGTCATGCCCGGCGTCGCGCTCACCGCCACGCCCGAGGTGCTGGAGGCGATCGCCGGCCACAACCGCCGGCCGCGCCGCTCGCTGCTGGCGCTGGGCTACGCCGGCTGGGGCGCGGGCCAGCTCGAGCAGGAGCTCTTGGGCAACACCTGGCTCACCTGCGAAGCCGACGAGGCGCTGATCTTCGACGACGAGCACGAGACCAAGTGGGAGCGGGCGCTGGCCAAGATCGGCGTCGACCCGGAGCGGCTGTCGAGCCTGAGCGGGCGGGCGTAGGCCGCGCGGCAAGCGCCGCGACGGCGAGCTTCGGCCCAGAGCCTCACTGATACGCCGGACGACCTGGGGGTGGCCGGCAGACTGAACACCTGGTTCTCAGTTTCCGAAGTCCCAGCTCTCGCCGGCGGAAAAGTGCGACAGCACGTTCCGCGCGATCAGGATGCGATGCACCTCGTCGGGGCCATCGGCGATACGCAACGTTCGGGCGCCCATGTACATGCCTGCGAGCGGCAGATCGCCCGACACCCCGGCGGCGCCCCAGACCTGGATGGCGCGATCGACGACGCGCTCGTAGGCGGCCGGCACGAAGATCTTGATGGCCGAAATGTCGATCCGAGGATCGCCGCCGCCCTCCATCAACTCGGCGCAACGGATCGTCATCAGCCGCGCGCTCTGGATGTCGATGTAGGAGTCCGCAATGAATCCTTGCACGAACTGCTTGGTCGCCAGCAATCCGCCGTGCACTTCCCGCATGGAGGCGCGCTCGACCATCAGGTCGAAGGCGCGCCACATCTGTCCGATCGAATTCATGCAGTGAAAGACCCGGCCCGCGCCGAGCCGGTCCTGGGCCGCCTGGTGGCCTGATCCGGCCGCGCCCAACGCGTTCTCTTCGGGAACCCTCACATTATCGTAGATGATCTCGCAGTGATCGCTCGGACGGCCCCAGACCTCGACGCCGCGGACGATGCGCAGTCCCGGCGTCTTCGTCGGAACGATGATCTGCGTCATGCGGCCCGTGTCGCGCCCTGCGCCCTCCGTCCGGCACATCACGATCAGGAAGTCCGCACGGAATCCGTTCGACGTGAACCACTTGTGTCCATTGATGACCCATTCGCCGTCCTCGAGGCGCGCCGTCGTCTTGATCGCGCGCGGGTCGGAGCCAGGCGCGTCCGGCTCGGTCATCGAAAACCCCGACTCCATCTTGCCCTCGGTCAGAGGGACCAGCCATTTGCGCTTCTGCTCCTCCGTGCCGTACTTCAACAGGATGGTCTGGTTGCCTGAGTTGGGCGCCACGACGCCGAACAGGGCGGCGCCGCCCGACGTGTAGGCGAGCACCTCGTTCATGTAGGCATGTTCCAGGAAGCTCAGGCCCGCCCCGCCGTATTCCGGCGGCAAGTGCGGCGCCCAAAGTCCCGCCGCCTTCACCTTGTCCTTGACGCCGTCAGCAGCGTTCTTCGAGGCGGCGCGCTCCTCCGACGTCGCGTCATGACGCCAGCCGGCCGCGAGCGTGCGCTCGTTGGGCAGGATCTCCTTGTTGACGATGCGGGCCGTGAGTTCGCGGATCTCGTTGATGCGCGGATCCAGCGTCGGGATTGGTTTCACGTTCATCGGCATGGCGCGCTCCCTCTGTAGCTCGACCCGCGAAACTCAGAGTAAGGGGCCTGCCGGCTGCGGCGTTGACGCAGGTCAACCGGGTCACCGCCTGGCTGCGAGCAGCGCGGAGCTCAGGCCCTCTGTGCACGTCGTTGCTGATCTCGAGCAGCGCCTCGGCGTCCTGGCCACGGCCGGAGCTGACTTTCCCCGGCCGTCTGACAAGAATGCGGTGATGACCAATGACTACGCGCAACACCTCGCCGCCTTGCACGCAGGGTTCGAAGCGCCGGCCGAACTGATCACCGCCGCCGCCCGGGCGGTGACCCCAAGTCCTATTCTCGCCAAGGAGCGCATCGTCCATGGCGAGGCCAACGAGGTCTACGGCGTCACTTTCGAGAGCGGCCTGCAGGCCATTCTCAGGATTGCGCGGCGATCCTCCGGCGTCTTCGAAAAGGAGGCCTGGGCGATCGGCCGCTGCCGCGCCCTGGGAATGTCGGTCCCCGAGGTCCTGTCGTTGCAGAGCTTGCAGGACGACGGAGAGTCCCTCGAACTCTGCTTCCTGGAGAGGCTCCCTGGCCAGCGTCTCTCCGATAGCCTGTCGCTCGCGCCGGACGTTCTGCGGCGGGTGGTGCGGGAGGTCGGCGAGCAGATCTCGCGGATGCACGGCATGGGGCCTGCCGACCTTGGCGGCGCCCAGCGGTTCTTCGAGAACGACACCGATGACTTTCTCGCCACCGAGGCGGAGTTTGTCGATCTAGGCGGCAAGGCCGGGCTTGACGGGCGAGCGCTGGAGCGAGCCTTCCGCTTCTTCGAGGCGGCGACGACGCGGCATGGACCTCTGCCACACCGGGTGACGCACAACGACCTTCGAGCGTGCCATGTGCTTGTGCATGACGGCCAGCTCTCGGGCATCATCGACTTCGGTCAGGTCTCGATGGACTCGCCGATCAACGATTTGGCCAAATGGGACTATTGGGAGTCACCTGCGCTGCCCGTTGCTTGGTTGCAGGAGGGCTATAGCAACAAGAGCTTGTTCGGTGAGGACTACGTCGAGCTCTTCCGCGCGTTCCGGATCGCAAACGCTCTGTGGGTCCTGCGATGGTACTCGCTTACCGGCTACGCGGCCGGGGTCGACCGCGCCGCCTCGAGCATCACCGGATACCTGGCAGAGATCGGCTTAGGCTGAGGCCCGATGTCCGCATTCGGGCAGGTCGCAGTGACAGCGCCGGCGCCTGGCCCGCGCCCTACCCCAGCAGGTGGCGCTCGGGGATTTGCGGTCGCATTGGCGATCGGACTAAGCTCGCCTGATCGCGACAGATTCGGGCGAGTGCGTCCTGTGACGGGCGGTCCGCCGTCTGCGCCGTACGAGCAGGGGGCCTAACGCGTGCCAGTCATCGTCGTCGCGATCATTCTCGGCATCGTCGAAGGCGTTACAGAGTTCATCCCGGTCTCCTCGACCGGCCACCTGATGCTCGCCACCGCGCTGCTCGGCCTCGATCCCGCCCGTTGGGAGGCGTTCAACGTCATCATTCAGCTGGGCGCGATCCTGGCGATCGTGGTCCTCTACTGGCGCACCTTCTGGGCCGTGCTGATGGGCCTCTTCAAGGGCCAGGCGGTCTCCTGGCGTTTCGTCCGCAACGTTCTGATCGCCTTCCTGCCCGCCGCGGTGATCGGCTTCCTCCTCATCAGCCAGATCGAGAAACTGCTCGGCGATCCGCTGGTGGTGCCGGTGACGATGATACTGGGCGGGATCGCCATTCTGGTCATAGAGCGCGTGGCGAAGGCGGGGGAAGTGGTCGGCGTCGCCGACATTCCAGCCGGCAGAGCGCTTGGTATCGGCTTCGTGCAGTGCCTGTCGATGATCCCCGGCGTGAGTCGCTCCGCGGCGACGATCATGGGCGGATTGAGCCTGGGCGTAGAGCGGCGGACGGCGGCCGAGTTCAGCTTCTTCCTCGCGGTCCCGACAATGCTCGGAGCGACCACCCTCGAGTTCGTCAAGCACCGTCATGACCTCATCGCCGGCGCAAGCGGCGTTGGCGTCGGGACCGTCGCCGTCGGCTTCGTCGTCAGCTTCGTGGTCGCGATCGTCGTCGTCCGCGCCTTCGTCCACTTCATCTCGCGCCACAGCTTCGCTCCATTCGCCTGGTATCGACTGGTCGTCGGCGTGGTCTCGCTCGCATGGCTCCTGATCCGCTGACAGCTCCCATCGCGGCCGATATCGTCGGCGTGCAGCTGGCGTTTGCGAACAACGCCCACAAGGAAATGTCTTGAGGTGGTCGACACAATGAGCGCTCCCTACGGCTCTAGCCGCTTCGAAGGCAGTGTGGCGTGACGGTTCACCGCGACCCGAGCGTGTTGGCAGGTCGTGCGAAGAGGTCAGCCCAGGGGAACAACATCCGCATGTCTACCGACGACAGAAATGTCGAACCCGACCCCATCGATATCGTCCATGCGCACGCAGTCCCCTTCGTCCTGGTGCACGTGTGCTGCCTGACCGCGTTCTGGACCGGCGTCACCTGGCAGGCGCTGGTCCTATGCATCGGGCTCTACTGGCTGCGCATCTTCGCCATCGGCGCAGGCTACCATCGCTACTTCTCCCACAGAGCCTTTTCCACCAGCCGCGCCGCCCAGTTCGTGCTGGCGTTTCTCGCCCAGACCTCGGCCCAGAACAGCGTGCTCTGGTGGGCTGCGATGCACCGGCGCCACCATCTCTTCTCCGACACTGCGCTCGACACCCATTCGCCGCAGCGGCGGGGCTTCTTCTATGCTCACGTCGGGTGGATTTTCGACGCCAAGCACGCCAAGGCCGACCTGGTGCAAGTGGGCGACCTGGCGCGCTTTCCAGAGCTGGTGTGGTTGGACCGGTTCGAGCTGGCGCCCGCCGCGCTGGCCGCCCTGGCGTGCTTTGTTCTCGCTGGCTGGCCAGGCCTCGTGGTCGGTTTCATGTGGAGCACGGTGCTGGTCTACCACGCCACCTTCTGCATCAACTCGCTCGCCCATGTGCGTGGCTCACGCCGCTATGTGACCGGCGACGACTCCCGCAACAACGGGCTGCTGGCTCTGATCACCATGGGCGAGGGCTGGCACAACAACCACCACGCCTGCCAGAGCAGCGTCCGCCAGGGTTTTCGCTGGTGGGAAGCGGACGCCACCTTCTACATCCTCCGCGTGTTGTCGTGGATCGGTCTGGTTTGGGACCTGAAGCTGCCGCCGCCATCATTGGTGCGCGGCGAGCAAAGGCTAGGCGCCCGGGTGATCGAACGGGCCGCCGAGCAGCTGGCGACGCGCTTCAATCCCGAGCCCATCGCCTGCGCCATTTCCGCGGCCCTGCACGGGGCGGAACTGGCCGCACTCCAGGCGAGCCTGGCGCGCGCCCAGAACCGCGCGAGCGAGATCCTGGCCGCCATGCACTTGCCGCAGGTCCCTAGCCGCGAGGCGGTCGTCGTTCGCGCAAGAGCCATGCTCGCCATGACCCCGTCGTTCGACGAGATCGTCGACCGGGCCCACTGTATGCTGCTGGCCGCCGTGAGCGAGAGGCTGGCCGAGGTCGAGCCTTAGCCGCGTCCGAAGGTCGGCTTGCCGCAGGCTCGCGGCGCCGGCAACCTGGCCGGCCCTCCGTTCCCGCGATGCGTCAGCCCTTGGCCTTCACCGGCGCGGCGCCGTCGGCGTAGCACTCGTTGAGATAGACCTCGGCTTCCTGCGGCGAGAGCGCGGGGGCGTAGCCGTAGCCTTGGCCGTAATCGCAGCCGAGCTCGAGCAGGGCTCTTGCCATCACGCCGTTCTCGACGCCCTCGGCCACCACCTCGAGCGCGAGGTCCTGGCCGAGCTGGATCACCGAACGGACGATCTTTGCCGATCCCTCGTTGGCGGCCATGGTGCGCACGAAGTAGCGGTCGATCTTCAGCGTGTCGAACGGCAGGCGGGTCAGGTACGACAGCGACGAGAAGCCGGTGCCGAAGTCATCGAGCGCCAGGCCCGCGCCGGCGTCGCGCAAGGCCCGCAGCGTATGCGCCGCACGGTCCGGGTCGCGCATGATGTCGCTTTCGGTGATCTCGAGCTTCAGCGAACCGCGCCGCAGGTTGTTGTCGCGCACCAGGTCGGCCACCTCGTCCACCAGGCCCTCACGGTCGATCTCGCCGGTCGAGAGGTTGACCGAGCAGGTCAGGTGGTCGACCGCCGGGTGGTTGCGGCGCCAGGCGCCGAGCTGCTGGGCCGACGCGTGCATCATGTGCGCGCCGAGCTCGGCCATCATGCCCATCTCGCTCATCAGGCCGAG